>JAGXHU010000055.1 GCA_024636015.1 Halothiobacillus sp.
AACATCAGTAGGACGGTATAGGCGCCGCGGATTAACCACCGCGACAATATGTACACAATAACCTTCAGCTTCCAGTTTATCTTTTGCTTCAAACACCGGCAGGAAGACCATGTCGCCCGTCGCGGCGAGCACCACAGTTTTGTCGCCAGTGGCGCTTTCATACAGCGTTACGGCACCCTTCTCGATGGCGGTTTTGGCCTGCTCGGGCGTGGTGTAGATCGGCAGCGCCGTTTTAGAAGCCACGATGGTGATGCACTTGTTGAAGCTGCCCAAGGCCCAGGCGTATGCGGCCTGAATCATGTTGGCGTCGGCCGGGTACAGCAGGAAGCTGTTGCCGTTCTTCATCATCGCGGCGAAATGGCCTTCGATTTCCGGACGCTGGTGCGTCCAGCCGTTACGACCCTGTTCCAGCGCACCGGCGGTGAACATGCTGACCATCGACGGCGTCTTGCGGCGCAGTTCGGCCATGGCCTGGGCAACGGTCTGCACGATCGGCCAGCCATTGATGGCGAAGCTTTCATACGACAGCCAGATGGCACGGGAACCGAACAGCGCCAAACCAGCGGCCAGACCGGCGCAAGCGTCTTCGTTCAGCGGCTCGTACACACGGCCGGTGGGTGTCTGGTTGTAGAGCGGGTCGGTCGTGGGGTGACGAATCTTCAGCGCATCATTGATGTTCTTCATGGCCGAGGCTTCGTTGCCGTCGGCATTAGTCACGATGAAGCGCGCATCTTTCTGGCCAACATAGGCGACCAAGGCACCAAACACGGTGGCCGGAACCTGCGATTCGCCGACAGCGAAGTTCTGCAGGGGCAGGGCGCCGAGATCGGCCAGCGGCAGTTCGTGCTCGGTAACGGCCGTCTGAACAGCCGGACCGCCACCTGCGCGAACGAGGTTGCTGCGTACGAGTGCCCAGGCTTCAGGCGCCAGCGCACGGGTTTTCAGCGCCTCGATCATGTGCGGCTTGTCGAGCGTGTCGGCCGGATACAGGTTGTGCGACTTGGCGCCGTGCGCATGGACGCCTGCACCCTTGATCTGCTTGATGATCAGCGCGGTGAGCGTGCCGCCCAGTGCTGATTTCGCGGCTTTATCGGTGGCTGCGAGTACCGCTTTGCCGAAGGCCAAACGGGCTTTGGGCGAGAACAGGGTCGAATCGACGTATTCGCCTTCCTGCCCGGCATCGTCGTAATCCTTGGCATTGAGGAGAATGACTTCCTGGAAGCCATGCCCGTGCCAGTAGGTCTTCATGCGCTCGTTGGTCCACAGCGAACACATGGAGTGGTGTTCCTGGCTGTAGCCGTTCCAGATCAGAATCGGCAGGAAGTTGGTGATGTCCGGGAAGGCCGTATTGAAATGCAGCATCGAGTTCAGGATGTACGGCTCGCCCATGCCGCCGTCACCGATGGTGACCGGGAAGAGCTTGTCGCGGTGCAGGTAAGCACCCGCCATCGCGAAGTGCTGGCCTTGACCCAGCGGGCCAGCCGGAGCCAGCAAGCCGGGAATCGCGCCGGAGAGGTGGCCGAGCAGACCATGCTTCTCACGGTAACGCGCCCGCATTTCTTCAACCGTATGGATGCCCATCTGCTCCAGCGAACGATCCAGGAACATCGCACTGTAAAAGCCCGGCGCGTGGTGGCCGACTTCGGTAACCATATTCTTGTGGCCCAACAGCATCAGTGCCGCATGGATATCGGCCGATGAGGCATAACCGCCCGGGTGACCAGAGCTCTTCGAGCCCGTGACCTGCAGGGTGAGGTAGCGCAGCGCATCGGCGGTGAGCAGAGTCTGGAACGCAGCCGCATCGCTGCCGACATCCGCAATGGCCGTGGCGCCTTCGGGGACGGCCGGCGTTTTGCCGAGCTCGTCGAACCCGGGCCATGCGGGGTTGAAGTATTGAATGCCTTGCGTGAATGTCGGATTGCTCATGATGGTGTTCCTACTAGCCGATGATGGGTGAAGATATTTACCTTGACGCAGACTTTAACCAGCTTTCATAATTTCTCAATGCAAAATCGTTTTCACAATGTGAAAAGTTAACTCGGCCTGTTTTTGAAGAAGGATGAAACCCATGACTGAGACTGCGGAACGGACCAGCGGCATCCAGGTAATCGACCGAGGTGTATGCCTCATGCAGGCATTGGCGCGTTACCCGCACCCGGTCACGCTTAAAGTGCTGGCGGCGGAATGTGGCCTGCATGTGTCCACGGCGCACCGCATTCTGGCGGCGTTGTCAGAGCATCACTGGGTGGCCAAGCATCCAGATGGCTATGCACTGGGCACCGCATTGGTACGTTTGGCGGCCCGGGCTCGTCCCGCCCCGCGCTGGCGAGAAATTGCCCTGCCGGTACTCGATGCCCTGCGCGACGAACTGGGCGAAAGCGTCAACCTCACCGTGCGCGAAGGCGATGACGTGGTGTACGTGGAACGGTCGGTACCCAATCGCATGATGCGCGTGGAACAGGTCATCGGCACGCGCGCGCCCCTGCACGTGACTTCGGTCGGCAAGATCCTGCTGGGTGCGGAAGGCGAACCCGCCATCATCCGCTACGCCGAACGCACCGGCCTGCTGGCGATGACCGTCAATACCATCCGCAATACCGACACCCTGATCAAAACCTGCCTCGATGCATCCCGCACCGGCGTAGCCTTCGACAACGAAGAGGCCGAAGTCGGCGTCGGCTGTATTGGCGTACTGGTAAGGGATATGGATGGCGTCCCTGTGGCGGGGTTATCGATTTCCAGCCCCATCGAGCGGCGCCAGAACGAATGGGTCACCAGCCTGCAAGCAGCTGCCAAGCAAATCGAAGCGCGGTTGAATGGGGTTTGAAGATGGCTTGAATCCGTTTTGGTTTGCGCCGTCTGGAAAATCAAAAATGGATCTATTCAGACCTTCTTTGGAACCTCAGGCTGTTCTTTGATGATGGAATTCTTCGATGGCTTGTATCTCTTCGGCTTCGACGGATCGCGCCTTGAACAGGTCACAGCGAGTTTGCAGATTCAGCCAGAAATCGGCAGATACACCACAGAACCTGGCCAATCGCAGTGCGGTGCTCGGGGTGATACCCCGTTTCTGATTCACGAGCTCGTTGATCCGTTGATAGAGCACATGAATCGCGGTAACTAGGTCACGCTGACTGAGCTTCATGGGCACGAGAAATTCGTCCCGAAGCATTTCGCCGGGGTGAGTGGGCGCGCGATGGGTGGGAAGTGTCTAGAGAATAGGTGGCGATTCATGTGTTAGAGACCGTAAAAAAACCCTGATATATCAGGGGTTTATGAGGATTTTCAGGAGGGAATTTAGTAGCTAAATGGGTAAGATCCCATTGTTCCATCAAGTGTAGTGCCTTTCAGGGAGTAGGACGTCATCCAATATGTGTGACTGATGCTCTTATTCAACAGGCTGATATTGAACTTTTCACCGGTGCAGCTAGCAGACTCGTCCAGTACCAGAGAGCCGGCAGTGTCTATGGTCCAGTTAAAAGCAACACCTGCAGTGCCGCCACAAGTTGGCGTGTGATCAGTCCCGGTTCCACCCGCGTTGAACACAATGTTGTGGTTACTGGTACCAGAGTCCGGTACGGTCAGCGTCTTTCCAGACAGATCGGTAGTAGTTAACGGGACTGAGGCGAAGAATGCCATCGGCACGTTCTTACTGTTGACCGTACCGATGAATACGGCTCCTACTGTGCTCGCGGTATCCCCTGGCTGCAGGCTGCTGACATGAATGATTGTATTACCGATAGGCGCAGTGCCGGTTTCGTTAGAAACGGTCAAAGTGATTACGGGAAGGTTATTGCTATCAGTGCTTACGGACCAGGTGCCTGTTTGCGTGGTGTAGGTTTTATCATTGTTGTATTGGTAGAGGCTGTAAGTCTGGTTAGTGTCTTTGTTTATCTTTAGGACAGTGCTTCCAGCACTATCCGTGTTTCCAATTGTTTTGCCTGCAATGGAGCTCACAACATCTTGAGTAGTGGGTGTGGGTGCAGTGTTTAGACTCGTTGCTGTGGTCAAGGTTGGCTGACATGAAGTTGGGTTGCTCAGGCACGGGTCAACAATGGACTGAACGTACGTTGATAAAGCCAGAACCGCAGGGTCTGTGCTGGACGGCAGTTGATTCGGGTCGATGTTATCCGTGCCCGTACCCGCATTCTTTTGGGCAATTAAGAATTGTGCCGTTGTAATATGTGTAATGTCTTGTTTACTAGCTGCTTGAACTGCTGCCAGCTTGCCAATGGCGCTTACTAGTGTAATGTTACCTTTGGTGGCAACAATTCTGAGCAAGTCACCTGAGGCTACCTTTGAATTATCGAAGGTCAGAGAATATGCCGCAGATGTTGCATCACTCTTTGTGCATGCTACAGAGGTTGATCCATCCATGAGGCAGACTTGGGCGCCAGTAATCGGGGCGTCCGTTACCGTGCCGTTAATCGTTGTTGAACTCGAGGTGCTGTTGGCGCTTCCTGAGCTACTTCCACCACCGCAGCCACTGAGTTAGGTCACCCCAATCGCTAATATAACTGCCTGATACACAATGCTTTTTTTCATTTTTGAATTTTCCGTTTTAAAGTCTGGGGCTGGTTTAGCGTATTTCGATTTATCACACTTAATGCATGGCGGGAATCTCTCCCCATCTTGAGCTGCGAAAATACAATTTGCTGGCTGCCACTACACATAGCCAGACTACATGAAATGACTCTGCGCCATCAAGCATAATCCGTTTGCTGCTGAGACTCGCAAGGAAAAGATTGACCGTCTTGGCGATCCCTTGTGTGAAGCCACTCGTGGAAAGCACCCCGTGACTTTTGATTCAATGGTCTGCTTCTAGCCGATGGTAAATGTTAACAACACCCTTAGTGGGAATCTGGGTCATCGGTAACTTTTTTAACTGTTTTGGCTCGGTGTGGAATTCATGGGCTTCTTTGAGTATTGGTGATATCTGGGTAGAACCCAGTCGTTTATCCCCAGGCTGAAAAGCAGGAGGCGTAGCGTGGTTTCACAGATAGATCTGGATGACTACAAACGGGCAATTGCAGCGCATTTTGACGCACGTACCGACTATAAGCCGAGGTGAGCATCAAGCTCGACTGGCCGCCAGACTGGTTCAGCTTGCGGCCCCACGGATTGGCGAGCGGGTGTTGGATATCGCAACAGGGACAGGTTTTGTGGCTATCTTGACTGCCCGATTAGTCGGCGAGGGCGGTAGGGTAGTTGGCGTTGATTTCTCTGCGGGTATGCTGGATCAGGCCACAAAAGCTATTGAGGCCGGGGGCGTTAAAAACGTCGAATTCATACAGGCGGACGCCGAAACGTTGGATTACGCCCCTGGCAGCTTCGACCTGATTCTTTGCGGCAATGCTTTGCCCTACATGTCTGATGTTCCGGCCGCATTGAGGTTATGGCACTCGTTGCTTCGACCAGGTGGGCGACTGGCATTCAACTGTTGGGCGGAACACTCCTATGCGACAGGCCATCTACTTCGAGTTATCGCCGCGCGGCATGGCATCCGAGTGGCCGTGGTTGGCCCAGAAACGGGCTCGCCCGAACGCTGCCGGGCAGTGCTTGCTGCTGCCGGGTTTGTGCGACCAGCGGTGGTGGCAGAGTCAACGGCCGCATTTGTCACTGCCGGTCGATTAGAGACCTTCACCGAAATGGCGGTGAAAAATAAGCTCTACGGCATTACGCCGAGCGACATAAATCCCTTATGTGATTTGCGTGATGAGTACATTGCCGCAATCCAATCGCCATCCGTAACGGACAGCATCAATGCGGAAGTGGGTGCGTATTTCGTCCTGGGCCACAAGTCGTCAGCTTCGCCATTGGATGAGCACGGTTAGACACCCCGCCACGAATGCCGCGATGAGCCTGGAATGCATAGGGTCGTGCGTTGAACCGACAGATATTTTTGTACCCGTTTCCTGTTCAGCCCCCATTGCTGCCGAAAAAAATCTTAACTTTCTGTCCGGTTGAGTTGACCGCTACACGATCGTTTTGGATGGGGGAGAACGGTTGGTGTAATACTGAGGCCGTCGGGTGTGCCCGTCAGCAGACGAAGCGGTGGCGGATATGCGCGTAAAATAAAACAGATGAGTCGTGTACCTTGATATGCCTAGGGTTGTTCAGGTTCCACTTTTTTCTTGGGTCAGAGGGGCATCAGCGTTATGAGTGGCATGTTCATCGTGACATTTGCGAGGAGATCGTTGAAGCCGGTGGCGTTTGTCGTCGGCGTTCTTGGCGTCCTTCCGTTGGGTGGTTGTGCGTTTTGGCAGTCGTCGGCCCCACCTGATGAGGTGGCGCACGTGACGGCCCCTGCCTTGGCGGCACCCAAACCCGCTGCGCCCGCTGAATCGGTCGAATCATCACCGACCGTTCAGGCTTCCGCCAAGGGACGTGCTCCGGTTGTCGAGACGACGGCCATTAAAAATCCGGTTAAAGACGAGACGCCCGCTCAAGCAAAATCAAAACGGGTGCCGGTCGCCGATGCGCATCCGTCCACACCTGTTTCGGCCGCACCCGTTCAAAAAACGGCGGTGCGACCCACTCCGGTCGCTGTGCAAAAAACCAGTCATGCGGACAAGACCGCGGCGGCCATAGCCAAGCCCTCAGCGCCTCATCCGACCGTTCCTACGCCTACTCCGACGGTTTCTTCTCCCCCGGCCCCCACCAAGACGGCAGTCGCTCAGGGCGGGGGCAAGGTCGCGCCGGCCTTGGATCTGAATTCACTGGAAACGCGACTTCGAGAAACCAGCGCCCTTGGCGTATTCACCAAGCTGGCGCTTAAAAATCAGGTGAACGACCTGCTGGATAAATTTCGGGCTTATTATCAGGGGCGCGCCAGCACCACCTTGGCGCAGTTGCGGCAGCCCTACGATATGTTGATCATGAAGGTGCTTGCGCTGATACAGAACGGTGATCCGCCTTTGGCAAAGGACATTCTGAATTCACGCGAGGCGATCTGGAGTGTCCTCGCCGATCCGAAGAAATTTTCAAATCTCTCAAGCAGAACTTAAGGAGCCGTACTGTGAGCAATCGAATGATCAAGCAGTTGGTGTTCGGCGCGATGATTTGTCTGTGCGCGGAGCCCGTACTTGCCGCCGATAATGTCGCGTTGCGCAAGGATTTGACGTCGGTCATCGCCCTGCTGGGCTTGTCCTGCGGTCAGGTGGTCAGCGTGATTCCCCAGGGCAAAGACGACAACATCGCCGTGTGCAAGGATGGCAATCGCTACCGGATCTATATCAACCCCGAGGGCCGGGTAGTGGCGAAGAAGCAGTGAGACGCCACCGTTTCTTGCGTCTTGATATGAGTCAACGAAACAGCGGGTCGCGCTTTACCCACATAGGGCGAGTAGGGGCAAAGCAAGACCTGACCCCAACTTAATATAGACGTAGGCTTGCATGAACACCCAGGTACGAAAATGACGCTTCCCGACAAACCGGTTGCCCTGATTACGGGTGCGGGCAGTGCCGACGGCATTGGCTTCGCGATTGCCCGCGAACTGGGGCAAAGCGGGATGACCATACTCATCTGCGCCACAAGCAACCGAATTTTCGACCGCGTGGAAGAACTGCATCAGGCGGGAATCTCGGCGCATGGGTTTGTCGCTGACCTCACTGTCGAGGTAGAGGCCCAGCGTCTCTGCGCCGAAGCCGAGGCCCAACATGGCCGGATTGACGTTCTGGTGAACAATGCGGGCATGTCGCAATTGGGAAGCCCGGAACCCTTCGCGGAAATCGTCAACATGACGCTCAACGATTGGATGCTGTCGCTCAACAGAAATCTGACAACCGCCTTCCTGATGACGCGTGGTGTGCTGCCCGGGATGTTGAAACGCAGGTATGGGCGGATCGTGAACATCTCATCCACCACGGGCACAACGGGGGCCAACGCAGGCGAAGCGGCCTATGCTGCATCCAAAGCCGGCATGGTCGGCATGACCCAAAGTCTTGCGCTTGAAACCGCCAAGTCCGGCATCACCGCCAATTGCGTGGCCCCCGGCTGGATCCAAACCGCGTCGAGCACAGAGGAAGAAATTCTTGCGGGCAACAGCTCACCCATCGGACGAGCAGGCCGCCCCGCAGAAGTTGCGGCCGCCGTGGCCTTTCTCGCATCGGCAAGCGCCAGCTACATCACGGGCACCACCATCATCGTCGATGGCGGCAATGCGATTGTTGAAAACCTGCATACACCGTAATCCCACCAAAAACCAATCGCAGACAGGCAATGAATTTCCCTTCATTGCCTTTGCGCTACACTTTCCCATCATGAGAATTTTGAACGCCAAGTTGGTCAGAAAGACGTTCGAAACGGCTTATGAACATGGTGGACGTCCCCCTTCAGCATCACTACGCAGATTTGTGCTTGTTATCTAAGCGGACATAATGGTTTGCCTCCCATCTGTTAACGATTTCCTCCGATTTTGACTTCTATCGAAGTGTCCACAATATCAAGGGGAACCCAGGGACATTCAGACAGGTCAAAGGTGTGTTTTCAATTTCTTCATAGAGCCCATTGTGAAATACCTCAACTAAGGCCTTGAGGTGAGATGAAGTAAAATATTAACCAAGTGGAAGGTACAGGCTCATGGATGATCTCTGGCGACAAAAACAGAAGAACTGGTTTGCAAAGCGAGCTGGCTACCCCAGGTTCCGGCAGATACTGCTGTGGACACGAGACATCGGCCTGGTTACAGATGCATTGCTGTGCATCTCACTGGCCATGTTAGCGAGCCCAACAGTCCTCACCGACAACCCAGGGCTGCATGAATATGTGAGTTATGTTGGCAGTTATTTTGGCGCAGTACACCTGCTTTCGGTAGGAGCAATATACCCCGAAATATCTCAACTCGTATTTGC
>JAGXHU010000056.1 GCA_024636015.1 Halothiobacillus sp.
GATTTCCGCGGGTAACAGCATCCGCAACGAAGGGCGTACCGAGAAGTACACCGATCTGGTCAGTGTCACCCTGCGCGGTAGCAGCAAGGGTTCGTATGCGGGCAGTGGCAGCGGCTCCTATCAAGGCCGTACTGCCTCGACCACGACGGGTCAGATGGATCAGATCGGCAATGTGTATCCGGATACCTGGAGCGGCGCCAGCCATCCCAACGGTAGCGTAACGGGTCATATCGATCTGGATACAGCCACGCAAGGGGGATCTGATCTGAATGGTGATGGCGGCGCGTTAGCGTTTGGCACCCATGATATGAAATCAACCGGCTCCGAGAGCGGTAGCCTGGGCTTCAAGGAGCAAGGGTCGATCGGTTTGAGTACTGTCATGAGCGGTCAGGTAGCGACAACCAGGTACGTCGTTGTCAATGCCGTGAATGACGCATCGTTGAGTGGCGACGCCTTCTCCAAGGCCTCCGGCAACATCGGCGTCAACGTGGCAGCCGGCACCGGCAACCTGCAGAGCAACAGCCTGTCGATGGCCGTTTCCTGCGTGAGCTGCGGCAAGGTTGGCGGTTAATAATCAGGTTTCCTGATTGATCCCGTCGGGCGGGGTGCGCATGTCGTTACCCCGTCTTTCCAGACAAATCTGGTTGTCTGGAAAGACAAGCCTTCTTCCTCTTCCATTCTTGAACTTGAGTTGTTCTTCAGGAGCACGGTGCGATGTATCTCCCATTGAAAATGAGCGATGGCATAAGGCACCGATTCTGTGGTGGCTGGGCCCTGTTTTGGGTGTTTGTCGTATTGCTGTCGCTCGATATGGTTGCCGGGGCACGTTCTCAGGCCGCCGAAGTCCGGTTCGGGAACATTCTTCCGAATGGTGCGATTCTCACAAAGCCTGTCATCAGCATGCAGGAGCGTCGCTACCTGAATGTGGTCCGTCAACAATACGATTTTTCCTGTGGGGCCGCGGCGTTGGCGACGATTCTACGGTATGGATATGGGGTGCGTATCGGCGAGGAGACGGTGCTTTCCGGCATGATGGGCGTCGCCAACCCAGAGCTGGTGCGGACACACGGTTTTTCCCTGCTGGACATGAAAGAGTACCTGGCCCAGTTGGGTTATCGAGGTCGAGGTTATCGCATCGACCTGGAGCGACTGGGCTCGATCCATGTCCCCACGATCGTTCTGATGAACGTGAATGGTTATAACCATTTCGTTGTACTGAAAAGCGTCAGCGATGGCTATGTGCACATTGCCGATCCCGCCCTGGGTAATCGACGCTATCCCTTGGCCAAGTTTCTGGCGAGTTGGCCGTCGCGGACCATTTTCGCCGTCATTGGCCCCGGTTTCGACCGCCACACCGCATTACTGGATTCGACCGATATCCCCAGTGCGAAATCCTTGCAGCAACGCTCGGGTGGGGTGCCCAAGGCCGAGTTGCTGGATTTTGGATTTACCCATGCCGACCTGTTTTAGCCGTCCGGTTACTCGGCGCGCAGGCGGTGCTGTTGTTTTTATAGGCACGTTCCTCTCATGGAGAAGTCAGTCATGAATATATATCCCAGTATCGGTTTTGATTCTTCCCCGTTGAAGCGGGACTCAAAGGAATTGGTTCGGGATGTGACCTGGATCGCGGGTAGCGTGCTTGTGGCCTGTGTCCTGTTTGCGGGGCTGGCATCGGCCGCGCCTGTGCCCGGTGCGGGGCCGCAGATGGATAAAAAATCATTCATCGTTTCACTGACTGACCCCGAGCTATCGGTGATGCGCGGCAAGTTTTTGCCGAACAATCAACAGGTCGTCTTCTTCGGCGTGGAAATGGTTTCTCAGTGGCAGACAGCCGGTGGAACGATGAATGCGGGGATGACGCTGGGTATTGATCGATCACGGGGTGTCCCCACGGTGAGTTTTCAACCGACAGTGACCATCATGGGGACGCCCACACAGATTGCCGCCAATGGCATCGTTCAGGATGGATCGGCACAGGATACCCGTGGCGTGCGACAGCAGATCCAGGTGGCAGGTAATGACAACCAGGCTACCAATCAGTTTCAGGTATCCGTACAGCCGTATTCATCGGCTGGAACCACCACCGGTGGTAATGGGCTGTCTCAAGTGGCTACCAGCCAAGGTGGTGCCACGGTGCGTGCCGGAATTACCGGAGGCAATCAGGCGGGCGTCACCTTGCAGTTGGGTAACTCGACCGTCCAGCAGATGGTCGGCGGAGGGAGCAATGCCACGCAACTCATCCAACTCTCCGGTGATCAGCAGCAGATTCAGAATCAGTTGCGACTGATGGTTGGCGTCAACCAGGTAGCAGGATTGTCAGGCACAGACTTGAAGCAGCAGGTCGGTATGGCATTGGCGACATTGCGTGGCATGTGATTTATGCCGGTTTTATTTCGTTTTTGGTGCGGGTTTTTTACGCATCGAAAGGTGATTGGATCAGGGCGAGTGAGTGGGGTGGTGTTCAGCTGATCCAACAATATAGAACGCCATAAAAAACATAAAAAATATAAGGAATAATCATGAAAAAGGAAAATGGTCACCGGATGCTGGTGGGTAGTAGCGTTGCGTTGGCGGTTTTGGTTGGTATGGGTTCGATTTGCGTGCCGGTCGTCGCGCAGGCGAACGAGGCTGACGATCTCAAGGCCATGAGGGCTGAGCTTGAAACACTGAAGCAAAGCTACATCAGCGAGGTGCGACGTCTGAGGGAAGTGGATGCCCGGTTGCTTGCGGTGCAGGCTAAATTGAAGGCGGCAGGTGTCGAGCCAGATGGCAAGACAACCCAGGCCGTGCAGGAACCAGCGGGTGGTTCGACTACCGGTAGTGCCAGCGGTAACGGCACTACGTCGGCCGGTGAGAGCGATAGTGTGGGTCATACTGCGGCCGATAAGGAAAAAGCGACCAAACGCAGCATTGATGATTTTCTCCAGCAGGAGCATGTGGCTTTCGACCGTCAGTTTGTGATCGAAGGCGGTGTGACCTACAGCCGTTATGATCGTAATCAATTGGCCTTGAACGGATTTTTGGCACTGGATGCGATTTTTCTCGGCAATATTTCCGTGGACAAAGTGGCCAGCGATACGCTGACCTATAGTTTGGCCGCCCGGTACAGTCTGACGCCCCGTTGGAATGTCGGGGTATCGATCCCGTTCCTACAGCGTCAAATCACCTATCAGAAGGGTGGGGCAGGTGGATCAGCCGCCAGTTATGCCGAGTTGTCCCAGGGCAGTTCGGTCACGCCGGGCGATACGACGATGAATCTGAGCTATCGGCTGCTGCCCGAAACGGACAGCCGGCCGGATATCGTGTTGACCGGGAGCGTCATCGCCCCGACGGGCCGCGCGCCCTATGGCATCAGTTGGGAGACGATCAACGCGGGGAAAGATGCTTCCGGGAATTCCTTCGTACAGTTTTCCGTACCGACGAAACAGGCGACAGGTAACGGTCTGTGGGGGTATGGCGTGTCCCTGTCGATGGTTAAGACGATGGATCCGGCATTGGTTTTTGCAAATTTCGGCTATACGGGATACCTCTCGCGGCATTTCCGTGACATTGGCATTGATCCCTCCGTGCAGAATCCGGGCCGGGTCAAGCTGGGCGAGTCATTTTCGTATGCCTTGGGGTTAGCCTTTGCCTTGAATGACCGGACTAGTCTGTCCGTGGCCGTCAGCGATCAGATATCCCGGCAGGCGAAAATCAAATATGACGGGCAGAGTTGGCAGTCATTGATTGGCAGCAATGCGAATGCGGCGACATTCAACCTAGGGATGACCTATGCGTTGAATAAGAAAACCACGCTGGTGACGACCTTGGGTGTGGGATTGACGCCCGATGCGCCGGACTTCACGCTCGGCATTAAGATTCCCTTTGTCCTATGACGCGTTGTTCAGTTGTGGGTATCGACCCGGGAGGCGGGGGAGGGCTCTGTATGGATTTTCTGCCGGGTAGCAAGTACGCGGATCTGCGGGGTAGGTTAAGGCGCGCGGGCGGCAGCGGTTTGGTCAGCATGATCGGTCGGGAAGCAGTGCCGTATGGCGCCACGATAGAGTGTCTGCCCCACGATCCCGCCATGCGGGAGAAAAAAATGTCAAAGCAAATGGCCTGCCGCCGGTGGATCATGGTCCTGATTTAGCTGGCAGACAGACCATGTTTGTTGATCAGGCGGTGCATTGATACTCGGGAAATCCCCAACATCTCTGCAGCCTCAGTGACATTGCTGTTGGTGGTGACCAGCGCCCGCGACAACGCGTGGAGCTCGGCTTTTTCCCGTGTCTGAGCAAGACTGGGTAGCGGTGTGGGTTCCAGGGCCGTTAATTCGAGATTGTCCGGGCCGATCGCCTGCCGGTCGCTGAGGACGATCGCCCGTTTTAGTCGGTTCATGAGTTCCCGAACGTTGCCGGGCCAGGAATAGGCTGACAGGGCAGCTAGCGCAGCTGGACAAAGCACTTTGTGTTCTAGCCCCAGATCCTGGGTGAACCGGCGAATGAAATACTGTGCGAGATCCACCACATCGGAGCCTCGTTCGGCGAGTGGCGGCATGACCAGGCGCAGCACATTCAAGCGAAAATACAGATCCTCGCGAAAACGCCCTTTGGCCACAGACTGCTCCAGATCTACGTGCGTGGCAGCCACGATCCGGACATTCACGGGAATGCTCTTGTCACCGCCAACCCGTTCAATGACGCCTTCCTGCAGGGAGCGCAACAGGCTGACCTGTGTCTCCAGCGGCAGATCGCCGATTTCGTCCAGCATTAAGGTGCCGCCATCGGCGGATTCGACCCGACCGATCTTGCGTTGATGTGCCCCGGTGAAGGCGCCCTTTTCGTGGCCGAACAATTCTGATTGCACAAGGCTCTGAGTCAGTGCGCCGCAGTTTACGGCAACAAAGGGCTTGTCTTTTCGGTTGGAGTGCTGATGGAGGTATCGTGCGGCCATCTCCTTTCCGGTACCCGTGGGGCCGGTAATCAAGACGGGTAGATCATTTTGGGCGTAGCGCTTCAAATGGCCACGCACCGTTTTCATGACCAGGCTGTTGCCGATCAATCCTTCCTCGCTGTGCGGGACGGACTCGGTGGACATCGTGTCGATGTGAATGTTTGCCACTCGAGCCATGGTCCAGGCATGGCCTAGGGAAAAGAACAAACGCTGGGACTCCAGTGGCAAAAAACAAAAATCAAAGAAATAGGAGTGGAGAAATGCGGCGTAAGCCGGGTTGACGGCCGACTGAGGTTCGATTAACCCGATCCACTGGATATGGGGGTATTTTTGGATAGCGCGTACCAGGCCGGTGTTGAGCTTGGAAAAACCATCGCGCAGATCTACGAGTACGACCTTGATCGGCGTGAGTTTCAATGCCCGGAGTAATTGATCGCAGTTATGCACCGCTTTTACATTCCACATGAATGAAGAGGCTATGCGTTCCACCTCGGATGCGGTGTCGTCTTCCCGAAATGACAGATAAATCAGCTGTCGTCGTTCCATGATTTTACTATTCATCGGCGTCCTGCCCGTGTATGCGAGTTCTGTATCCTGAAAACCACCAAGTGGCATCATTTTGGCGGGTTTCTCTCGAAAGGAAATAACGCTCGGCAAGGCTGCCGATGGTGTACGTGATCGCGCCATATTTCGTCGCCTGTTCGTGACTCTTCCGGTGTGGAGGGAGTTGTTGCATTGCGTTCATGTTGAGCACCTGTCAGAAATCCCCTGCTGTTCAAACGATATTCTGTGCGCGACCGTCTTCTCTATGCGGCAGGGCGGGCGGCTATAACCCTGTCTATCCCGAATATAGGCTTTAACGAATTGAGTGATAGGTTGATGAGTGTGTGTTCTTGCTCAGAATCACTTGCCTAGGTTGCCCCTGTCCGGAATGGAAAAAACGGCGCTGGACAGTTTGAATGGCTGATGTATTGCATGAGGTGTTCTCCAGGATGAGCAGAGTAGTACCTGACAAGCACTGGGCAATATGTTCGGGGTGGCTGCGCTGTGCGGCATAGGTCTCTAGGCCAAGCCAGGGCTGATTGGATAGTTGGGAAGTATGTGGTGTGAGTGTACGGCGATCATGCATGGATCGGTATCATCGACAAAGAATGCCGTAAAGAAAGCCACTCGCTCACGCTAAGCGTGGTTGGTTTGCGTGCATTGAAATCTTGCCGTGTCATGAGGTTTTTTCTCCCTCAGAATTGAACGGATATGTGGCTATATCCACTATTGGTTGTGTTAACTACCTTGTAGCTGCACCACCCCTGCGCCCTCGAGTAGTTCGCCTACTATCATAAGGAAATACGGGCAATCACGTAGAGGATTTTTACGTATTTCGAATAAGATGGCTAATTAACACGGTGGTAATTTATTTCTGAGATAACTATTATTTCGTGGAATCCATCGCGCTGCCTGTCCGAATCAGAAGATTGGTGCGCGTGGTGCAAAGTGCGTGGTCGGATGACCTGACGATTTTTGATATGTGAGTGGGCTAACAGGACAATGGCTCGTTTCTGCCAAAGTCGGGGCTGATAATTTCTCCCTGTTCCTAGCTCGGCAAGATAATGGCCCAGAGGCATACGCTCGTTGCATGCCAATGTATAGAGAGTAGCTTGAGGGAATCGACTTACAGGGAGAGTTTGGACCCTAGTTAGGGCGGCTACACCCCTTTCTCTCCACCCATGTTGTGAGGGCGTGCGTGCTTGATGGTGTGAGCGACCGCGACGTATGGTGGGATGCTAGCGGTTGCTAACGGACCAGGGTTGGTCAGAAATTCTCTGCAAAACTATTTGGCGGAGGACTCTGTTTCCGCGAAACCATCACGTGCGCCACGGGTGTAGAGGCCTGCCGCTTCTGCATTACCCGGCCGTGCAGGCTTAAAAAGAAAAACCCATACAATTTGTTGAAATTGCATGGGTTCAATAGTTTGGTGCCGATGGTCGGACTCGAACCGACACGAGTGTTAGCTCGGCAGATTTTGAATCTGCTGCGTCTACCAATTCCGCCACATCGGCTTTTTAGTCTTACGCCAGAGAAAGTCTCGTTGGAAGCACAGTTGTTCAGTGGCTTTTGAATCCACTGCGTCTACCAATTCCGCCACCCCGGCTAAGGGCGTGCAATTTATCTCGTTTGTATGACAAAGGCAAGCGATGCCGAAGGCGCGACGGTGATTGCTTGTTTTATTTTCCTGGCAGGAGGCCGGGGTGGGTTTTCTGCCCGATTTCGGCGACGGGTTCGTTATATGATGCGGCTCAGTATTTTGCCTTATTAAGGATGGTGTATTTTGGCTGTGAATGATGTGGTGATCTTGCTGCTGCTGGGAGGGATCGCCGTATTCTGGTGGCAACAGGACCAGTTCCACCGCCGCGCACTGGCGCTGGCGAGGCAGGCTTGCGACCGGGCTGAAGTGCAATTGCTGGACGATTCGGTCGGTATGCGGCGGATACGTTTGGTACATCGGCGTGCATTCGAGCTGCAGATCGTACGGACCTTTGGTTTTGAGTTCAGTCAGACCGGTGCAAATCGGTATTCGGGCTCGGTGGTGTTTGCAGGGCGACGCGTTCAGGCGGTTGATCTGGATTTGTCACAGCCTTTGGCAGCAGGTTAAATACAGTAATGAAACAGGGAAGCGACCATGCGTCCTTCTATGAATAATCCGGTAGAGGACAGTGTGGTTATGAGTGATGCGGGTAAGACACAAGCAGATTTGACGGCTGTATTGGCGCAACGGGCCGCTGCGCTGGGTGCGCCGGGCGGTGACGCGGCGATTCGCCTGATGCTTCTGGGTAGCGGCGAATTGGGGAAGGAGGTCGCCATTGAGGCCCAGCGTTTGGGGATCGAGGTGATTGCGGTTGATCGCTATGCCGGTGCCCCGGCGATGCAGGTGGCGCATCGTTCCCATGTGATCGACATGCTTGATGGTGCAGCGATTCGCCGGTTGGTCATGCAGGAGCGGCCGCGTCTGATTGTGCCGGAGATCGAGGCGATTGCGACCCAAACTTTGGTCGATTTGGAGGCCGAAGGCTGGATCGTGACGCCAAATGCGCGTGCGACGCAGCTGACGATGAACCGGGAAGGGATTCGTCGCCTAGCGGCCGAAACGCTGAAGTTGCCTACCAGTCAGTATCGTTTTGCCGACACCCCCACGGATTTTGCCGAGGCCATCGAGCACATTGGCCTGCCCTGTGTGGTGAAGCCGGTGATGAGTTCGTCCGGTAAAGGGCAATCGGTGGTGCGCACCCTCGCGCAGGTTGATACCGCCTGGCTGTATGCGCAGAGTGGTGGTCGTGCCGGTGGCGGACGGGTGATTGTCGAATCGATGATTATGTTCGACTATGAAATCACCTTGCTGACTATCCGGCATCGAAACGGGATTACGATGTGCCCCCCGATCGGTCATGTGCAGATTGATGGCGATTACCGCGAAAGCTGGCAGCCACAACCTATGACCGAAGCCGCATTGGCCGGGGCCGAGTCCATCGCGCGCACAGTTGTGGATGCCTTGGGTGGGTATGGTCTGTTCGGGGTCGAACTGTTCGTTCGTGGCGATGAAGTCTGGTTCAGTGAGGTTTCCCCCCGCCCCCACGATACGGGGCTTGTCACGCTGATTTCCCAGGATTTGTCCGAATTTGCGCTGCATGTTCGGGCTATTCTGGGTTTGCCCATCCCGAATGTACGAACTCGAGGTGCGGCAGCTTCCTGTGCCTTGCTGCTCGATGGTGAGAGTGATGCGCCCGTCATTGGCGGTCTTGCCGAGGCTTTGACCGAGCCCGATACCCAGGTCCGATTATTCGGAAAACCGAGCATTTCAGGCAAGCGACGCATGGGTGTGACCCTGGCGCTGGCAGAATCGGTTGATGCCGCACGAGCCAAGGCGCGACGCGCTGCTGAGTTCATTCGGTTGCTGACCCTCGACGTGAGCTGAGGGGCGGTAGCGGGCGGCACGCGCCCTCCGACGGACGCATAAAAAAACACCCCGAATTCGGGGTGTTTTACATGGTTTATCCTAAACCTGAGTCAGGGCGTTGGGCCCTGACCGGTGATCGGATGGTGCTTAGCTACGTGGCTTTGGACGACGCGGCTTGCCACCAAAAGAGTCGTTACCGCCGCGGGGGGCAAACTTCCGGGCTGGGGGGCGGCTTGATGGTGATGATGTTTCACCGCCATCACTCGGACCCGCTTCGCTGATATTAAGCGGTACGCCCAGAACGTGCAGACGCTTCAACTGTGTGAACACTTCAGGCGGCATGCCTTCCGGCAGGTCGACAGTGCTGTACTGGTCGAAAATACGAATTGCGCCGATATATTTGCTGTCTATACCTGCTTCGTTGGCGAGTGCACCGACGATGTTTTTCGGGGCGACACCCTGATCGCGACCGATTTCGATCCGATACTTGGTGCGGGTTACATCATCGTCCCGACGTGAACGCGGTTCGTCGCGACGGCTATCGTCGCGGCGAGGACGGTCGTTGCCGCCGCGATCGCTGAAGGCGTGGCTAGGTGATTCAGGCACTTCCGCGGGCAGCAGGGGGCGATCTTTTTGCGCCATGTAAGCCAGGGCAGCAGCAATCTCGGCCAGGCCGACATCGTGTTCGGACTGGTATTGCTCGATCAGGGTCTCGAAAAATCCGAGTTCCTGCGCTTCCATGGCTTCGCTGATTTGGTTCTTGAAGTCTGCACTGCGCTTATCGGCGATGTCCGTCTGGCTCGGCAGGCGCATCGGGGTGATCAGCTGACCCGTGGCGCGTTCGATGGCACCAAGCATGCGCTTTTCGCGGGGTGCGACGAACAAAATGGCCTCACCTGAACGACCTGCGCGGCCAGTACGACCAACCCGGTGTACATAGGACTCGGTGTCGAGGGGGATGTCATAGTTGATGACATGGCTGATCCGTGGCACATCGAGGCCGCGAGCGGCCACATCGGTCGCAATGACGATGTCGAGCGAACCGCGCTTGAGCCGGTCGATGGCTTTTTCGCGCAGGGCCTGATTCATGTCGCCGTTCAGCGGGGCGGCTGCGTAACCACGGGCTTCCAGTTTTTCAGCCAACTCGGTGGTCGCGATCTTAGTCCGCACGAAAATGATGACGGCGTCGAAGCTTTCGACTTCGAGGATTCGGGTCAGTGCATCAAGCTTGTGCATTCCGCTGACGGGCCAGTAACGCTGGTTGATCGCCTTGACGGTCGAGGTGCTGGATTTGATACTGATTTCAACGGGCGAACGCAGGTGGCGCTGTGCGATCCGGCGAATCTGCTCCGGCATGGTGGCCGAGAACAGGGCAACCTGACGGTTGGCCGGGGTTTTGCTCAGGATGTCATCGACATCATCGATGAAGCCCATGCGCAGCATTTCGTCGGCTTCGTCCAGCACGACGGCCTGCAACTGGTTCAGCTTGAGCGTGCCGCGTTTCAGGTGATCCTGAATACGACCGGGAGTGCCGACGACGACGTGCACGCCCAGTTTGAGACCGCGCAGTTGGGGTTCCATCGCCTGACCGCCGTAGATCGGGAGGACATGGAAATCCGGCAGATAGCGTGCATAGGTTTGCATCGCTTCGGCAACCTGAATGGCCAGTTCGCGGGTTGGCGCAAGAACCAGAAGCTGCGGCGCGCGCAGGTTCAGATCGATGCGGCTCAGCAGTGGCAGGGCAAACGCGCCGGTCTTGCCGGTACCCGTTTGCGCCGTGCCAAGTACATCCTTGCCTTCGAGGAGGGGGGGGATGCTTTGTGCCTGGATGGGGGAGGGAGCTTCATAACCCAGCTCTTCGACGGCGCGTAACAGCGGCGCAGACAGGCCAAGATCAGAAAATAGAATAGAGGTGGTTTCTTCGGACATGGATACTCAAGGGCTCTCGTGGAACGAATGCGTCCCTTGGTTCAGGGACGATTCTGGGAATGGCGCGACATCGGCGCGTCTGAGATGTCGCGCTTATCGAGCCGGATAGGAATAGCGCAGCATCATACGCGAAAACAGCCCGCTTGCCTATTTATCTTTGCTCAACAAGAAGATTGACGCTTCTCTGTCACTAGGTCGATGTATCGATCGACCAGGAGTGCCGTTTTTTGATCGGCTGACCAGGTCGCCGCATAACGGGTTGCTTGTTGGGCCAGTTGCTCGATGCGTTGTGGGGTGTCGAGTGTCGCGTTGATGACGGAGGCGAATCCGCCGGGGTGATCCGGTGCGATGAGACAGCCCCCTTCCGAATTCAGCACGTCCAGCGTGCCCATGGCGCCCAGTGCGACCACGGGTGTGCCCAGCGCAAGGGCTTCGAGCAGGACCAGACCTTGGGTTTCGGTGCGGGAGGCGAAGACGAATAGATCGGCGGCGCGGTAGGCATCCTGCAGGCTGCCGTCCCGGCGCATATACCCCACAAACAGGATGGACTTTTCGAGGGCCATCGAGCGCACGCGTCGGCGTAGGTGGTGCTCGGCGGGCCCTTCGCCAGCAATTACCAGGATGGCTTCCGGGTGCCGGGCCAGAACGCTCGGGATCATGTCGATCAGGAAATCGATATTTTTTTCCAAAGCGACCCGACCGACATACAGCAGTAACGGGCTTTCCGGAGAAACGCCGAGGTGGGCGCGAAAGTCTGTTACGGGTGGGGTGCGAAATTGGTCTAGATCCAGGCCGGTCGGGAGGATGTGCATGGGGGTCGTGATGCCATATTCGCTCAGGGCATCGCGCATTGGTGAGGAGGGGACGATCAGTGCGTCAACCGAATTACACTGACTCTTGGAAAATCGGCGCGCCATGAACTTCAGCCAGGGCTTTGGCAACCATTTTATATAGTTGTATAAATACTCTTCGAAGAAGGTGTGGTAGCTCTCGGTGACGGGGATGTCGAGTTCATGGGCAATCTTCAGGCCGGCATAGTGCGCCACAAAGGGGGTATGAATGTGTACCAGATCGAGTCCGAGGGGCTCGAGTCGCGGGATCAGCTGAATGACTTCCCGGTAGTTCATCATCCGATCTTCGGGGTCAAGAATGACCGACCGTGCCCGGATTCGGATGATGTCGTCATCGTCTTGATTGTCGTTGGCGCGTTCGAGTGTTTGTGCCTCCGGGTAGGCCGGGCAGATGAGGGTGACCCGATGGCCTTCGGCAATCAACCCGCTGCGAAAGCTGTGGATGGAGGTCGATACGCCATTGATTCTAGGGAAATAAACATCTGAAATCATTAAGATATGCACGGATCACCTGCAAATTGGTCGGGCGTGGTGCGCATGAAAAACCCCAGATCTCTGCCTGTCTCGGGGCGGGATGATTCGTGCGGGATGCGATTCATGGCGGATTTGTGTCGTTTTGAAATACATGTCGCTCAGGCCATCAATGGGCTTTGTTGATGCTTTTTATCACGGGCGTGCGGGTCAGGGGTCAATTACATGATTCAGCAAGGTTAATTTTTTTCAGAGTGTGCGATGAATGTGACAAATTCATGATCGGGTGCCGGGCGATCGTTGAATTCGCGGGCTGTGATAGGATTGCACGCACTTTGAGTTTGGGGTAAGGGTTTCATTATGATTGCAGGCGTATTTCCCGGTCAGGGTTCACAAGCGATCGGGATGGTCAATGGCTGGGGGGCACACGAACCCTTGGCGCAAGCCGTATTTGCCGAGGCGAGCACGGTTCTGGGATTCGATTTGTGGGCTTTGGTCACGGCAGGCGATCTTGCCGAACTGAACCGCACCGAAATAACGCAGCCGGCGATGTTGGCCGCCGATGTGGCGGCGTGGCAGATTTATTTGGCCCGCGGCGGGCATAAACCGGTTGCGCTGGCGGGGCACAGCTTGGGCGAATATGCAGCGCTGGTTGCAGCCGAGAGCATTGATTTCGTCGATGCCGTGGCACTGGTCGCTGAGCGAGGCCGTCTGATGCAGGCGGCCGTTGCGCCGGGTGTGGGTGCCATGGCCGCTGTGCTGGGCCTGGATGATTCGGTCGTGATGTTGATCTGTGCGGAAGCGGCCGAGGATCAGGTCTGCGAGGCCGTGAACTTCAATTCGCCGGGTCAGGTGGTTATTGCAGGCGATGCGGCAGCAGTCACACGGGCCGAAGGGCTTGCCAAGGCGGCTGGCGCCAAGCGTTTCCTCCCTTTGTCGGTGAGCGTGCCTTCTCATTCGAGCCTGATGATCGATGCGGCACGGGTACTGGATGGCTATCTGGCCAATGTGGTCATTCGGCCACCGACGATCCCCGTGCTGCACAATGTGGATGCCCAGACGCATGACGATGCGGTGGCAATTCGGCATGCCTTGGTCGAGCAGTTGCACCGACCAGTGCAATGGGTCGCCTGCGTTCGTGCCTTGCATGGGCGTGGTTGCCAGCGTCAGATCGAGTTCGGCCCGGGCAAGGTGCTGACGGGTCTGGTCAAGCGAATTGAACGGGGTATGGGTGGAGCGGCTGTCTTTGATGAATCAAGTCTGGACGCCGTGTTGCCTCAAATCTGAATTTTTTAGCTGAACGAGTCGAGTTTCTTATGACAACCAACATGACAATGACGGGCGGTATTACGGGCAAGGTCGCCCTGGTGACGGGCGCGACCCGTGGCATTGGTGCGGCGATTGCCGATCAGTTGGCCGAAGCCGGTGCCATCGTGATCGGTACGGCCACGTCCGAAGGTGGCGCAGCCACGATTCATGAGCGCTTGGCGCCGCGCGGTGGGGCAGGGGTCTGTCTGGACGTCACCGACCCCGCGCAGATCGATGCCGTGTTGACTCGGATCGAAAGTGAATATGGTGCCGTTGCCATCCTGGTGAATAATGCTGGAATCACCCGAGACACCTTGCTGATGCGCATGAAGGACGATGACTGGGCGGCTATCCTGGAAACGAACCTGACGTCGGTGTTCCGCCTGTCGCAGAAAGTTTTGCGTGGCATGACGAAGGCGCGGTGGGGCCGTATCATTTCAATTGCCTCTGTGGTCGGGTCAATGGGGAATGCGGGGCAGTCCAATTACGCTGCTGCCAAGGCTGGCATCATGGGATTTTCCAAGTCGCTGGCACGGGAAGTAGGCGGACGGGGCGTCACGGTCAACGTAGTGGCCCCTGGCTTTATCGATACGGACATGACGAAGGATTTGCCCGAGGAACACAAGAAGGCACTGCTGGCCAATGTGCCCTTGGGGCGGTTGGGAAACCCTGCGGAAATTGCTGGTTGCGTGCGCTTCCTGGCCAGTGATGATGCCGCCTATGTCACCGGGCATACGTTGCATGTCAACGGTGGAATGTACATGAGCTAATTTTGCTAACCATTAAGAATCACGGGTGTTCCTGACGGATTTGGAAGCCTTATCGAGGAGACCTTCGAGCGCCTAGGATGATTTTTATTTGGTGCTTGGTCCGGTTTTCACTAGAATGCCTGCCATCTTGGGCAACAGCCCCGGAACAAATTTGTCCATGATGAGGTTTATGCGATATGAGCACCGTCGAAGAGCGCGTGAAGAAGATTGTTGTAGAGCAGCTGGGTGTCAAGGAAGAAGAAGTGACCAACGAAGCTTCTTTTGTTGACGACCTGGGTGCCGATTCACTGGATACGGTGGAATTGGTGATGGCTTTGGAAGAGGAGTTCGAGTGCGAAATCCCTGACGAAGAAGCCGAGAAAATCACGACCGTTCAGCTGGCCATTGATTACATCAACGCCCACAAAGACGCATAACCTGCCCCCCTCCGGATGAGGGTGGGTTTCGGAATCAAGGCGCGGATGATTACCCCGTGTTTCGGGACATCTCGTGTTTCTGCGTGTCGCTGATGGCGTTCATCGGGTTGACCGCAGTAAAATGAGCGTAATCGTTCAATGACTTGGAGTTTCCTGCTCCAAGCGGGAAACGCCGAGTCAATCAGCGCCTTCTCCAGGGCCGCGCTACGGATTTTCCGGGCGCGGCTTTTTTTGTTATGGAATGCACAACGGATCATAGAGCATGAGTAAGCGACGGGTAGTCATTACGGGTTTGGGCACAGTTTCGCCATTGGGTAACAGTGTGGCGCCTACCTGGGCAGCCATTCTGGCGGGGCAATCGGGTGTGGGTCATATCGAGCGGTTTGATGTGGGTACAATCCCAGTGCAGATCGCGGCCATGGTTAAGGATTTCGATCCGGCCAACTATATCCCGCCCAAAGATGTGAAGAAGATGGAGTCATTCATTCACTATGGCCTGGCGGCGGCGATCGAAGCGATCGACGATGCCGGACTGGTGAGTGAGACGCTAGATCTCGACCGGGTCGGTATTCTGATCGGCTCCGGTATTGGCGGGCTTGATGGCATCGAACGCAATACCCTGGCTCTGGCGGAGCAGGGGCCCCGGCGGGTATCACCCTTCTTTGTGCCGGGCGCAATCATCAACATGGTGTCTGGGCAATTGTCGATCCGCTACGGTTTTCGCGGCCCCAACCTGGCGACTGTCACGGCTTGCGCGGCGGGTACCCACAGTATTGGTCAGGCTGCGCGCATGATTGCCTATGGCGATGCGGATGCCATGATTGCGGGTGGTGCAGAAGGGGCAATTTCGCCGTTAGGCGTGGCCGGTTTTGCCGCAGCTCGGGCGCTCTCCACCCGAAACGACGATCCGACGCGTGCTTCCCGGCCTTGGGACCGGGACCGGGATGGATTCGTACTGGGTGAGGGCGCGGGCGTGCTGGTACTGGAATCGTTGGCGCATGCGCAGGCACGCGGCGCGCATATTTATGCCGAGTTGATCGGGTTTGGCATGAGTGCCGATGCCTACCATATGACGGCGCCATCCGCCGATGGGGACGGCGCGCGCCGGTGTATGCAGGCGGCAATGAAGGATGCAGGGGTCAATCCCGAAGACATCGGTTACATCAATGCGCACGGTACCTCCACGCTGGCTGGGGATGCTGCCGAGGTGGTCGCGTTGCGTGCTGCATTGGGCACGTATGCCAAGCAATGTCCGGTGAGTTCCACCAAATCAATGACTGGCCATCTGCTGGGTGCTGCCGGGGGGATTGAGGCGGTCTTTTCTGTGCTGGCCCTACGCGATCAGGTTTTGCCGCCCACGATTAATCTCGATCATCCCTCTGATGACTGTGATCTGGATTTCGTGCCCCATACTGCCCGTGAAGTACGTGGACTGGACGTGGTCATGTCGAACTCCTTCGGCTTTGGCGGGACGAACGGCGCACTGATCTTCCGGCGGATCTAGGGCTGCAATATTCGGTACCTCGGCGCGTCGCATTTGATGCACTCAGTTCAATCGTCCGATAGGTGGTACGCCATGATTCGTCTTTCAATGGTTTCAGTCTCTCGATGATGACGACGCAGTCGATGATTCAGCCGGTCATCGAGCGGATTGATGGTCTGAGTGCAGAAGATTTCCCGGCACTGATCCGATTGGCCCCCGAGACGTTTACCCAGCTTTTCGCCAGCCTGGCCTCAGGTGGAATCACGGACAACGTCGTTTCGGCACCGGACAATGCGCGTTGGTCGATGTTGCTGTCGTCCCCACAGGCGGAGCTACGGATGACCCCGGCGGGGCGGCTTCAATTCTCGGGCGTGCAAGGCGATGGCGATCCTATCGGTCTGGGGGCAGACGAAGACTTTCTGTCCGCTTTCGAACGCTGGGTATCCGCAATGCCCGGAGTATCCCTATCTCCTGAAATTAATCTGCCCTTCGTGGGCGGGTGGAGTTTCTATCTCTCCTATGAATTGGCCGGTCAGATCGAACCGACGCTGGCGCAGCCTGCGTTTGCAGCCGCTACCGAACAAGGCTTTCCGATCGCAGTGGCGCAATATCACCCGGCCGCGCTGGTTTTTGATCATCGGGATGCGCAGATGTATCTCGTCCATGACGATCGGGCCCCGGAGTGTGTGGATGCCATGCGCGCGGTGCTTACGGATTTCAGGGTGGCCGCGAATAGCGCGGCGCCAGTGGTTCCGAGGGTTGATGATGGTCTGTCGGTTGGTGCATTGACGCCGGATGATCCGATGATCTATGAACAGGGTGTGGCACAGATTTTGGACTATTTGCAGGCCGGTGATGTTTTTCAGGCGAACCTGTCGCGTGCCTGGCGCTTTACGACGGTTCAGGCCGATGCTGGGTGGCGAATTTTCCAGC
>JAGXHU010000057.1 GCA_024636015.1 Halothiobacillus sp.
CTGTTTGCGACCTGGATGAGGCGGGCCGCGATGGCAGGATCCTGTGACACGATATCAACGAGTTCATGTACCGTACTGGTCGACGATTCCGCAATTCGCCGCGCGCGTACGGCAATATCGGGCAACACGGGCAAGGCAATGCCCTGTTCCATGATCATGTTGATAATTACCTGTTCGAGTACGGGGTTGCTCATGAATAAAAATCCTGGTTCTTATCGTTTTTGTTCTGAATAAACTTCCATGTTTCATGCAGCAGGGGAGACATTTTCAGCCCGTCAAGCCAAGCGGGTATATTTCGGGCGTTTGGGTTGATCGGCATCAGAACCCAGTCGGCGATGACGATCCGCCTCGTAATCCTGGAAGTTGCCCTCGAAGAAGACCACGGAACCATCATCCTCGAAAGCAAGGATGTGGGACGCGATCCGGTCAAGGAACCAGCGATCGTGTGAAATCACCATCGACGAACCCGGGAAGTCCAGAATGGCCTGCTCCAGTGCGCGCAGGGTCTCGATATCCAGGTCGTTTGTCGGTTCATCCAGCAACAGGACATTCCCGCCTGATTTGAGCAGCTTGGCCAGATGGACGCGGTTGCGTTCCCCACCCGACAAATCCTTCATGAATTTCTGTTGATCCTGACCCTTGAAATTGAAGCGGCCCAGATAGGCGCGCGACGGCATCTCGAACTTGCCGACGGTGATGTTGTCGTAGCCATCGGAGATTTCCTGCCAGACGGTTTTATTGTCGGCGAGGTTGTCTCGACCCTGTGCCACATAGGACAGCTCAACCGATTCGCCGATCGAAATTGAACCGGCATCGGGTTTCTCTTCGCCCATCAACATCCGGAACAAGGTGGATTTACCGACCCCGTTCGGGCCGATAATCCCCACAAAGCCGCCCTTGGGTACCGAGAACGTAAGTCCCTGATAGAGTACGCGATCACCAAACTGCTTGGATAGGTTCTCTACTTCGATGACCTTGTCGCCCAGACGCGGTCCTGGCGGTATGTAAATTTCGTTGGTCTCGGCGCGCTTCTGGAAATCTTCTGACTGCAGTTCCTCGAACCTTGCGAGACGGGCCTTGGACTTGACCTGGCGACCTTTCGGATTCTGACGAACCCACTCCAGCTCCTGCTCCATGGCCTTACGCTTCGCGGATTCGGTTTTCTCTTCCAGTGCCAACCGTTTCTGTTTGCTATCCAGCCAATCGGAATAATTCCCTTCAAAAGGAATACCCTGACCGCGGTCGAGTTCCAGAATCCAGCCGGCCACATTGTCGAGGAAGTAGCGATCGTGGGTAACGGCCACTACGGTACCGTTGAACTCTTGCAGGAAACGCTCCAGCCAAGCTACGGATTCGGCATCCAGGTGGTTGGTTGGTTCATCGAGGATCAGCATGTCCGGGCTAGAGAGCAGCAGGCGGCACAACGCCACACGGCGACGCTCACCGCCAGATAGTAGGGTGACATCCGCATCCCAGGCCGGCAGGCGCAGCGCATCGGCCGCGACGTCGAGCTTGCGCTCCAGACCCCAGCCACCACTGGCATCGATTTTGTCCTGCAACTCGGCCTGTTCGGCCAGCAGGGTATCGAAATCGGCATCGGGATTGGCAAACGCTTCACTGATTTCATTGAAGCGTTCGAGCAGGCGGGCGACTTCGCCGACGCCATCCATGATGTTGCCGCGTACGTCCTTGGCCGGATCCAGATCCGGTTCCTGAGCCAGGTAGCCGATATTGATACCGGGCTGGGGCCGCGCTTCACCGACGATATCCTTGTCGACACCGGCCATGATTTTCAGCAAGGTAGACTTGCCTGCCCCGTTATAACCCAGCACGCCAATCTTGGCGCCGGGGTAAAAATTGAGGTATATGTCCTTGAGAATGAATTTTTTCGGGGGGATGATTTTGCCAACCCCGTTCATCGTAAATATGTATTGCGCCATAAAGCCTGTGTTTTCTGAGTAAAATGTGGTGCCATTATCGTTCAGATTGAGGGATAGATGCCAGTATCGTATGAGTATAAGGACTAATTTCTTGAGCCATAAACACCTAGCCGGTTTCCTGTTGCTGCTCTTGTCTTCGCTACCGGCCGTGTCGGTACTGGCGCAAACGCCGCCGGAACTCCATGTGCTGATCGATGTGTCCGGCAGTATGAGGCAGACAGATCCCACCAATCTTCGGCGCCCTGCCCTGCGTTTACTCGGCGATTTGCTGCCGCCTGCGGCACGGATCGGCATCTGGTTTTTCGGGGATCGCATCACGCCGATCCTGCCGACGAAAATTGCATCGAATGCCACCAAGGCGCTAGTTCGCAATACGGCCGCCAAGATTCGTTCAAACGAACCGTTCACCGATATCCCCGCCGCGCTCGAAGCGGCTGCCACTGGTTGGGGGAGCGATACGGATCGAAATATCCTCTTGTTGTCGGATGGCATGGTGGATATCTCGAAGGACAAAGCCATCAATGAGCAGGCTCAGGCGCGGCTGCTGAACGAAATCGTGCCGCGGTTGCAGGCCGCGCATATCCGTGTTCATACCATTGCATTATCCAAGGATGCCGACAGCAAACTGCTTGCCGAGATTGCCAATCGGACGGGCGGTATTTTTGTCGCGGCAGATTCCGCAGCGGCCCTGCAACGTGCCTTCCTCAAGATTTTCGAGGCCGCAGCTCCCCGGGATGGACTGCCTCTGGTTGATAACAAGTTCATGGTTGATAAATCGGTGAAAGAGCTCACCATCCTGGCCTTTCGCGACAAGGAGGGGCGCCCCAATAGTCTAAAAATGCCGAATGGGAAGTTGGTCGATGAAAATAGCAGCCATGCCTTGCCGAACTGGCGTTGGGATGCGAGCGGCGGTCGGGATTTGATCACCATTGAGCAGCCACAGGACGGAGAATGGCAGATCATCGGCGCCAAGGACCCGGATAACCGTGCGCTCATCATTACCGATCTGAAACTCAACGTGACGGCGATACCAACCCGTATTTACCCCGGGGAAGTCATTAACAGCACGCTGCAACTGACGAACCATGATGTGCCGGTCACGCAACTTGCGCTGACACAGACCATCAAGGCCGTCATTCAGGAGCGCAAGGATACCGAGGTTATTCAATCGATTCCGCTGAACGACAGCGGCGCCGATCCGGATATTATGGGCGGTGACGGTAAGTTTGATTTTCAATTGAATCTGATCGACCCCGCTGGGGTCTATAGTATGGTCGCGACGGCTGAAAGTCCGACGTTCCAGCGCAGCTGGCGACAAAATTTTGCGATGGCCCCGAATCCACCGATCACGCTTCAAGCAATCACCAAGACATCGCCCGCAGCGACAGATACGCCGCCGAGCCCGAATGCCGCGGCCCACGGCGCGGAAACGGCACCGACTGTGGTTGCACATCAGGAGAATCGCCCTGCAGCCGCGTCGACGGTTCAGCCTGTGCCACCCCCGCCTGTTCGTGAAGTCAGGATCACGCAGGACCCGACCGTGATCATCCCAGAGCGGGGGGTGATCGATGGCAAATGGGAATGTGTGAGCGCCAAAGTACCCGATAAAGCGCCCGCACAAGCACCTGCCACAGGCAAAGCAAATGTACCGGCTGCGGTAGCGCCATCGAGTATCCCCGTACATTGGGTGCTCACACACACGATCGATACTTTCCCGGTACCGTTGCCAGCGGATCGGCGTTGCTCGCTGACGGGCACGCTGACAGCCGAATTGACCACCAATCGGCCCATGACCCTTCGACTCCTTCCGCTGATCGTGCCGGCATTGTTGTCGCCAGCCTCGCCATCTGAGCATCATGACACTCATGAGACGGCCGATCATGAAGCGGTACCCCGGAGCGGGCCAAACTGGATACTGATTGGTGCCATCAATCTCGGGCTGTTCCTGCTGATGGCCCTTGGCATCTGGCTGTGGCGGCGGTCAGCGAAGAAAACGATCAACCAATTACTTGCCGAGGCAAAAACTGCATGAATACGCCAGATACCCATCCTGCGGCCACCAGTCTTACCTGGTTTTTGAGTGCGGACTGGGCCTTACTGTCCTCGGAGCTTGCCGCAATCTTCCTGGTCTTTGCATTGATCGTTGGCATGCTCGCCTGGCTCGGCCGGCGTCGTCGCCTCAATGCGGCTCGGGCGTTGATCAATGAACGTGAATCGATCGCTGAAACCGCGACGGAAACGTTCAATCAACACCTTACTGCGCTGTTGCCCGAGGCATCGGTGACGAGCGAGGCCTTGGACGACTATCTGCAGCGCAGCCAGGAGTTGATCAGTGCTCTCGTGGAACCATGGCTGGAACCCTCCACGCGCGGTTTGCAGAATGCTGTTCGGGAGGTGATGGGCATTCGCCATACCGACCTGCATCAGGTAGCTGCATTCTTTCGTGCGCAGCCTGCCACAGTAACGGATGAAAAAACCAAAGAAACACTGGAACAGCTAAAAACGGATCTGGTCTCGTTGCAAAAAGCCGAAGCGGAGCGTTCGGCCCAGCTGGCCGAAGCGCTAAAATCGGTCAGCATTATTGTGAGTGAATATGGGCGAAAATTCGGGATCGAAGCGGATTTCCGCGCACCACGAATTCTCCGAACCCTGATCTATCTTCAGGGAATCGAGCAGGGATTGGATCACGATGCTGCAATGAATCAGGCTGACTTTGCCATGGAGAGCGGGGTCAATTTGACAGAAGACGAAGATGAGTCGGAGGCCAAAGCGGTGCCGGCCTCAGCCAAGGCTGCTACAGCGGTGGCTGCTAAAGAGACAGATACTAAAGAGGCGACCGCTAAAGAGGCTACGACTAAAGAGGCTACGACTAAAGAGGCTACGACTAAAGAGGCTACGACTAAAGAGGCTACGGCTAAAGAGGCTACGGCTAAAGAGGCTGCTGCCGTTGCACCACCGCCCGCAATGGTCGACCCGACTGAACTCATGCCAGAGGAACCGGTCACACAAAAGAAAGCGACTGTAGCGGATGAACCGGCTTCGGCATCCGATGAGGTTTTCAAGGAAGTGGGTGAGGTCGTTTCAGATGGCGACGGTGTCATGGAGGAAGTCGCTTCTGGATCGGAGGCAATGTCTCAAATCGATCTGGATGACATCGAGCTGCCGGCAGAGGCGAAAGAACTGCCAGCGGCACCTGCCTTTGAACTCAATCTAGATGATATCGATGCATTGCTCGATGCGGAAATCTCAAAACAGCAGTCCAGCTATGATGATTCTGCCGCGGAGGGAACGTCCCTTTCGGATGATGATCTTGATTTGAGCAAGAAACCGCCGGTTTGATCCCCAAGATAAGTCACGGATGACGACTGTTGGTTCGATACAGGCCAACAGCACTGTTTTCTGGTCACTAAATTAATTTCAAAAGGTGTTTGTTTGATGACTGTACCGACCCCCTCCCTGGGCGCTTTGATGTTGCGCACGCTCCGATACCCCTATCTGATGCTCGTGCTGCTACTGACACTTTCAATTGTTGCCCCGGTCGTTTTTGCCGCTCAGACGGACACTGCCACTGTACCCAAAAATAGACAGGTCGCCGTGCGTTTGATGGCCGATCTGACGGATGCATCCTGGATCAAGGATGGTAATGGTAGTCAGATCGTTTACATGTTCTTTGACCCGAACTGTCCCTATTGCCATGCAGTGTTCGATTCCTTTATGAAAATCCGCAAGGATATGCCGAATCTGCAGTTCCGGTGGGTTCCGGTCGGGATGCTGACACCGACCTCCACCACCAAGGCCGCGGCAATCATTCAAGCCAAGGATCCACTGAAGGCATTTTACGAAAGCGAAAATAACTACGGTTTTCTGGATAGTGGAAATGGTGGCGGAATCGAACCTGCGAAGCATGTCACGGCGAAAGCGTCAGCCATGTTGCTGGAGAATCTCTCCATTCTCCAGGGCGATAATCTTTACGCCATTCCGATCATCCTTTTCCAGGCCGATGACGGCCTGCCCTTCTCCTTTTCGGGCGCACGACCGGAATCCCAGTTGCGTGCAATCCTGAAACACGTCGCCAAGGGTAATTTCGGTGGTGGAAAAGCGGTCGGTTCCCCATCGCCTTAGCTGGTTGAAGGGGGGTAATAGCGACAGAGCCCGGCAAACTGCCGGGCTTTTATTTGTATATGGCACGTTATTTCAATATCAGGGGTTCGGGTTCCAGACGAACACCAAAGCGTTGCCATACGTCGCTTTGAACCTGTTGGGCCAAGTGCCATAATTCGGCGCCCTTGGCGCCGCCGAGGTTGACCAGCACCAGCGCGTGTTGTGCAGACATGCCTACAGCACCGAGCGTCTTTCCCCGCCAGCCCGCCTGTTCGATCAACCAGCCCGCCGACAGTTTCTGGTACGCCGGGTCGGGTATCGGGTAGGTAGGTATCTGCGGCCACTGGTTGCGCAATCGCTCTGCTTCAGCCATTGAAACGATCGGATTTTGAAAAAAACTTCCGGTGCTGCCGATTTCTGCGCTCCGCCAATCCGGGAGTTTTTGCAAACGGACTCGGGTCACAATGTTTGCGAGCTCGCTAGGCGTCAGGCTCTTGAGGTCGCGCTTGTCGGGATCTAGGCAGGATTCAGCCTCTGCCTGCAAACCGGGATACCCCAGCGGCGGCCAATCTGCGGGTGCGACTTTACGAAGCTGCGCCCATACCCGGAGGATCAACCAGCGGCCCGGTTCGTCCTTGAATCGACTGTGGCGATAGCTGAGGCCGCAGTCCTCCGGACGCCAGACGGCATATTCCTGATTTTGCCGATCCCATAGTTCAACAGAATCGAGTACATCCGACAGTTGCACGCCATAGGCGCCGACATTCTGAATGGGTGCCGCGCCCACCGTACCAGGGATTTCGGCCAGCCGTTCGAGGCCGTACCAGCCTTGGGCGGCTGTCCAGCGTATCCATTGATCCAGTCCCACACCCGCATCGGCATAAACGCGGATATGCTCACCGGCTTCAATGGCGCCATATTCAGTATTGGCCAGAGAGAGGACCTTGTCGATCCGCTCAGCGACAAAGAGGATATTACTGCCGCCGCCCAAAATCAGTGTGTTGGGATCACTCAGCCACTCGTCACGGACAACGGGCTTTGCCAATGCGTTGGTGGCCGAGTGAATGCGCAAAAGTCGCCCGGCATACACCGGAAGATTCATGGTGTTTTCCAGGGGGGCATCGGTCAGCCATTCGAAACCCGCGGGCGGGTTGGGCCGATCACAGGTGGGTTTCATGGCGCCTGATGGTGGCGTTGTAGAACCTGGATGATGGATTCGACCACAATGTGCGGTTCATTGAACGGGTTATGGTCGATATTGATGATTTTCTGGGTGGCCCAGTGAGTGGAAATAACACCGCGACTGGTGGCCTGGTCGGGTGGGCACAGGCATAGCCCCGGTCGTCCCAGCGCGGCGGCCAGCCAGGCCGTACTGTTCAATCCCGAGAGAATGTAGCGTGTGTCGGCGATCAGCGGCCAATATGACAATAGCTGCGTTGATTCTTCTAGGTCCGGGTTCGAAAAATCCAGGTAAGCGGTAGACAGGTTCGTCTCGGTAAGCCGTTCACGAAAATACTGTTTTTCATCCACTGTCCAGGGCATGTCACGCAGATCAATCACGATATCGGTCTCGACCGGGGCATCCTGTTCCCTAGGGTGAAACCCATAATCCGGTTCAAGGTCATGCAGTGAGTAGCCCAGTTCGGCCGCAAACAAAACACGGAGTGCCTGAACGGGGTGTAACTCTACCGGGACGGGAAAGACCGACGAATAGTCACGATCAAGGCTGGGTTGTATTGGGTGGGCGATCCCGACCCGCCGTCCCGGACGGCCTCGAAGTGGGGCACGTGTCTGTGGGGTCCCGAACGGATCGATCCATACCGTGGATTCGTCCTGCAGCATTTCACCCAGACTGTCGTTCAGATTTCGGCGCGCGCGCCAATAGGCGGGCTTCCAGAAGGGTTGTTGCCAATCCTCCTCCTGCACGTCGATGAAACGGGTCACCGCCGGGTGTTTGCGAATGCAGGCATTCATGGCGCTAGAGCCGATGAGCGTGATTTCAAGGCCGGGCACCGCGTTCATCGCATCGGTAAATGCGGCCCAGACAGGGATGACTTCGGCGGGGTTTCGGACCAGACTGACTAAAATCTGCATGCTTGACTCATACACTCCTTCGAGCAACTTTAACTAAAACAAAAAACTTGATCTGCGTCCCTGAACCGCGCTCAAGCACGACCTCATGCTAAACTTCGCAGCCCGGTTTTCCTAGAAGTTTAGTTACACATGACGCGTCGAATTCTCGTTACATCCGCCCTGCCCTATGCCAATGGTCCGTTGCATCTTGGGCATATCATCGAAACAATTCAAACCGACGTCTGGGTTCGTGCACAGAAAATGTTCGGCCATGATTGTCGGTACTTGTGTGCCGACGATGCCCATGGCACGCCGATCATGCTCAAGGCGCAGCAGGAAGGAATCACCCCTGAGGCGCTCATTGCCCGGATCAGTGCCAGCCATCAGGCCGATTTTGCCGAGTTCCAGATTGGTTTTGATGTGTTTCACAGTACGCACTCGGAAGAAAATCGGCGGATGTCGAGCGATATCTTCCAGCGTCTCGAGGCTCGGGGTCTGATTACGCGCAAGACCATCAAGCAGGCCTACGACCCCGAGAAAAACATGTTTCTGCCGGATCGCTTTATCAAGGGCGAATGTCCGAAATGTGGCGCGGCGGACCAATATGGCGATAACTGCGAGCAGTGTGGCGCGACCTACAGCCCCACCGATCTGAAGAACCCGCGTTCGGTGCTGTCCGGCGCGACGCCAGTAGAGCGGGACTCGGAGCATTTCTTCTTTGACCTGCCTCAGATGGAAACACAGGTTAAACAGTGGCTCTCGGAGGATCGGGTGCAGCCCGCTATTCGTGCCAAGTTGCAAGAGTGGTTCGATAGCGGTTTGCAACCCTGGGATATTTCTCGGGACGCGCCCTACTTCGGTTTCGAGATTCCGGGTGCGCCGGGTAAGTTCTTTTACGTTTGGCTGGATGCGCCCATCGGCTATATCGGTGCATTTCTGAAGCTCGCAGAAACTATCGATCTAGATTTCGATACCTATTGGGGTGAGCAGAGCGAGACGGAGCTGATCCATTTCATCGGGAAGGATATTGCCTACTTCCACACCCTGTTCTGGCCCGCCATGCTGATGGGTGCGGGTTTGCGTACACCGACGGCTGTATATGCGCATGGGTTTTTGACCCTAAACGGCGAAAAAATGAGCAAGTCGCGTGGCACCTTTATTCAGGCACGCACGTTCCTAAATCACCTCGATCCTCAGGCGTTGCGTTATTACTTCGCCGCCAAGCTCAGCTCGGGCATTGATGATATCGATTTGAGTCTGGATGATTTCCGGTTGCGTGTTAATTCCGATCTCGTCGGTAAGGTTGTCAATATTGCCAGCCGATGCGCCGGGTTTATTCACAAGCAGTTCGATAGTCAGCTTGCTTCTGAGCTCGCCGACCCATCGCTGCAGGAATATCTTGTGGCAGCATCAGTTTCTATTCGGCAGCGATATGAGCGCCGGGAAACGGGTCAGGCGATGCGAGAGATCATGGCGTTGGCGGATTTCGTCAACCAGTACATCGATGAGAAAAAGCCCTGGGTCATGGCTAAATCGCCTGAGACCCAGTCCGCCGTGCAGGGTGTGTGTACCGATGGTTTGAATGCCTTCCGAATACTACTGACTTATCTGTCCCCGGTTCTGCCCACGATGTCCGCTCAAGCAGCCCATTTTTTGAATCTGCCTGCACTGGACTGGTCGGAATTGGATACACCCTTGATCGGGCGCACCATTAATGCTTATGAACCCCTGATGACCCGAGTCGAGCAACAGGCCACCGATGCCTTGTTGGCGGAGACGAAACTTGAGGCACTAGCTCTTGCCGAGGCAACCAAGGGTGATGGTGCGGCATCCTCGCCCCAAGCTGATGCGGAACCGGAAGCACAGCCGATTGATCCCATCGCGCCGGAAATCACCATCGATCAGTTTGCAGCCATTGATCTGCGCGTGGCGCGGATTGCCCAGGCAGAACATGTCGAAGGCGCTGCTAAGCTGCTGCGTCTGGAGTTGGATATCGGCGGTGGGGTGATGCGTCAGGTTTTTGCCGGGATCAAGTCGGCGTACAAGCCGGAAGATCTGGTCGGACGCCACACTGTCATGGTGGCGAACCTGAAACCGCGGCAGATGAAGTTCGGCTTGTCCGAAGGAATGGTGCTGGCTGCAGGTGGTGGTAATGGGGAATTGTTTATCCTCTCGCCTGATGTTGGCGCAACGCCCGGCATGCGGATCAAGTAACGAACAACGCCCCATTGAGGGGCGTTTCTGATTCAGGGTATCTTGCTCCCCATCCAGCGTCATGACGAACCGGGATCGAACCTCTCGATCGTATGAATGGTCCGTTCGGGATCGTCAGGTGGACTTCTTGTCTGATTCTTTGGTCTGCGGTGAATCTGACCGGACACTGGCGGGATTTGTCGGAATCTTCGGGTCATCATCGTCAAGCAGAATTCGATGAGCCGGCCCATCCAGATCCTCGTACTGATTGTTGCGAATTGCCCAAAATGCGGCCCAAACCAAAATGCCGGCGATAATCATGCTCAACGGGACAAATAAATACAGAACACCCATTACTGCGCCTCTATGTTGCGGTTCGATAAATCCTCAGCGGGGACCAAGTCACGCCGAGGTTCGATAGTAAGCCTTAAGATACGCGTTTTACGCACAGGTTCAAAAAAACCCGCTTCAGCAGCGGGTTTTTCGATGGGTACGGACGCGTAACCAGGATCAACTAACGGTAGAAGATACCCGCTGTCCCATGCTTGCGCCCGAACGCAGGGCGGCAATACGCTCGTCCAGAGGAGGGTGCGACATGAACAGTCGACCCAGTGCGCTGCCGTGCCCGGAGATCCCGAAAGCGGTCATCTGCGAAGGCAGTTGCGCGGGTGTTTCATAGTTCAGCTTGAGGCGTTCAAGTGCGGAAATCATTTTCTGCCGACTGGCAAAACGGGCTCCGGCTTCATCGGCGCGGAACTCACGCTGGCGTGAGAACCACATCACGATAACGCTAGCGAGCACACCAAATACCATCTCTGCCGCGATTGTGGTCACAAAAAAACCGATCCCCGGACCGTTTTCATTTTTCAGCAACACCCGATCAACGAAGTAACCCACGATTCGGGCAAAGAAGATCACGAAGGTGTTCACCACACCCTGAATCAAGGTGAGCGTGATCATGTCGCCATTGGCGACGTGACCGATTTCATGGCCCAGTACGGCTTCCGCCTCATCGCGGGTCATGTTGGCCAGCAAACCGGTCGAGACGGCGACCAGTGCATTGTTACGGCTGGCGCCGGTAGCGAAGGCGTTGATTTCGGGAGAGTCATAAATGGCGACTTCGGGCATGCCGATGCCAGCCAGCTTCGCCTGGCGCTCGACCGTTTGCAGTAACCAGCGCTCGGCTTCATTGCTGGGCTGAACAATGATCTGAGCGCCGACACTGCGCTTGGCCATCCATTTGGATATCAGCAGCGATATGATCGAGCCACCAAAGCCGAAAACGGCGGACAAGACCAGTGTGGAGGTGTAGTTTATTCCGCCGCCCCGGTAGTCCATGGTAGATCCGAGCCCGAAGACTTGAGAAATCACGAACCATGCGACCGACAGGATCAGCATGACAGCCAGGTTGGTTGCTAAAAATAAGAAGATTCGCTTCATGGTGTTTCCAAACGCTCCTGAAAATCGGTTCCAGAACCGGTGTTGATCGATCGCCAAGGATTGGCAGAGTTACTTTAGCCTAAACTGAGGCCGTCATACGTATATTTCAAGTAGGCTTGCATATCATTTCATGACCTGCGCGTAGCGGCGCCAGTGATCAAGAATGGCGTCGACATGGGGGCGTTCTTATCGCCATCGCGCCCATGAAATTCAGCAATCTCCTTTGGGGCCCAGCATGGTTCAACCAGGCTTTGAATCAAGACTTCGGGCATTGAAATGATTTCCGCCCAGCGGCCCGTTTTAAGATAGAGGATCATCTCTGCTTCCCGCAAAAGATGTTCAAGAGGCTGAGGTTGTGGACGGGGTTGATCGTGGATTGATAGATGGTGCAATACGACGGCCTGCTGCTGGATCTGCAGGTAGGTGATGCTGCTGACATGCGCCGCGCATTGCTCAATAGCGGGCGTCAGCCAATCCCATGCCGGGCGGTAGTACCAGGTCAACCAGGCCATGCCGACCGCAAATCGAGCCATACACTGCTGATCAAGACGCGCACCCGCGGCAGCTTGAAGGATGTTGGCTTCTGCGCGTGAGGGGAAGCGGTGTGTGACTTCTTCCACGAAACGTTCGATGTGCTGCCGGAAGCCAATATCTGCGGGCTTTCTGATCGGTAAAATCAGGGGTGACTCAATCATGGTTTCCAGTGAGGGGGTGTGGGATTCCGTTCCCTGTACTCTAGCCCAGGTATGCCGATCGGGTCGAGTCAAAACCCGGTGTGTCGTATTTCGTTCTTGTAATCGCAAATCGTTCGTTGCCGAAGAATCACGCTGCAAAACGGCCGATGAACCGATCTGGTCGTTGCGTTTCCTTGCGCTGGACAAAATGCCGTAGATAACGCTGTTGCAGATTTGCCCGATCTAGCCAGATAAAGACGTCGGCTGTGTTGAAATCTTCATCCCAATAAGGCTCTTGCCCCATGCTGGCGCCAAGGCGGAGATACGCCTTGAGCAGCGGGGGGATTTTGAGTTCGGCGGGTGGTGGCAGATCGGATGATAAGGGCGGGAGATCTCGCTTCGAGCGTATCGTCAGATGATCGGGCAGCGCGTACTTGCTGCCTATTTGCTTCAGGATTTGTCGAGCGAGCAATCCCCCATCGTTCATGGGAATGCTTGCGCAGCCCATCAAATGGGCAAAGCGGTTGATTTCCATGAATTGGGCCAATCCCGACCACAAGGTACCAATGGTTGCCCCATTCCGGTAATCCGGATGGACACAGGTTCGACCGATTTCCATGACCCGGCCGTGGATATGGGTGATCGAGCTGAGATCGAACTCATTCGCTGAATAATAGCCCCCGGCTACTTTGGCCTGGGTGTCGGTCAGAATACGGGTGCAAGCCACGACGGCCTGAGAATCAAGGTCACGAACCACCAGATGATGGCAGAAGCTATCCAACTCGTCGGATTCGATCCCTTTGGCGGTAGGGTTAACCACTTTGGCTCCCAGCTCCTGAACGAAGACCTGGTAACGAAGCTGGTAAGCGGCCCGGATCTCTTCGGGCGTAACGGCCATTTCAACGAGCAGGCGGTGGGGACCCAAGCCTTCCATACGTGCTGAGTGATCGGCGCTTGGCGTCCTGGTCTGACAAATCGTGTAGGGCATGGGTAATTTAACCAAATGGATACAGGTGACTTTCAGGTTAGAGCGCCTCCATTTCGACCTTGTTAAATATTTGTGGCTGATTCTTGACATGCTGATGAATTTTTCATGACGGCCAAGAGCGGTCAGCGACGATTGCGCGGCGTAAAGATGCGGGTACACTGACATCCCCTGTCTGAGTTCCCTGCCCCACCATGAATCTGTATTCGTATTTCCGAGCCCTGTTATTTCGTCTGGAACCGGAAACGGCGCATCGATTAACCTTTCAACTGCTGGATCTTGCCGCCCGGACACCGTGGTGTGCGCAAGCACAGCGTCAGGTGGTTGAAGATCCGGTCGACATCATGGGAATTCGCTTTCCCAATCGGGTGGGTATGGCGGCGGGGCTCGATAAGAACGGCGCCCATATCGATGCGTTGCATTGTCTCGGTTTTGGCTTTGTCGAGGTGGGTACGGTGACCCCTCGCGCACAGCCGGGAAATCCCCGACCGCGTCTTTTCCGTCTGCCAGATGCCGAAGCGCTGATCAATCGCATGGGGTTCAACAATGATGGGTTGGACAGTTTTCTCGCGCATGTGCTGGCACGACGTTCGCGGGGTGTCCTTGGGCTGAATACCGGCAAGAATTTCGATACGCCTATCGAGCGTGCGGTGGACGATTATCTGATCGGGCTGCGCGGCGTTCATCCCTACGCAGACTACGTCACGATCAATATTTCCTCGCCGAATACCAAGAATCTGCGCGCCCTGCAGGCGGCTGATCAGTTCGCACCGTTACTGTCTGCCTTGCGGAAAGAGAAAGAAATTCTGGATCGTCGATACGAGCGCAGCGTACCGCTGGCCATCAAGATTGCGCCCGATCTGACACCGGAGGCCGTGGCCGACATTGCGCGAGTATTGGTCGAGGAAGGGATGGATGGCGTCATCGCCACCAACACCACGACGGCGCGCTTGGGCGTCGAAGGACTCCCGTTTGCCGACGAGATGGGCGGATTGAGTGGCCGCCCGGTGCGAGAAGCAGCGACGCGTGTCATTGAGACACTGCGTGCCGCCCTACCGGCCGGGTTTCCCATTATCGGTGTGGGTGGAGTCGATAGTGCGGCGGCTGCGTTGGAAAAAGTGCGCGCCGGGGCGGATCTAGTCCAGGTTTATACGGGGTTCATATACCAGGGACCCGGATTGATTGCCGATATCAGTCGTGCACTGGCAGACGAACGGGCTCAGTCCACACGGGTCTGACAGACCGGACAATCGGCATCCCGGTGGAAACGGATGGTTCGGAATTCGGTACGCTTCAGATCAAACAAGGCGAGGCGTCCTACCAGGGGTTCACCAAAGCCGACCAGCACCTTAATTGCTTCGGCGGCTTGCAGGCTGCCAATCATGCCAACCAATGGGGCAAGAACACCGGTGTCGCTGCAGCGCAGTGCCTCGTGCCCCTCTTCCCGATACAGACAGCGATAGCAGGGTGAGTTTGGCTGGCGAGGATCGAATACAGATACCTGCCCTTCCATGCGGATGGCAGCACCGGAAACCAGGGGCTTTCGGGCGTGCATGCAGGCAGCATTTACGGCAAAACGTAGTTCGAAATTGTCTGAACAATCGCAAACGAGATCGATCTGGGCCATTTCGGCGGCCAGATTATCCCTCGTCAGTTTTTCCGTGATTTGGCGAATTTTGATGTCTGGATTGATCGCCCGGATTCGCGCGGCTGCCGATGTCACCTTGTCCTGTCCGACACTCGCCATATCGTGTGCAATCTGGCGTTGCAGATTACTCAAATCAACCTGGTCAAAATCGGCCAGAACCAATTCTCCGACCCCCGCCGCCGCGAGATAGAGCGCGACGGGAGAACCCAGGCCACCCAGACCAACAATGAGGACCCGGGATTCATTCAGGCGCTGCTGCCCTTCGTAATCAATCTCGGGCAGCATGATGTGCCGGCTGTAGCGGAGCAGTTGTTCGTCGTTCATCAGTTCTCGGTCAAAGAATGTTCAGGGAGTAATTACAGGTAGTGGCGCCACGGGTCATCTGAGCGCTCGGGAATGGCGGGCGGACGTATTTTATGCTGTTGCGCAGTAAGATGCTCGGCGGAAGGGCGATATGGCCGTGTCGGCATGGGACAGCTCTCCAGCCCCAAAAGTTCGCGCTCGTTTTGTTCGGCATATTCGATCAAGGCCAGCTTCAATTTGACGAGCAGAGAGGCGTCAAGGTGAAAACCCGCTAGTTGCAAATGGCGAAGGATGACGCGCAGGCAAATTTTCTGAACATCATAGTGTACGCCGAGACACCAGGCATCCAGACGCTCCGCCTTGATCACGCCGGGCAAATGACAAATAAATGCCGAGGCACCGCTCGATTGATCGCCGTGATGATGCGGGCCACGAAACCGAATTTCCCGTTGTTTGATTAACGTAGAGTGATCCATGTCGCCCCTCGTAATACTCAAGTACCGAAAAACTAGGTTAACGCAAATGCCCGCTTTTGTACGAATTGATCATAGCGACGGTTTTTGCCCACCTGAGGCGCGGGGTAAGTGGGCAAAATCCATTCGGGTATCCAGTCGTGTGAATCCCTCTTGATGCATCAATGCCTGAACCGCCTGCGCCTGGTCATGACCATGCTCGACCAGTAACCAGCCACTCGGACGTAGCACGCGTGCTGCCTGATGAATCAGTATCCGATAATCATCGAGGCCATCTCTTCCGGCCGCCAGTGCTGATTGGGGCTCGAAACGCAAATCACCTGCAAAGAGATGGGGATCATCCTGCGGAATGTAGGGGGGATTGCTTACCACCATATCCAGACTTTCGTCGGCAAGAGAGTCAGCCCAACTGCCCAGAATCCATAAAATGGATTGCGTCGGGAGGATGGCTTTCTGGTTACGGCGCGCCACCGCGAGCGCACCTGGACTGATATCTGTGGCCAGCAGGATTGCACACGGGCGTTCCGCCGCCATACAAACCGAGAGAATGCCTGATCCGGTACCAAGGTCTGCAATTGTCAGGGGCTGGTCTTCCGGGATCAGTTCCAGCGCCCACTCGAGGAGGATTTCGGTTTCGGGCCGCGGAATGAGCGTATCTGGTGTGACCTGAAACTCATGTCTCCAGAAGCCGCGCCGCCCCAAGATATAGGCGACCGGCACGCCCTGGGCACGTTGTTCGAATGCGTGTCGAAGTTGCTGCGCAAACGGTTCGGGAACGAGCTGCTCTGGTGCCATCAGTTGGCGCGCTCGGTCAAGGCCGGTTATGCCTTCGGTCAGAGCTCTCAGATCGATTTGTGCGTCAGCATTTGTGCCAAGCAACGCACGCCCTTCACGCATTAATTGGGCAAGATCCGATGGGAATTCTGATGTCTTAGAGACTGCCATTGGCCAATGCCATCAGTTGATCGGCCTGATCGGTTTGCCGCAATGGTTCAATAATCGGATTGAGGTCGCCCGCCAGTGTGCGGTCCAGTTGATAGAGCGTGAGGTTGATCCGGTGGTCGGTGACTCGACCCTGAGGAAAGTTGTAGGTTCGGATGCGTTCTGAGCGATCGCCGGAGCCCACCAGTGCCTTGCGTGTTGCCGCCTGCTCCGAATGGATGCGCTGCCGCTCCTGGTCCGCGAGCCGCGCAGCAAGAACGCTCAATGCACGCGCGCGGTTCTTGTGCTGTGAACGCTCGTCCTGACACTCGACGACCATACCCGTGGGCAGGTGGGTGATCCGGATGGCCGAGTCGGTCTTGTTGATGTGCTGCCCCCCTGCCCCGGAGGCGCGGAACGTATCGATTCGCAGGGTGGAGGGATCCAGCGTGATGGCTTCGGCTTCCGGCACCACCGGCATTACCGCAACGGTCGCGGCCGAAGTATGCACCCGGCCCTGTGTTTCCGTGGCAGGGACACGCTGTACGCGATGGGCACCGGATTCGAATTTCAGCGCCGCATACACACCGTCGCCGCTGATTTGCGCGACAGCATCCCGATAACCGCCATGCTCGCCGGCTTGTTCGGAGAGTATTTCTGTACGCCAACCCCGCTGATCGGCGTAGCGAAGATACATCCGCAACAAATCTCCGGCGAAGATGGCGGCCTCATCGCCGCCTGTACCCGCACGTACCTCAAGATAGACATCGCCATCATCCGCCGGGTCATGCGGCAAAAGATGAAGTTTCAGTGCCTCGTCCAGGCTTTCCAGACGGGTTTGCAATACGGACATTTCTTCATCGGCCATCGCTGCCAGGTCGGAATCTGACTCATGGCTCATGGCCGTAGCGGCAGCCAAATCGGCCTTGGTTTTCTGGTAATCAGCCAGTGCATGCACGAGATCGGATAAGCGAGAATGCTCTTGCGAAAGCGTTCGAAATCGATCCTGGTTGTTGATGATTTCGGGTTCGGAAAGCAATGCAGTGAGTTCATCGTAACGCTCGGAGAGTGCGAGCAAACGATTCAGCAATGAGGTTGATAACATAGGAATAAGTACTAGTGTAAGCCCGGTGTGAGCTAAGAAAATCGGATCAGGGCGCGCATCTCACGGCGTGTTTTACCGTAACGCTAACGCTCGGGTTTTTCGGCCAGGCCGAGTACATTCTGCACGGAGTGAACCAGCGCCAGGTCGCCACTGGCACAGGCCTCTCGCAGTACAATTGTTGGTCGGTGAATCAGCCGGTTAGTGAGGGTATGTGCGATAAAATCCATGGCCTCTTCGGGGGTTTTTCCTGCGGCCATCAATGCCTTGGCGCGGAACAGAACATCATCTCGCGTCACCTCGGCTTGATGCCGGTAGGATTTGATCAGTTCGGCGCCCGTTTGCAGTTGCACCCATTCGAGAAAATGCCCTACCTGCAGGTTGATGATTTCCTCGGCCTGTTCTGCGGCAGCGACGCGGGATTTCTGCCCTTCATCAATGACCGATTTCAGGTCGTCAACCGTGTACAGATAAACATCCTGCAGTTCGGCTACCTGGGGTTCAATATCACGGGGGACCGCAATATCCACCATGAAAATCGGTCGACGCTTGCGCTGCTTCAGGGCCTGTTCGACGGCGCCTTTCCCAAGTACCGGCACGGGGCTGGCCGTGGAGGAAATGACGATATCCGCCTTGTGCAGATGCGTGGGGATTTCCGCCAGGCCGATAGCGAGGCCGCCGAATTGCTCTGCGAGATGATGGGCGCGATCGATGGAGCGATTGGCGACAATCACCTGGCGGAGCCCGTTCCCTCGCAGGTGCCGGGCACAGAGTTCAATCGTTTCCCCTGCCCCGATCAGCAGTGCCGTTTTTTGAGAAAAATCACCAAAAATCTGTTTGGCGAGATTCACTGCGGCAAAGGCAACCGAGACCGGGCTCGCCCCGATCTGGGTGTCGGTTCGAACCTGTTTGGCAACGGAAAAAGTATGTTGGAACAATCGGCCCAATACCGGACCGAGTGCCTGCGCATCCTGGGCGATGGTAAACGCATCCTTGATCTGGCCCAGAATCTGCGGCTCACCCAGCACCATGGAGTCCAGCCCGCAGGCGACGCGCATCAGGTGCCTGATAGCCAGGGCGTCCTTGTGGGCATAGACATAAGGCGCGATGGACTCAACGGGCAATTGATGGAACGTGGCGAGCCATTCGATGAGGTTCTCACGGACACATTCTGAGTGGGTATAGATTTCCGTACGATTGCACGTAGAGACAATGGCGGCTTCTTTAGCGCCACAGCCGTGAATCAGATCATTCAACGCCGACGGCAGACGATCAATGCCGAAGGCAATGCGTTCGCGCACATCAACTGGGGCAGTTTTATGATTCAGACCGAATGCAATAAGTGACATAGCCGATAATTATACTCTGCCGAGGTGCACTCGTGCACCCTGATGGTTACTCATGGCGCCTAGTATATAAGCTTTTCCTGAAATATCTGGCAGCCTATTCACTCCGGGCGTCCCAAATCGCGCAGCGGGAGACGCTTTCGGTTGCGATAAACGGGCCAGTAACGCTGACTTGCCAGTAGCAACACGCACAAACCCATAATGGCTACGCCCCAGTTCGCCCAGATGCCCAGCGGATACCCTGTGGAAAACCAAGGTGCGGACAAGGCACAGGTTCCGCTGATGAACAGAGCGACCGGAATCGGCCAGTTCGCTCGTCGCAGGCGATGCCAGCGACTGAGCATACGTTGTCCCAGCAAAACAGAAACAAGGCCGATCACGCTGCCTGCCAGCACGTCCGTCGGCCAATGGACACCCACGGCCATGCGCGAGATGGCAAAAAGACTGGCGCCGATCAAGGCCAGTAGCGCCCAGCCGAAGGAAAGACGCAACCCGATGATCAGCATGCCGGCCAGGGTGAATGCCGTGACGGCATGACCGGATGGGAAGCTTCCATGATCCAGTCGGTGGCCGATGAGATGAAAGGCATCGGCTGCCAGGACGGCGGGTGGGCGCGATACATCGAGTATGGGCTTGAGGGTGTGCGTTATCAGTGTTGCCAGAATCGCCGACAGCAGGAGCAACGCGGCCAGTCGCGGCCGCCAGAGCAGAGCCGGCAGCAATAAGCCCAGTGCCAGATAGGTGTCTGCCAGTGAACTCAGGCCCGACCAGAATGCGGGTGCCAGCGGCCCGAGGTTGTTGAAGGCATGAAACAGCGACATCCGTGCATGAGGGACCGCGGTGACGAGTATCAGCGCGATCGAAGCAGTGATGATAAAGCCATAGGCCAGTTTCATGCCGGCCGTGGTATCTAGCATTGGGTCTCGCGCCCAAATTGGAAGATGGCCCTTGTCTACGTTCATGTGATTTTCGGTCCGTTTGGTTCGATCGGATCTTCGTTCGGCTGTTGCCAGTCAGTGTCAGTGACCTCCATCAGGGCCGTCGGACGGATATGGTAGGAACGAACGTCCTTGGCTTCGTGATAGGTACGGGAAAGCATTTCCGACAACACACCGGTCGTCAGTATCTGGACCGAGATCAGAACGAGCATGATACCCACCATGAACAGGGGACGATCACCAATGTTTTCTCCCAATATCTTCAAGATCAACAGATAAAAAAGGGTGACCCCGCCCAATGCGCCGAAGCCGAGCCCCAGCATGCCGAAGAAGTGCGCTGGTCGTGCGGCGAAACGCATGAAGAAAAATACAGAGATAAGATCAATGATGACGCGAAAAGTTCGTGACAAACCGTATTTTGAAACGCCTGCCGTGCGGGCATGATGCGAAACCACTTCCTCCTTGATGCGGCTAGGGGCAGTTTGCGTGGCCAACCAGGCAGGGATGAACCGATGCATTTCGCCGTAGAGCCGAACCTGCTTGATAACGACCGCCCGGAAAACTTTCAGGCTACAGCCGTAATCGTGCAAGGTGACGCCGGTGATTCTGCGGATCAGGCGATTGGCGATCTGAGAAGGTACTTTACGTAGCCAAAGATTGTCCTGACGATTCTTGCGCCAACCTGAGACGAGATCGAGATCTTCGTCGAGCAGCCGGTGGACCATACGGGGTATATCAATCGGATCGTTTTGCAAATCCCCATCCAGGGTTGCGATGACATCCCCACGGGCCAGATCGATCCCTGCCTGCATGGCGGCTGTTTGTCCGAAATTTCGGGCCAGCGGCACCAAACGAACATGATGACCGTAGTGCTTCTGCCCTTCCGTAATCCTTGCCACCGTGCCATCTGCGGAGCCGTCATCCACCAGCAGGATTTCCCAGGGGGCGGGATAGCTCGCCAGGGCATGATGGACGCGCTCCAGCAAGGGGGCAATATTATCCTGCTCGTTGAAAACGGGGATGACCAGCGACAGGGGGGCCGCGTTCAGTGAGGTCATACGTGCTCCTTGGGAACGTTCTGAGGTGATCCGTATAGGGTGGTTTCGGGCATGGGCCAGAAATTTTAAGGGGCGAAGTGTAAGCCAAAATCGGATGGCCGCCCTATTTTAGCGATTCGACGTGATTTTTCGGGCAGCTTAGTGCCCATCTTGCGCAACTCATGGTTCCGAGTGTGAACCTGGTTTCAGCGCATTAGAGTCCGGGGATAGGTCGTTGCTTTGAGGCCAGTATTGGGTGATGTGTGTTTGAAGTTTCGATGGCGAGATGCCCCCCACGATGACTTGAACGATATTCCCTTCGTGCACCAGTATGATTGTCGGTGTCCCCATGATTCTCAGTGTGCGTGCCAGCTCTGGTTTTTCCTGAACATTGATGACGCACAAGTGTACCGGGTGGTCCTTCAGGACCGTTTCAAGGATGGGCGCCATTCGGCGGCAGGCCATGCAGCCCGGTGCCTCGAAAAAGAACACCCCTTCATTTTCTGGGGCGTTCTGCGCGACAGGCGTGCAGCATTGAAGTAATTCCACGGGTGCGGGCATTCCCTGTGTAGATTTAGCACGCCGCACCATGATCCACTGCCCCAATAGGATGAGCAGAACCAGAGCAAACAATACGGCGGGAACGGTTAAATCGGGCATGGTATTCCTGTTTCCTCGGTTAAAATCGGACAAACCACCGCTTCACGGGCGCGCATGGCGCCATCATGGGGTTCGATCATTTCACAGCTTGGCGCGAGTCCATATTATGTCAATTCCCTTCCGCTCAAAACTCACCGTCCGGAAATTGCAGGGATACAAGCATTCCGGTTGTCCCGACACGGCGCAGGCGATGGGACGCCGGTTACGGCCTCACCCGCACGCCCTCGCCCAGAGATGGGTTCCCGAACGTGGATTTATTCAGATTGAGCAACCCGCGCTGGAGGATCCAAAGGACATTCTCCACAGGGCGCGGCAGCTCGATCAGATCGATCGTAATACGCGTTTGTTCCTCTCCGGAAAGCCGGCTAACCATGTGCTCCTATGGGGGGCGCGGGGAACCGGCAAGAGCGCGATGATTCGCGCGATGCTCACTCGATATGGCGGCGAGGATTTCGGCGTGATCGAGCTCGACCATGCGGGGCTTTCCGCCCTGGCCGATCTGATACAGATCCTCACGCGAACACCCAGACGATACGTGCTTTTTGTGGATGATCTGTCGTTTGAAGCGCAGGACATGCGTTACAAGAGCCTTAAGGCCTTGCTTGACGGTTCGCTGATGACGCCGCCCGTAAACATTCTGGTTTACGCGACGTCGAACCGCCGCCATCTTTTGCCAGAGTCGATGCAGGACAATCTTGAGGGGCGCGTGATTGACGGCGAACTGCACGAAGGTGATGCCATCGACGAAAAAGTGTCCTTGTCTGAGCGGTTCGGACTTTGGCTCGCTTTTCATCCCTTCAGTCAGGAGCAGTACCTAGATATTGTTCGTGCTCATCTGACTGTTGGCTCGATCGGTGATGAACGTGGTGGGTGGAACGAGGGTACGGAGTGGCAGGTCGAAGCGTTGCGGTTTGCCCGCCTCAGGGGATCGAGAAGTGGCCGCGTGGCCGCACAGTTCGTTCAGTATTGGAACAGCATGCGTATGCCGGCATCGATGTAGCTCGAAATCGAAACTGCGGCCTGAGAAGCATACAAAACCCCATTCAGATGGCGAAAAAATAAACCTATTTATTACAATAGGCTATTTATCAAATCTAGAACCTATCTTAGGTTGTGTGCGAGATGCGTACGCATTTCCCCTGGAGAATGGCAAATACAATGATTGGAAAAGGACCAGATATTTTTGTATTTGCACAACAGATGTTGATTCTTTTAACAAAGGGTTGACGAAACTACTTGTATTCCATTCCTTTTCGTTTATTGTCGGCAGGGTATTTTTTGCGGCTAGTATCATACAGCCGAACAATAAGTACCTGTGTGCAGGGGTTTTCAGTGCTAGACACTACACACGGTCTGAAGCGTTAGCACATGTACGAGAGTATTTTTTCCGATGATTAATATCTATGTTGGCAACCTGTCCTATCAATCTGACGATGCAGATGTTCGCACTGCATTCGAAGCCTTTGGTGAAGTAAAATCTGCCAAAGTGATCCAAGACATGGCCACCGGTCGCTCCAAGGGCTTTGCCTTTGTTGAAATGGCTGATAAAGCTGCTGGCACGACCGCCATCGAGCAGCTGGACAACACCGAACTGAACGGACGCAACATCCGTGTCAATGAAGCCCGTCCCCGCGAGCGCACTAATGATCGTGGCGGTGACCGCGGCGAGTTCCGCGCGCGTCGCTAAGCTAACCATGCTTTAGCTGATCAACGGCCATCATTCATTTGATGGCCGAGCTTTTTTAGAAGCACCCAAACTGACTCTTACGAGTCTTTTTTTTTGCCCATGGAATCTGCATGTTGGTGTCCTCCTCGCTGCTCATACAGATAAAGATCGAAATGCTGGGCAGGTAACAATCCATCCTCCTCTATCCCCGGCACCGCAAATGCCAAACTCAACAAGGCGCTATGCTCGCCCATATCCCGCCCTGCTTTCCGCCAAACCCAAAGCATTGGCTCCGGAGACAGAAAGGCAAACACCACATCATAGGGCGCCCACGATCGTTTCCAGAAGTCTCCAAACAGAATTTGGCAGTTCGGTTGTTTTAAACAGCGCAAGTAGGCGATTAAATACAATATGGGCGCGCTTTCGATGCCAACAAAATTTGCATTGGGGCAAGCTTTAGCCATGCGCACGAGCAAGCGACCATCCCCGCAGCCAATATCGAGCAGGCTTTGATAACCCCGGGATTGCATGAAATCGGTGAGCCGATGGCCAACCATCTTATCTGAGCGATATAAAGGGATTCGATTGAATACGGCATTCCACTGCAGGGCGATAAGGAGTACGGACACTGCAAAAAACCACCAAGGGCTGATACTGAAGGACAGTACGGTGGCAATTGGCATAAGGAACAAGACGGGCCGCCACCAGGCAGCCAGGAGACGCCAGCCGATGAGCATGGCAAATAAACCTGCCATCAGTCCGGCGAGTAACGGGGGCGCGCGAGGAACGCCATTTTGCTCGCTCACATAAAGAATACTGACGGTCAGGATCACCCCGGCACATAAGGCGGTTAGTGCAAGGGCAAAACTCAGAAAACGGGTCATGCGGTCATATTCCTGTCCAGGAAAGCTGCGATGGGATTGCTGACTGCCGCATGAAAAAGGCGCGCCAGTCACGTTCCGATCGCTGAAATTGGGATTTCATTGTGTTTTGAGGTGTTCACATGCGCCTGGCGAATGCTGGCTCAACCCGCAAACCCACGGTGTCCTATCAGGCTAACGGGTAGCCGGCGTGGTCGTTGATCCACCCCCGCCCACTGGTTGCACTGGGGCTGCTACTGGAGCAAGTGGCGCGATATTTCCACCAAGATTTGGGGTGATCAGGTCAATTTGACTGCCAGGCAAGGTATTTTCCGCCCTCGTCTGAAAATCTGTAGGGTGAAGGACACGATCCGTGGCGGAGTCATTCATTACAATAATCGAAATCCGGCGATTACGTGGGTCGGCAGGGTCATCTGGGATAAAGGGTAATGCGGCAGCCATACCAATGACGCGCAGGAGTTTTTTCTCATCATACCCATCTTTGACAAGTTCACGCCGGGCTGCATTCGCCCGATCCGCAGACAACTCCCAGTTGCTTCTGTCTATGCCGTTGTAGGGCAGCGAATCAGTATGACCGATAATACTGAGACGATTAGGTAACTGATTGATGACCGGGGCAAGTTTGTTCAGGATCTCTGCAGCATAGGACTCCAGGTGGGTTGAACCAACTTTAAACATGGGCCGTTTTGCTTGGTCAAGAATTTGAATTCTCAGGCCATCTCGGGTCATATCGAGTTTAATCTGATCCTTGTAGGCCTTGAGTGCTGGATCAATATTGATTAGGGACTCCAGCTCCTTTTTCAGGTTTTCAATCCGTTTTTTATCTTCTTCCTCAATTTTTTTCCGAGCCTGAGCTTCGGTCATTTTGTTTTCGTCGAGATTGGCCTTGATCGGTGGATTGGTGCCATTCCGAACTTGGCCCTGCTGGCGGGTGAGATCCTCACCGCCTGCATTAATCAAGCTCACAGATGCGCCAGCGCTTGGACCACCTTCCAGCGTGACCTTGAGCGGGTTGGCAAAGTAGTCTGCGATCCCTTTTAGCTTGGCCTCACCCACCGAGCCCAGGAGCCACATCAATAGGAAAAAAGCCATCATCGCCGTCACGAAGTCGGCATAAGCAATCTTCCAGGCGCCCCCGTGGTGCCCCCATGGCCCTTGTTGACCTTCTTGATGATGATGGGTTTGGCTTGATCTGGCTGTTCGGCCATCGTGCGGTTCTCGACGAGTTAATGAGTAGAGGCGGTTTATTTCTTCTGCTTCAGAAATTCTTCCAGTTCCTGGAAGCCCGGGCGATCAGAAGAAAACAGCACCTTGCGCCCGAATTCAGCGGATACCTGTGGTGGATAGCCGTTCATGAAGGCGATCATGGCCGCCTTGATGCTTTGGTAATATTTAGTGGAATCATTGACCTTATGTTCCAGGTTGGCAGCGACCGGCCCTACAATCCCATAAGAGATCAGGATACCCAAAAAGGTACCGACCAGCGCTGCAGCGATGAGCCCACCCAGTACTGCCGGCGGCTCGGCAACAGACTCCATCGTATGCACCACACCCAAAACTGCGGCCACAATACCGAACGCCGGTAAACCATCTGCAATTTTGGCAATATTACCACCCGGCAAGGAGGCTTCCTGATGATGGGTGTCGATATCGATGTCCATCAAATTATCGATCTGGTGCACATCTAAGGTGCTCGACACCATGAGGCGCATATAGTCGGTGATAAACTCTACGGCGTGGTGATCGGCCAAGACACTTGGCGCTTCCTGAAATAAGGCACTGTTACTCGGGTCCTCAATATCTTCCTCAATGGACATCAATCCTTCTTTACGTGCCCGTGTAAAAATATGGTACAGAAGTGCCAGAGTTTCCATGTAGAGAGCCTTGTTGTATTTAGACCCCTTGAAAGCCATTCCAAAGCCCTTGAGCGTGGCTTTCATTGTTTTGCCGGAGTTACTGCCGATAAAGGCAGCCGTGCCGGCACCAATAATCATCAGATACTCAATGGGCTGTATTAGGACGGCGATGTGGCCACCTGCCAAGATAAAACCACCGATGACCGATCCGAACAGTAATACCCAGCCAATAATGAGGGTCATATTATTTCCATTTTATAAATTACGTGAAATGCCCGTTTTGAGGGCATCCATAAAGTGCGGTCTCGGTCATGTCGGGGGGGCCGACAACGACTCAAAATCGCCTTATCCAATCATTTACATCGTCACAAATAACGATTTCTTTAACCTTATACCAAATCTCGGGGGTACTGGATCAATTCCCCAGAGATTTACCCGTAATTTCGGCGAGGTCAGACGAGCAGTCCGGCCGCTCATTGATTCGGATCAGAGCGGCTTTCATCAATGCAGCCCGATTGGGATCCAGTCGTTTCCAGATATTGAATACCGAGGCCAATCGCGCGGCCAATTGAGGGTTAAACCCATCGATCTCGATGATTTCATCGGCGATCCACGCGTAACTGTGACCCTTTATGGCATGAAAATGCAATTGGTTACCGCGCGCAAAACTGCCGATCAGGGCATGAACTCGGTTCGGGTTCTTGAGTGAAAAAGCTGAATGTTCCTTCAGTTGCTGCACCCGCTGAATGGCATCCCCGTCCGTCCGTTGTGCCTGAAGCGCAAACCACTTGTCCATGATAAGGGGATCATGACGCCAACGGGCCTCGAACACCGACATGAGTCGCTCGAATTCGCTCGTAGGACGGACGCTGAGTGCGAGCAAGGCATTGAACGATTCGGTCATGTTGTCTGCCCGTTCAAACTGGTTCACTGCCAGTTGTAACCATGACGGGCGGTCCAGAGCAATCAGGTACGACAATACCTGACGTCGAATCTGTCGCTGACCGACATCGCGTGCCAGGTAGCGATATTTCTTGGGTGGCAGGTTCTTCTCGTAAACCAGTAGGAGTGTGGATTCCCACTCCGTCGCCAACTCAAGTCGCAGACGGGTACGCTCACTATGAATCCATTCGAAGGGGATGTTTTCCGCAAACTGATCTGCCAAATATTTTTCACTGGGCAGAGTGATGCATTCGGCAACGAACATCGGGTCGTGGTCTGACTCAAGCAGGATTTGACCGAAGGCGTTGGAGAGCCCGTTTGGTAGGGTATCTTCTGCCGAACCTTCCTGTGCGACCGCTGTTTGAATCCGCGCCATGAGGGTGCGAAGCAGGAGTTTCTGCAGCGCATCCCAACGATTAAATGGGTCTGAGTCTGCACAGCTGAGTGTGGCGAGCGCGCTGTCGTCATAGGGATAATCGATGTCAACAGGTGCCGTGAAACCGCGATTCAGCGATGGGATGATCTTCGTATCCAGAGGCAAATCGACCGGGAATGACCAGGTTTGATGACACTCGGTGAGCGTTAGTGTTTGCTGCTGCTGACCGTTCATGGAGACCGGTTCACCCGACGCCGTGAATAGCGCAACATCCAGTGGAAGCATGAAGGGTTGATTTTCCGACGCTTCCTGCTGAATGGTGAGGGTATATTCGCCGGGGGTGCGGTTGTCGGTGAACTGCAATTTTGGTGTGCCAGCCACGTCGTACCAACGGCGAAATTGCTGAAGATTCCTGCCCGAGGCATCGGCCATGCACTGGATGAAATCCTCGATCGTTACGGCCTGCCCGTCAAATCGTTCGAAATACAGATCGGTTCCCTGCCTGAACGTGTCCCACCCCAGCAGATTGCGCTGCATTCGAACGACTTCAGCACCCTTGTTGTACACCGTGGATGTGTAGAAATTGTTGATTTCACGATATGTTTTTGGCTGCACCGGATGTGCCTGGGGGCCGGCATCCTCCGCAAACTGCACCTGACGCAGTAGATTCACATCCTGTATCCGGTTCACGGCGCGTGAGCCCATGTCCGCTGAGAACTCTTGATCGCGGAAAACCGTGAAGCCTTCCTTGAGCGAGAGCTGGAACCAGTCACGACAGGTCACGCGATTGCCGGACCAGTTGTGGAAATACTCGTGGGCTACAACCGATTCGATGCCGGCATAATCGCCATCGGTGGCCGTATCGGGTTTGGCCAGGATGTATCGGGAGTTGAAAATGTTCAACCCCTTGTTTTCTATCGCACCCATATTGAAATCGTCGACGGCGACAATGTTGAATACGTCCAGATCATATTCGCGACCATAGGTATCCTCATCCCAACGCATGGATTTCTTCAGAGAGTCCATGGCGTGCTCGCAACGGTCGGCATTATGTTCTTCAACATAAATGGCCAGGTCGATCGCGCGACCAGAGCGGGTAATGAACCGATCCTTCAGGGCGGTCAGTTTGCCGGCAACCAGCGCGAAAAGGTAGGACGGCTTCGGATGGGGATCGACCCAACGCGCGACATGCTTGCCCTCCCCCGCCGGCTCAAGGCTTAAGGGGTTGCCATTGGCCAGCAATACGGGATACAGCGCCCGGTCAGCGATCATGGTCACACTGTAGCGCGCCAGCACATCGGGACGGTCGATGAAATAGGTGATGCGACGGAACCCCTCCGGTTCGCATTGGGTGCAGAAATTGCCTGAGGACTGGTAGAGCCCTTCCAGCGCTTTATTGGCCGCAGGATTGATTTCGGTTTCGATCGACAACGTGAAATCGTCACCCACAGACGGAACCGTCAGGTGAGTATCCGTGCAGGAATAATGATCGGCAGAGAGCGGCTGATTATTCAGTTGGACCGATCGCAAATTCAAGTCTTCGCCGTTCAGCACCAGCGGACGCGAATGATCCCCATTGCGGCGTATCTGCATCCGGGACGCTACCGACGTTACCGAAGGACCCAGATTGAAGGTCAGGTCGATCGTGTCAATCAGGAAATCCGGTGGCAGGTAATCTGCCAGGCGAATTTCCGGGGCTGTCGTGCGTTCGATCGTATGCATAAAACTAAAGCTCGTTATGGGGTCAGTGCGGCAGTCGATTGTCGTGAGTATAACCCGCCGGAAGGCCCGCCCGAAGGATTGTCATGGCGTAAGCACGTGAGAATTGTGCCTATGGTCGTTTGAGTGCGCGTAGGCAGTCGCGTGTCGGATGCGGCATAATGGCGGGACTTTAGAAGGAGGTTCGCATGTTTTTTCGTCAATTATCGGTGTACCGTTTGGAAACCACGGTGGCCGATTTCAATTCGCTGGCCGCCCCCCTGGGTGAAAAACCCTTTATTCCCACCCGCGCCCAGCAGGTGGAGTCGGTCGGCTGGCAAACCGTGATTGGCGAAAATTTCGTCCATGACACTGATGAAGCCGGGCGAATCGCGTTACGCCGTGAAGAACGGACGGTACCTGCGTCAGTGGTGCGGGACGAGGCGGAAAATCGGCTGCTCGCCCGAAATGGTGACAGCGCTGAGCCAACCCGCGCCGAACGCGTTGCCATGCGCGATGCTGTGCTTCTTGAGTTGCTGCCGCAGGCTTTCCCGCGCCAGAACGTGACACAGGCCATCATTGACAGGAAGCATGAGCAAGTCTGGTTTGATACCGTCACAGCCAACAAGATCGAGCGCCTGAGCAATCAATTGCGCGAAGCACTTGGCCAATGGCGCATGGTGCCTTGGCTGGCTGGTCAGGATATCTCAGCACAACTTTCTGCCTGGTTGCTGGGTGCTCCGCCCGAAGGATTTGAGATCGGTGAGGCTGCCAGGCTTGTGGATTTGCGAGAAGGCGGCACCATCACGGTCGCCAAGCTTGCACTGCCAGATCCGCACGTGATCGCACATCTACATGAGGGCATGAAGGTCGATCAGCTCGAATTGATCTGGCGCGAGCAGATTCGGTTCACCTTACGCGCAGATGGCGGTCTGACCCGAATCAAACCTACCGAATTGCTGGATACCGATCCCGCCGAATCCCTGGATGATGCCGATCAGCAGCTGGATGCCGATCAGCGCCTGATGGTCGAAGCCTTGCGCCGGTTGATTCATGATCTGCAGCAGGTGCTACATACGCCCGAGGCAAACCCGGTCTGATTCCGACCGAAATCAGACCGCTCAGATAGATTTACCTAGGTAAAAAACATGTATTCAGACATTGATTTCTCCCTCACCGCCATCAGTCCTGTTGACGGCAGATATGCCCGACAGACCGAGCCGTTGCGCGCCTATTTCAGCGAATTTGCCCTGATCAAGAACCGGGTGCGAGTCGAGATCGAGTGGTTCAAAGCCCTCAGTGCGCATCCCGGCATCAGCGAAGTGCCCAGCCTGTCGCTTGCTGCCCGACTTTTTCTGGATGAAATTGTCGATAACTTTGATGTGAAGCATGCACAACGGGTCAAGGATATCGAGCGAACCACCAATCACGATGTGAAAGCGGTCGAGTATTTCCTGAAGGAGACGGTGGCGGATTTTGCTGAATTGAACGAGCTGAGCGAGTTTTTTCACTTTGCCTGCACCTCCGAAGACATCAACAACCTGGCCTACGGACTAATGCTGAGCGGTGCGCGAGAGTCCGTGCTTCTGCCGGTTCTGGACGAAATCATCAAGGATCTGCGCGACAAGGCCCACCAATGGGCCGCCGTGCCCCTCCTCTCCCGTACGCATGGGCAGCCGGCCTCCCCGAGCACCATCGGCAAGGAGTTGGCAAATGTTGTTGCCCGATTGGAGCGCCAGCGCACAGTCATTCAGCACATTGAAATCCTGGGTAAGATCAATGGTGCCGTTGGTAATTTTAATGCGCATCTGGCCGCTTATCCCGATCTGGATTGGCCGACATTTTCCGAAAACTTCGTCCGGGGTCTGGGTCTGATGCTGAATTCCTACACCATTCAGATTGAGCCTCATGACTATATTGCCGAACTGTTTGATGCGTGCGCCCGATTCAACACCATCCTGATCGATCTGTCCCGAGACCTCTGGGGCTCCATCGCGCTGGGGCACTTCAAGCAGCGAGTCGTTGCGGGTGAGATCGGTTCTTCGACCATGCCGCACAAGGTTAACCCGATCGATTTCGAGAATGCCGAAGGGAATTTGGGCGTCGCCAATGCGTTGCTCACCCATCTCGCGCAGAAGCTGCCGATCAGCCGTTGGCAGCGTGACCTGACGGATTCCACTGTGTTGCGTACACTGGGTGTCGGACTGGCCCACGCGTTGATTGCCTACCGCTCCCTGCTCAAGGGTCTGAGCAAGCTTGAGGTGGATGAAATCCGACTGCGTGCCGAGCTGGATCAGAACTGGGTGATTCTCGGTGAGGCCATTCAGACCGTCATGCGCCGCTATGGGGTAGAAAATCCCTACGAACAGTTGAAAGCCCTCACGCGTGGGCAGACGGTCGATGCGGCTGTCATGCGGGCCTTCATCGCACAGATTTCAGATATTCCCGAGGAGGCTCGGATGCGACTGATGGAACTGACGCCGGCCGACTATACGGGGAACGCCGTTGAAATGGCCCACAAGATCTAGGAATCGAAACCGTTGAACGGGTGGTGCGCACATGCCCTTGCCGAATGACTGGATCGCATATCTGAAGGAAAACCCATTGCCCGTTCGGGGAGAGGTCCACGAGCAGATTTGTCGGAATCTCCAGCGAGAGGAAGGGGATCAAGGGGCATTGGTTGGCTGGATTCGGCGTGATCCGGGTGCCTGCGCCTTCATCATGGGTGCGGCTGCTCGGGCGCAGCGTGCCAAAAACCGAAATGCGCCGCACAGTCTCGATCATGCCTTGTCCCTTTTAGGCAATACCTGGGCCAAATCCGAGTTGCCGAAATTAGGTGTGCTCGAAGATGTTCTGACTGATGAGTCGGCCCGGGCTGGGTATTTCATGGGGCTCAGCCGCAGCCTCCATGCCGCACGGCATGCGGAGAGCTGGCTCACAGAGTTTCGGGATACGAACTATGAAATCGTTGTGCTGGCGACCCTACTGCACAATTTCATCGAACTGGCGCTATGGCGCGATGCGCCCGACGTGATGCGTGCCGCCTTGGCGTGCGTGCGTGACAATCGAAGAGCCTCACTGGGGTTGGCCATCCAGGATGTGCTCAAAATTCAGGGTATTGATCTGGCCGATCTTGAATGTGAACTGGGCGCATATTTCTATCTGCCAACCCAGTTGTATCAGGATGAAGCCGCCTCCCCGGTATTGGCCAAACATCACCAGACCATCGTTCTGCTTGCTCGTCGCTTATGTTTTTACAGTGAACTGGGCTGGTACCACACAGAGATGCTGGCAACCAAAAAGCTCATTGCCGAGTTGCTCAATCGTGATTTGGTGACCACCGATCAACTGATCCATAACACAGCCCTCCAGACCGCTCATGAATTCTACCCCATCGGTTTTTACTGCAGCGCCAAACTGCTGATCGATACCCAACGCAAACACCGGGAGGTTTGGCCGCTACCCAGTGAATACGGGGTACCGCCGACGGATCAGCAACACGCTTACCTGAGCCTTTCCGACCGAATTACCTGTAGTCGTCATGAACCCATCCTGATGATCAAGGCTCTGTTGGCCAGTCTGATTGAAGGTCTGCATTGTCGCAGTGTCGTTGTCTATGGGTATGTGCAGGATGCAAAGGTGCTGGCCCTGAGTATCAATAAACGCACGGAGGGTGTGCGCGTGCCTGAGCAGCTATCTTTGCTGCAGAATCCACTGTTTGATCGCTTGTTTTCCGGTAACAAGGCCATCCAGGTACAGGACGAAAATCGACACAAGCTGATCCGTCTGGTTGATGAACAGGGTCAGAAACTGATTCACGTAGATTGTTACATCCAGACATTGAGCTGGAAGGGAACACCCTTTGCCCTGCTGATTATCGATACCCGTCCGGGCCAGGGTGTCCGTGAAATGGCGCCATTGTTCGAACATTTTATGCAGTTCTGGTCTGAGTAAGTCCCATATCCCTATCTAACCCGCCTTCTCTTCACTTTGGGCGAGTGCCCAGTCGATATGTCGGTCTAGTTGATCGCTCACCTGCCCGCGCCGTAGATTGAGGGCCTCGATCACTTTCTGGGGTGCCGATGGCCGCGACCCCAGCAGGTTTCCCAGCGCAATAGACACATTCCTTAGCCAGCGTTGCCATCCGATGCGACGAATAGCCATACCTTCGGTTCGTTGGAGAAACGTGTGTTCGTCCCACGCGAACAGGGATAACAAATCGGGGGCATCCAGGCCGTGTCGTGCCCGGAAATCCGGATCAACTGCCTGTGAGGCAAACCGGTTCCAGGGACATACCAACTGACAATCATCACATCCGTAGATCCGATTGCCCATGGGCACCCGGAATTCAATGGGTATGTCCTCATCGCTTTCGATGGTGAGATAAGAAATGCAACGCCGCGCATCTACAACCCCGTCCGCCACAATCGCTTGCGTCGGGCAAATCGTGATGCAGGCCGTGCAACTTCCACAGTGCGGGGTTACGGGCTTGTCGATAGGCAACGGGAAATCGATAAAGAGTTCGCCAAGAAAAAACCAGGAGCCCGCTTCTCGATTTATTACCAGTGAATGCTTGCCTTTCCAGCCGATACCCGATTTTTCGGCCAGACCGGTTTCGTACACGGGCGCAGAATCGACGAAGGCGCGGTATCCGAAAGGACCGAATGTGTCTTGAATGCGGTCGGCCAGCTTCTGCAGTTGATTGCGCAGAACCTTGTGGTAATCGCGTCCCAAGGCATATCGTGAGATGTAGCCGAGATCGGGCGTGCCGAGCACATGGGCCGGCCCCGCCACGTCCGGGGGCAGGTAGTTCTTTCGAACCGTCAGGATGCGTTGTGTGCCGGGAATGAGCGTTTCGGGGCGAAAGCGTTTGAGGCCATGCGCGCCCATATAGGCCATACCACCGGCATGACCTTGGGCCATCCATTCGAGATAACCGGCCTCGTACGCCGATAAATCGGTATCGCAAACGCGCAGATCGTCAAATCCCAGCTCAATCGCCCAGGTGTGAATCTGCTGCCTGAGTTCGGCCGTAGCCTCGATCAAAGTCGCTCCGCAAGCAGCATGCCGCCCCGCGCGGCTGCCAGGCAGGCCATGATGGTTACGGTGATGTACATGCCGGATACCCACCACTCATGGCGCTCGAACAGGGTCAACGAATCAATTGAAAAGGTCGACATGGTGGTGAAAGCGCCCAGGAAGCCGGTCAGAATGGCAATCCGGTACTCGGTGGAAATCTGTAATTTGGTCAGTAGAAAGATGCCTAGAAACCCGATCAGCGCAGAACCGACCACATTCACGGTCAATGTGCCCCAGGGATACTGGCGGCCGAACTGATGCGCCATGAACACGGTAACAGCGTAACGGGCCATCGCCCCAAAGGCGCCCGCTACGGCAAGCAGTGCATACAATCTCATCGATATGAACTCATGGTAAATCCTACCCTGGAAAATGCCCGAAATCAGGGCGTCAAACGGTCCGTCCGATTAGTGATTTTCGGTCAACCGCCCATCCGTCAGGGTCAAAAAACGGGTATGCAGCGGTACGAGCGACGTGCGATGCCCCACACTCACGATGGCCGCTTTGGGCAGTTGGGCAAATATTAACTGATAGAGCATCGTTTCACTGGTTTCGTCCAGAGCCGATGTGGCTTCGTCCATGAAAACGAGAATCGGTTGTTGCAACAATATCCGGGCAATGGCGATGCGTTGCTGTTCACCCAAGGAAAGAATGTGCGCCCAGGGTTCGATGTCATCCAGGTATTCGACGAGTTGGGGCAATCCGACTTGTGTGAGAACCGTCACGATGCGGTCATTTGGGGTTCCCGTTGCCATGGAGGGATACAGTACCGCCTCGCGTAGTGTGCCGACCGGAAGATAGGGGCGCTGAGGTAGAAAAAGCTTCGCCTCACCATTGGGTAGATCGATCTGCCCTTGTCCAAACGGCCAGATACCGGCCAATGCGCGGAGCAACGTGCTTTTACCCGAGCCGGATGCGCCCATGATCAGTGCACGATCACCGGGTACGAGCTCGATATTGAAGTCCTTAAGCAGGCTTCGTCCATCCGGAAGGTTGATCGACAGTCCCCGCACAGAGATCTTGGGGGCGTCGGTAGCCGTTTGTGTCTGGATGATCTCAGGTGCGCTGCTCTGCAGGGTTTTCACATCGGTCACGAGTGTCCGGAAACCCTGCAGACGGTCGGTGACGGCATGCCACTGCGCGAAGCTGTCGTAACTCTGGGCCAAATAGGCAAAGGCGCTTTGTACATTGCCAAATGCGGAGCTGACCTGCATCAGGAAGCCCAGCGGCACTGCCTTGGCAAAATAGGCTGAGGCAGCGGCCAGGAACGGAAGGATCATCGCCACCTGACTGAAATAGCTACTGAACCAGTTAAACCGTTTCTGACGAAGAATCAGGCGCTTGTAATTGTCGAAAACGCGGTCGAACCGATATTTGAATTGCGCCTCTTCCTTGTGTTCACCGGCATACAGGGCGACAGCCTCACTGTTCTCGCGTAGACGCACCAAACTGAAGCGGAAATCAGCCTGCAAGCGCTGCTGGTTGAAGTTAAGCCAGATCAATGGATTGCCGACTTTAGCGGCTACCCAGGTCCAGGCAACGGCGTACAGCAAGGCCACCCAGACCAGAAACCCCGGGATGTGGTGTTCGGTGCCATGCCAGGGAATGACCACTTTGGCGGACAGGAACCACAACAGGCCAATAAAGGCGACGAGATTAGCAATGGCACTTAATAGACCGGTAAACAGACTCGTCGTGAGTTGGGAAAACATGTTCAAATCATCGGCAATCCGTTGATCGGGGTTGTCCTGACCGCGCTTGAAGATCTCCATGTGGTAGTAGGTTTGCGCACTCAGGTAGCGACTCAGGTAATCCCCGGTGAGCCACCGGCGCCAGCGTAGATCCAGCAGCTGTGTGAGATAGGTTTGGTAGACGCCCAAAGCAATGGCGGAAAAGGCCAGCAGGGCAAATTCACCTAACAACTTCCAGAAACCGGCCTGATCATAGGTTTGCAGAGCATTGTAAAAACGGTTGTACCAGTCGGTAATCTGCAAATTGATGAACACGAGCATCAAGGTAAGCACGATGATGGCGAGCAGGAATCCCCGCGCCTTCCAGCGCTCGTCCGACTCCATGAAATAGGGTTTCGCCAACGCCCAGACCGTGGAAAAGAATGCACGATTGAATTTTCTGGGTTGATTAGCCAGTGCGGTGATGCCCGGCGTATGGTCGTTCGGATCGATGGATTGCATATTTTATTTCTTGTTATCGGGTTAGCGGGTATTGAAATACATTCCGAGCTTTGAGCCTTGGACTTCGCCGAGGTTCAATCCGGGCGCATGACTCGACGGCGCCAAAGCCAGGCACTGGCCCAGAACATGATGGCAAACAGGATGATCGGCCAGGATTGGAGATGATAAAACGGTGTCGTGCCTTGATAGGGTTGAACCGCTGATTTCAGGATGCCCTGCCGGTCGACGCCCAAAGTTTTGGTTACCCGACCCTCGGTGTCAATAAAGGCGGAGATCCCGGTATTGGTTGCCCGCACCATCGGACGACCGTATTCCAGGGCGCGTACGGCCGCCATTTGCAGATTCTGATGGGGAGCCAGGCTGTCACCGAACCAGGAATCGTTAGAGATGTTCACGAGAATCCCCGCTGTCGGCAGATCATGCCGAATATCCCGGGCGAAATCGGCCTCATAGCAAATGGAAGGACCGATCCGCACACCCTGCACCGTGGGCAGAGGCTGATTGGCAGCACCGGGAGTTAAGTCGGACATCGGGATGTCGATCAGCCCCGAAAACAAGTCCATGATCGGCCGCAGTGGCATGTATTCACTAAAGGGAACGAGATGCGCCTTGCGGTGACTGCCTACTTGGCTCGGGATACCGACCATACTGTTGTAGTAATGTCCGTCACCATCCTGAGTGAAGGTGCCGACCAGATAATCCGTTTTGGTCTCTGCCGACCGTTTCTCCAGAATTTTCCGAAACCATTCCAGATTGCTCAGAACATCTGGAATGGCAGTTTCCGGCCAAATGATCAGATCTGCAGGCCCAATCCTGTCAGATAAGTCCACGTAGGTATGAAGCGTCTTATTGAGAAAGGCCGGGTCAAACTTCTGCATCTGGGGCACATTCGCTTGTGCCAGACCGATCATCAGCGGCTTACCGACCGGTTGGGTCCAGTGGATTCGGCTCAATCCAATACCTAATCCGATGATAAGGACGAAAACGCCTACCAGGATGCCTGCGGCTTTGAGCCCGTCAGTCTGTTGCCGGCGGGCCTCGGTAATCCCCCAGGCCAGCAGCCCTGCCATCAGGACGGTGATCAGACTCACCCCATACTCACCCACGAGCGGTAGAAAACCGCCCAGTGGGCCATTGACCTGAGCAACCCCGAGATCGAGCCAGGGGAAGCCGCTCAGTACCCAGCCCCGCAGCCATTCAACGAAAACCCAACTGCCTGAAAAGGCGAGAATCAAACGCCAAATTGGTTTTCGATCTTCGGGGTTTCCGGCCGGACCCGCCCTACTCGCCCAGACGGCTAGCCAGGCGGTCAGGGCGGCATAAAGTGCCAGTGCACCAAAAAACAATAATGTGATCAATGCCGCGATAGGGGCGATTGCACCACCAAACAGATTGAGGCTGAGATAGACCCAACTGACGCCTACACCGAATTGCCCCAGACCGAAGGCATAGCCAAGCCAGAGCGCCCGACGGGTCGATTGCCCGATTAACAACAGGATCAGGATGGCGGGACTCAGGATCGTGACGGGCCAGACATCGAGGGGTGCAAAACCCAAGGGTAGTATTGCGCCGGCCAGAAGAGCAAAAAGAAGATACCAACGGAAGTGGAGCACCGGGCTAGCGTCGGATGCTTGACTCATCCGGCGCGTTCCTGAGTATCGGTATTTTCTGGGGGCGTTTGTGGCATCGGGGTGACAAGCAGCAGGTGCAAGCGCCGTTTGTCGGCACCGAGAATCTTGAATTCAAATCCGCCCAGCCGAACCACCTCGCCGCGACGGGGCAGATGCCCCAGCTCGTGAGTGATCAGGCCACCGATGGTTTCGTATTCATCATCGGAAAAGGTAGTGAAAAAACGTTCGTTGAATTCATCGACCGTGGTCAAGGCACGCACCGTAAAGCGATGAGAACCCTGTTCCCGGATATTGATCCGTTCCTCGGTGTCGTATTCGTCGTCAATATCCCCGACAATTTCCTCGAGGACGTCTTCGATGGTCACAAGACCTGCTACGCCACCGAACTCGTCGAGCACAATCGCCATGTGGGTGCGTGTCAGACGAAATTCGGCAAGCAGTGCGTCGAGACGCTTGCTTTCAGGCACGAACATCGCTGCGCGGGTGTGCTTGCTCAAGTCGAAGTCGGCATGTTCGGGCTTATCGGGCTGCTCGGAATAAAAATGAAGGAGTTCTTTGACCAGCAGAATGCCCGCAATTTCGTCGCGGTGCTCACGGATTACCGGGTAGCGAGAGTGCCCGGTTTCTGCAATCTTGGCCAAAATATCCGATAGGGATACCGTCGCGTCGATCACATCCATCTGCCCACGGGGAATCATGATGTCGCGAACACGCGAATCGTGAAATTGGAGGACGGAATCGATCAGCCCGGAGGCTGAATGCGGAATGATTTCTTTCTGAGCGGCGTATTTAACGATGGTCAGAATGTCATCACAGGTTTGAATTTGGTTAATGCACCATTGCTTGCGCAGCCGGCCGAACCAACCGGGTTCAGAGCTACGCGAAGGACTACTTGGATCATCGTCCATGGTCAGTGTTGACTCCTTTGAGTTTCGGGTTAATCATCAAGTTCATAGGGGTTTCTCATATTCAAGCGGTGCATGGCCCGTATTTCAAGGGCTTCCATCCGCTGCGCTTCCTCATCAGTTTCGTGATCGAATCCCAGCAGGTGCAATACGCCATGAATGACGAGATGCGCCGAATGGGCGGTCAGGGATTTGCCCTGTTCGAGAGCCTCACGTACCAGTACCGGTGCGCAGACCACAAGATCGCCCAAATAGCGTTCATTCGACATTGCTTCTGGCAGATCATCCGCATCATAAGGAAATGAAAGCACATTGGTTGCGTAATTTTTATGACGGTACTGATTATTCAGTGACTTTCCTTCGTCATCGTCGACGAAGCGAATGGTCAGCGCGAGGGCCGTAGTGATCTTTTCCTCGGCAAGCGCTGCCCGGACCCATTCGATTAGTCGATTTCGAGAAGGGCAGCGCAGTTCAGTGGCCTTCTGGCGGTCGACAAAAAGCTCGAGTGTGGAAACCGGGTTCATCAATATCCTGATTCGGGATGGTTGGCGGTTCGCCGCTCATAGGCATCGACAATTCGCATGACCAGCGGGTGGCGCACGACATCACGGGACTGGAAGAAGGTGAAGGCGATGCTATCCACCTCGCTCAACACGTCGATGGCGTCTCGAAGACCCGAGGTCATGCCACGCGGGAGATCGATCTGAGTCACGTCGCCGGTGACGACCGCTTTACTGCCAAAGCCGATTCGGGTCAGAAACATTTTCATCTGTTCGATCGTGGTGTTTTGCGCTTCATCGAGAATCACGAATGATTCGTTCAGCGTTCTACCCCGCATGAAAGCCAAAGGCGCGACCTCGATGACCTGACGTTCAATGAGTTTCGTCACCTTGTCGAACCCCAGCATTTCATACAGCGCATCGTACATGGGGCGTAGATAGGGATCGATTTTTTGCGCAAGATCACCGGGCAGGAATCCGAGTTTTTCCCCGGCTTCCACGGCGGGCCGAACCAGTACGATGCGTTGCACCATACCCCGCTCCAGGGCATCGATGGCACTGGCCACCGCGAGATAGGTCTTACCGGTGCCAGCCGGGCCGATACCGAAGTTCAGGTCGAATTGGACAATGGACTGCAGATACTTGATCTGTCGGGACCCGCGTCCGCGCACCACACCCTTCAGGGTGATGATATGGACCTCATCACCACTGGCCGGTGCATCCTGTTCCAGCCCGGCCGATTGCAGGTACAGATTGACCCGTTCAGCATCAATCGGTTCGTTTTCACTCAGTAAATACAGATCGGTAAGTACAGACTGAACCTGATGCGTGGCCAGCTCTGGCCCAATAATGACGAACTGGCCGCCACGATGGTTGATCTCGACGCCCAATCGGCGCTCGATAACCCGGAGGTGGGCGTCGAACGAACCCGTCAATTTCAAGAGGCGCTCGTTGTCTATTGGAGTCAACTCAAACGCTAAACGTGCCGCATCACCCACCATCAGGCAGCAACCAGTTTGCGGGACCGGGCACGGTCATGATCAAGTGGGTTAATGCCGATAAATTCGGCCCGTAGAGAGTTCGGCTTCACTTCCGTGATACGCACGTCGACAAAAAGACCAACGAGATCTGGGCGTGCCTGGAAGATCACACTGCGGTTGTTTTCGGTTTTGCCCACCAGTTCATTCGGATCCTTTTTGGACGGACCTTCGACCAGAATGGTTTGCACGGAATCCAGCATGGATCGGGAAATGGCTTGCTCCTGAGCGGTGATCTGGGCTTGGAGACGGTGCAGCCGTGCTTTTTTGACCGTTTCAGGCTGATCATCCGGCAGGCTGGCCGCCGGTGTACCGGGCCGCGGGCTGTAGATGAAACTGAATGAGTGATCGAAACCGATGTCCGTAATCAGGTTCATGGTGGCCTCGAAATCTGCCTCTGTCTCACCCGGAAAACCGATGATGAAGTCGGAGGATATCGAAATGCCTGGCCGAGCCGCGATCAGCTTGCGCATCTTGGCCTTGTATTCGAGGACGGTATGGCCCCGTTTCATCAGGGCGAGAATCCGATCGGAACCGGCCTGTACTGGCAGGTGCAGGAAGGCAGCAAGCTTGGGTTCGTTGCGATAGGCCTCGATTAGCCGATCCGTAAACTCCACCGGGTGTGAGGTGGTAAAGCGAATACGACCAATACCCTCGATGCGGGCAATATACTGAATCAGCAGCGCCAGATCGGCAATCTGACCATCGTGCATGGTGCCACGGAAGGCATTCACATTCTGACCCAGCAAATTGACTTCACGCACGCCCTGCTCCGCGAGCTCCGCAGCTTCGGCGATCACATCATCAAACGGGCGGGAAATCTCTTCACCGCGGGTATAGGGAACGACACAGAAACTGCAGTATTTCGAGCAGCCTTCCATGATTGAAACAAATGCCGTCACGCCCTCGGCACGGGGGGCGGGCAAATTATCGAATTTTTCGATCTCGGGGAACGAAATGTCGATAACCGGCTTCCGTGATGCGTCAACTTCAGCCACCATCTCGGGCAGACGATGCAGGGTCTGTGGGCCGAACACGATGTCAACATAAGGCGCGCGGGTGCGGATTGCAGCGCCTTCCTGGCTGGCTACACAGCCACCCACGCCAATGATCAGTTTCGGGTTCTTTTCCTTCAGGGGGCGCCACTGGCCCAGTTGCGAAAAGACCTTCTCTTGTGCTTTTTCGCGAATCGAACAGGTGTTGAGCAACAATACATCCGCCTCGGCGGGATCTTCCGTCACCACAAAACCGGAATGGGCACCAAGCACATCCGCCATCTTGGCGGAGTCGTACTCGTTCATCTGGCAGCCCCAGGTCTTGATATGCAGCTTGCGCAGAATTGCCGGCCGAGTGGGCGGAGTGGAGGCACCAGGCACTGGAGATGCGGGGGAATGAGAGGCTAAAACATCATACGGGGCAGTGTTCACTAAGAACTCCGGAGGCCACAAAATGGGTGCAAAGATAGCAGAAAACGCGCCTTTTTTCAGGCAAATCAGCCCCGGATTCTACCCTGTACGTCAGCCGGCCAGCGAAAACGCGGCCAAACGCGCAGAAAGCTCGGCACTTTCCCCTTCCGGGTCTGCCGGCAGGAACTGCATGGCTTCTCGGATGACCATCGCTTCTGCAGGCCGTTTGGGCGCCTGTTCGGAAATATGTCGTCGGAATTGTCGTGCGCCCGGCAAGCCATTGAATAGCGTCAGTAACGGCCGGGTCATCAGATGCAGAGGGACACCCTCCGCGATTTCCTGCGCGACATAATCCGTATAGGTGTCCACAACGGCAGCGCGTGAGACGATCGGTCGCGGATCATCAAACAGAATCTGATCCACATGACGCAGCCAGTCGATGTGCTGATAGGCCGCTCGCCCAACCATAACGCCCGGCAGGGTTTCCAGTTCGTCCTGCATTTCCGGCAGGGTTTCCAGTTTGCCATTGACGACAAAGGTCAATTCGGGATGTTCTTGGTGAATCCGATGCACAAAATCACGGCGTAGCGGCGGGATCTCCCGATTTTCCTTGGGTGAGAGACCATCAAGCCAGGCCTTGCGGGCATGCACAATAAATACGTTAGCGCCACCCTGCTCCGCGACGATTCGGATGAAGCGGGCGAATTCGTCATAGCTATCGCTACGATCGATACCGATACGTGTTTTGACGGTCACCGGAATCGAGACGGCCGCACGCATTGCCTGTACGCCTTCAGCCACCAGTTCGGGCGTTGCCATTAGGCAGGCGCCAAAGGCGCCGTTTTGAACTCGATCACTGGGACAGCCCACGTTCAGGTTGATTTCGTCATACCCATACTCGGCGCCCAAGCGTGCAGCAGCGGCCAGAGCCGAAGGGTCACTGCCGCCCAATTGCAGGGCAACCGGATGCTCGGTGTCGGAAAATCTGAGATGTCGGTCCACATTCCCATGCAGCAAGGCGCCGGTGGTGACCATTTCAGTGTACATCCGGGCATGTTGGGTCATAAGACGCGCCAAAAAACGGTAATGACGATCAGTCCAATCGAGCATAGGCGCTATGCAGAAGCGCCACGGGCTGTTGTCGTGCGCTGTGACTTGATTTGATGCGGTTTGTCGGTGTTCTGTCATTGATTTTTTTAGGGATTTTGCGCGTTATTTAGGGGGCGGCGCTTGATTTGCTGATATTTGGTCGGCGGGCAAATCGATTGACTGAGATGGCTTCAATCATAGCGCGAAAGCGGAAATATGACGTTTCATTTCCTGATGCCCCGAATTAAGTTTCTGGGTTTTTGCTGAAAAAAAGCATTTATCTACATAGGACTCGTTTAAATATCAATATGATTTATTGGATTTTGCATTTTCTTGTATCTTGCTTAATGGGGGTATAAATTGATTTTGACGGTGCGGATTTTACATCTGTTTGCCGTCAGCCAAAATCATTGAATGGGTTGCGATGGTTCTGGCATATCAGTTGTACAACCCGTTTTGTACATGGAGTCACGGCAGATGAAAAAAATTTTATTGTTTTCGGTACTTGTCATTTCAGCACCCCTGACGATCGGTAGTCTTCAGGCGGCCGATCAGGTTCAAGCCCAGGCCCAGGCCCAGGCCCAGGAGCAGATTTATGGCAGCCAACTCATGACGCAAAAGGAGCGCAATGATTTGCAGGCCAAAATGCACGCAGCTAAAACCGAGCAGGAGCGTGAAAGAATTCGTAATCTGCACCATAAACGGATGGTGCAGCGTGCGAAAGAACGAGGTGTCACCTTGCCGGCAGAACCGCCCATGAATGGCGGTGGTATGGGCTCCGGTGGTATGGGCTCCGGTGGTATGGGCTCTGGCGGTAGCGAACACTAATCTCTGAAATCACGTCATGACAAGCGATGACGGTATATTCGTATGCCGGATCGGGTTCTTGGGTGAACATTGAAATCACGCACACCGTATGGCAAATTCTGCCCTTGTGATCAGCGTATCGATCCCCAATAGATGGTGTTGGTGATATTGATCTTGGTCACTTTTTCGATGATCCTCGTCATTCAGGGCCCACTCGAAGGTTAAGTCGGCCTGTTTCTATTCGATACCCTGCTACAACTGCTGCCGACGGCATCACTGGCCATCTTCATGGCCATGATCGTCCGCTTCATGTCGCTATTCGGGTTTCTCTTGATGTTGGTGCTTCTACCGGCTGCAGCCGAGGGAAAACATGCCGATCCTGGTGCAATACCTGATGCCGGCGCCCACTCTATGATGATGTGGTCCATTCTCTACCGGGGTGACGTATTAGCTGCTGCCTGGCCGCGGTTGGTTACGATGTCCTTGGCCGCAATAACTCTGTGCCGTTTTCCGCGCACCATCACCTCATTCGTCTGAGGGGATGAATTTTGTTACGTGGTTTCGCAAAAGTCTGATTGGTGTCTAACCCCAGCTGCTCAGCGTCTCCTGTTGGGAGCTCGCATGCTTCTGCACGCGTGGTGCCGTTGAGGAGTGCTGCGATCGGTCGTTGTCCAGACCCGGCACCCTGACATCCAGGGTGAGTGGGTGCACGGCCATGGATGCGCCTCTTGTCGCGTCATCACTGAGCTGGAATGCATCAAGATGACGGTGAAGCTGCGCACTGGCGCCTTCGAGCTGCGTCATGACGCCCATCACGGAGCCCATCTGCTCACGCATACGCACACTACCGTGAGAGACACGTTCGATGCGGTCAGTCATGTCGACGGTGACTGCCGATTGTTCGTCGGTCGACAGGGTAATGTCGCGTAGCATGTCGGCAACAGATCGCATGGCTACGTCAATATCCGCAAGCAGGCTGCCGGTGGACTCACCCGACGCCATGCCTTGTGCCACGGCTGATCGGACCGTATCAAGGGTTTTCAATACGTTTTGGGTGCTTCCCTGAACGGTGTCGACGATATCGGTAATGTCGATGGTGAGTGACTTGGTGCGGTTTGAGAGTTGCTTGACTTCACTGGCCACCACAGCAAATCCGCGCCCCTGTGCTCCGGCTCTGGCGGCCTCTATGGCGGCATTGAGTGCCAGTAGCGTCGTTTGCTCGGAAATGCTCTGAATGGCTTGAGTGACCTGTGCGACCTGCCGGATCGCGGTGTCGAGTTGCGTCATCATCTTTCCGGTCGTGGCAACGGTGTCGTCAATCGAGCGCAGGGCCGCGATTGTTTCCTGGCCTTTCCTCGTGCCCTCTTCCACGATGTGCTCACCCTGTTCGGCTGTCTGGCTGGCCTGGAGCGACATGTCGGCAACGCGACGGAAACTGACGCTCAATTGTTCCACGGCCGTGACCATCTGGGTGGTTTCCTGATTTTGAACCACGATATTGCGCTCGGTCCTGTCAGTAATGTCCCGCAGCTGGCCGATGACCTGATCGTTTTTCGATACGGCGTTGCGCACGGCTTGCAGCGTTCCGACAAACAGATCGAGAAACCGATTGACCGCATTGCCGATCAGGCTGATTTCATCCTTCTTTTGATCCTGAAAACGGGCCGTCAAATCGCCTTCGCTGAGTAGATCCGAGTTGTGCACAAATCCCCGAACAGCACGTGTCAGGGATAGCATGAATATCACGGCGAGCGCGAGAAGTAGCGCCATGGTGATACCCAACGGAATCAGGATAAGCAGGCGTTGGTGATGAATGCTTTGATTGATGTCGGCCTGCAAAGCAGCGCCATGTTTGAGCCCCAGATCGATGGCGCTCTTGAAACTTTTCTGAAAGGGAATGAATTTAGAGTCGTAGACGCTCTCGATCATGCCAATGGCCGCCGACGGGTCAGTTGAGGCCATGTTGTACAGATTCATACTCTGTTTGTAGTAATCGTTCCATTCGGTTTCGGTCTTATTCAGCTCATCCAGAAAACGCTGATCGTTTTTACCGTGAAGGGACAGTCGTGCCTTTTCAAAATTGGCATGAACGATCTTGTTCACCTGTTTGAGCAAAGGGCCGGTATCCGGGTTAATTGGATCCGCCTTAATCGTGGTTGTGGCTTCTGCCAGCGTTCTCGCCAGACTGACGTCAATCTGGGTCGATTGGCTAAACTTCACGGCGCGATCCAATACGTCATTGGACCCTGAAAGGGAAAGCACACTGATAAAAAGCGCCAATGCCAGGGAAATACCCAGCAAAAATAATACTTTGGTTCGAATGGACACGATGGTTACCTGTCAGTTATCTGTGAGGATCGACTTGTATTCCATACAGTCAAATAACACGACGTGCCCTGTCGTCCGATCTAATCGCACAAAGTAACAGGGCTATATGACTCTTTCGTTATGCACTCGCAGGCGTTCCCAGCGAAAGGCCACCCACTCGGCAAGCTGAATGACGAAGTCTTATCGCGGGCTAGCGCCGCTTGAAGCCCAGATAGAGCAGAAGGATACCGACCGTGATCGTGCTCCAGGCGAAAATCGAGAGATGCTGCCAACCATCGGGTTGGGTCAGTTGGTTCGCCTGTGTCAGGACGAAAGCAAGCACGAGCAGACCGCCGATGAGGGTGTACTGATTCTGGCGTGAGTGCCTGGCCAATTCCGCACGCATATGCGCCAACTCAAGCTGCTGGGCGGCCAGTTGTTCTGTTTGTCGTTCGGCATGCTTGAGGGCCGTGATGGTCAGGCGAGGGAATTCGGCAAAATGCTCCAGGGCGAATGGCAGCTCGTGTTTGAGTCGCTGTAGAAACGCCTTCGGGCCGATGCGTTCGCGCATCCACCGTTCGATGAAGGGTTTCGCGGTTTCCCACAAATCCAGATCCGGATACAGCTCCCGACCCAGGCCCTCAATCGCCAGCAGGGTTTTTTGCAGCAGGACGAGTTGGGGCTGAACCTCCATATCGAAGCGTCGCGCTACTTGGAACAGCCGCAGCAGAAAATGACCGAAGGAGATATCCCGCAGGGGCTTCTGGAAGATCGGTTCGCAGATCGTGCGAATCGCAGACTCGAACTCTTCGACACGTGTGGTGCGCGGCACCCAGCCAGACTCAACATGCAACTCGGCAACCCGACGATAGTCACGGTTGAAGAACGCGTGAAAATTCTCGGCGAGATAGCGCTGATCCTCGGGCATCAAACTGCCCACGATGCCGAAATCAATCGCCATGTATCGAGGCTGCTCGGGATTGCTCGCATCCACGAAGATATTGCCGGGGTGCATGTCCGCATGGAAAAAGTTGTTGTCGAATACCTGTGTGAAAAATACCTCGACCCCGCGTTCGGCCAACACCTTCATATTCACATGCGCCGCATGCAGCTGGTCTGTCTGCGCAATCGGAATGCCGTAGATCCGTTCCTGCACCAGTACGTCAGTTCGGCACAGATCCCAGTAGCCTTCGGGGACATACAACAGCGGCGATTTATCAAAGTGACGCTTGAGTTCCGCCGCATTGGCGGCTTCCCGCATGAGATCCAGCTCATCGATCAGCGTTTTCTCGAACTCGCCCACCACCGCCACGGGATGCAGGCGCGGGCCCTCGGCCCAATAGCGTTCGGCCAGCCGTGCGACGGTATACAGAATTTCCAGATCCTGCCGGATGCGCGATTCGATGCCCGGTCGAACGATTTTCACGATGACGTTCGTGCCATCCTTCAGGGTGGCGGCATGCACCTGCGCAATGGAGGCGGAGGCTAGCGGCTCGGCCGTAAAGGAACCGAAGGCGTCATCGGTCGACATGCCCAGCGACCGTTCGATGCGCTGGCGCGCCAACGCGGCGGGAAAAGGTCGAACCCGGTCCTGCAGGGCAGACAGCTCATTCGCATAGTCCGGCGACAGCAGATCGCGTCGCGTAGAAAGCATCTGACCGAATTTGACGAAGATGGGGCCCAGATCCTCAAGGGCATGCACCAGTCGCTGGCCATGCGTGCGTTGCCGATTATTCGAAAACCAGTACCAGGGCGAGAGATATTTGACGAACCGGAACGAGCGCAGGAAGGGCAACCCCAGAACAATCTCGTCCAAGCCATGCCGATAAAGCACATATTGAATAACGATCAGACGCCATAACACGGACAGCTTCATGAGCCTGCCCCGACAGCGGCGCGCTGTTCCAGGGTTTGCAAGCGATTCGCAAGGTGATCTACGTGATCACGCGCAGTGTCCACACCATCCATCCACAGCTGTACATCGCCCCCATCAACCAGCAATTGCCGTTCGTAGACGAGAAAATCCGCCTGCTCGATCTGGCGGGTACGGCGCCATTCCGTGAAATGTCGTTTGAAGGACATCACCCTGCGTTCGATCAGTCCGGCCGGTGCGGTTCCAATTCGGTTCGCCAGCATAGCGAATACATCGACATCGAGATCACTCAACAGGCGTAACAAAGATTCGGCTGCCTTTTGATCGCCTTCGATCCCAATATCGCCTGAAAACAGCGCATCCATGCCATCCGCTCCCTGCCGTGTCCGTAACATCCCGAAGACGCTCGTCGAGATCTGCGCATCGCTCAGGCCTTCGAAATCGCGACGCAAAATCACACCGCCCTGAGCCGTCGGCGTCAAAAAGACACGCAGGCGCGGCAATGTCAGGTGAATTTCGAATACCAGTCCAGCCAGGGCGGTCATTCGAGATTTGACGGCCTGATCCTGATTGATCGCTTGATTGAACATGTGTTCGGCGGCCAGGAGCAATGGCAGCGGGAGATGGGCTTCGATCATGGACAGTCCAGTAATGGGGGAAAACACGCCTGCGCGGGAACGACTTGATGATTTGTCGAGGGGAAATACCCAAAGTTCAGCAATCTTAACAAATGGCGCACACTTCTGTGGCAGGATTGTCCTTAGGCGGAGAAAGGGTATTAAATCATTTATTCTCCACCGCTCGGATCGGACCGGAAATCACGCATGGAATGCGGGCGATACCCAGATGCTGAACCAGAGGAAACACATAAAATGTCCCTGCCGTTGATCGATCCCTCAGATGTATCCCAACCCGCTGGTTTTGTGGCCGAAAAAATCCTCAAGTTGGGTCAGTCCAGCATGCGGGCTGCACTTCGACAGTGGAGAAATCCCGCTGATGCCGAATGCCCCAGTGATCCGCCGCCGTACGAGGACCTGCTGCATGATTTCCGCGTTGAATTGCGGCGGTTGAGAGTCTGGGTTCATCAGACGCGAACGTTGGTGCGAACACGCCGACAGGCTCGCCTGGATTTACGGCATTTTGCTCAGACAACCAATCCGACCCGCGATCTTGAAGTCATTCTCACTCTGCTGGAAGAGTGGCATGCCACCCGCCAACCCGAACCAGAACACCCTTCTGCGCTTATTACCGAAGTGCTGGAACGGCTCGATCGGGCTGCGTATTCTGTAGACCATCTGACGTTGACCGGGCTTGCGCCCCGTCCGCGCAAGGGCAAACATCCGTTGTTCGGCGAGTGGCTGAGCGTACAACTGGGTGCGCAGCAACAAATGATCCAATACCTGACACAGCAAACGGATACCGAATTACACCAAGCACGGATCCATGTGAAGCACCTGCGCTACCTGATCGAGCCGCTCGCCGGATTTCCGGTGGCTGCTGCGCTGATCACGCTCCTGAAAAACATGCAAACCCAGCTCGGCAACCTGCACGATCTGGCAGTCTTCCGGCAAACCGTACCGGAGCTGGTTCAGGCGCCCGTAGCCCAGGCTCTGCGTACCGTGCTTGAGGTATCCGGTAGACAAACGGTGGACATCAAGCGCGTGTTCGCGGCACAACGTGAAGAAACACTGGATGTCGTCCGATGGCAAACCGACCGGTATCAGTCGGTTATCAAGGACTGGCAACGCACGCGAGATGCTCAGATGCAACAACTCGACGAGCAACTGGATCAACTGTACCGGGAATTGGTGCCCGCCAAGAAATGATGTCCGGCGCTCGTTGATGGCTGGAGACCCAGCCAGATAAGAGTGGTTACGTCCGGCGGGACGGCTATGTCGTCGCCCGACGTAACAAATCCACCCGAATCGGCATGACGAAATTGGCGCCATCTGGCGTCATGAAATCTGCGAACCGGGTTTTCACGCGCTCATGAAGTTCCGGCGACATGCTGTAATCGGAATGGGTGACCTGCATGATGCGGTGTTCGAAATCTTCAAAAGTCTCGAACCGGTTCGGCGTATTGAAAAATCGCTGCTCGACCAGTTCCAGCACGCCGTCGGCCACGGCGGCTTGCACGGCATCAAATGCCGCCCGCCGAACTACCTGCTCATCGTTGAACAGCTTCAATACTTCATTGAAATCCCCGGCGTATACCGGCTCGGAGATGTACGCCAGTCCGCCGGGCCGCAACACACGGGCGATTTCCTGGAATGCAGTAGCCATCAAATCCATGGGGACATGATGCAGCGACTTGAACATCATCACGATATCGGCACTGGCATCGTCTGCCGGGATCGCTTGCGCACCGGCCAGTACGAACTTCACGTTAGGTAGATCCGTGATAGCGAGATTTTTCTGATGCTGGCGGGTATCCACTTCGCAGGCAAGGATCGACGCCGGATTGCAGGTTTCTGCGATGGTTCTTGTGTGCTTGGCGGCACCACAGCCCAGTTCGATAATCGACGCACCGGCCAGCGGCAGCAGTTCACGGTAGATTTCCGTTTCATCAACGACTGAGTTCACAGCGGGATTCTGAATAAGCATGGTCTTGGCGATCACCGGGGCCTCCTGAAATTATAAGCGCTATCACCGATAGGATGGGTAAACACATAGTAGCAGGTACTAATGCTTAGACGTCGTCGTGGGGAGCCCTTCCCTACCCTTATGAACGCCACAAGCACGAAAGTTGCGCAGGAAGAGTTCGGCGTGGACTGATCAAGATCGGGTTTACTTGCGGTTTGATTGCGCGCGAGTGCGCGAGTGCGCGATGGATCGATGGATCGATGGATGATGGACAGAAAGCCCAATCAGTCCGGAAAACCAGCTATTCAATGAACAGGCACACGTTCGTGCCGTGTGCCAATTGGCTTTCTTGCGAGCGGATATTGACTGGCTATGCAGTGCCGCTCGCAGCGAAGTTCAAGCGACTAGCGCATACCCGCATCGATGGCTTCGGTAACCATGTGCTCAAGCTTGGTGAGAACCGGTTCGGCCGCACTGCCAGCCCCAATGACGGACGGACGCACAAAGAGCGCCGTCGCCATGCCATCTTTCTCGATGATGGTCAGGTGCAGCGGACAGGCAGCGAGCAGAGTTGGGTCCACATTGCTGACAGCATTGGCAATCCCACCATTGCAGAAAACGATGCCCGTGATGCCGTCAAGATGGCTGAGGTTGTACTTGGCCCCCATCTCCTTCTTGTGTTTTGCCAGCATTTTGCTGATGGGTATCACGGTGACCACATTGAATTTATGTGATTTGAGCGCGCTTTCCACATGAGAAACGGCATCGCTCAGTGACATTTTGGCTGATTTTTCATAAACCGTTGTCGTGGCCGCGTGGGCGGATAACGTCATCAGGCAACCCAGTGCCAATACAAGAACTCGTTTCATTGAAGATATACCCTTGTCGTTTGCTGTAAGCGGGCACCACGCGCACAGGCGCGGTGCAGTGAGGACACATCTCGCAAAGCCATCATGTCGGAGGACTCCCGCGAAGAAGGAAGATCCCAAAATGAAAACGCCACTTCCCGAGATGGTGTGTCCTTAGTTAGACGGAATTTACCGTGCACTTATTCCACAGCTTTGGAAAATAATTGTATGACACATAGTATTATTGGCTAACCACATGATCTAGCCCTGATCAGCCGGATAAATACACAAGGCGTCCAGCGTCAACCGAACCCTCAATATTCAGCACGGGGCCGCTGCAAATAGAAAAAATGAATATGGACTCCGGATCGACTACGCTCCACGGACGCTTCATCAAAGCACCATATTCCTCAACCTTGATCACATAGGAACAACGCCCCATGCATATTGATCCCGCACGTCACTCCAACGCGGATAACTACAAATTGCTTACTAATCTGGTGGTACCCCGCCCGATTGCGTGGATCAGCACCCTGAGCCCAAGCGGCATCGTCAATCTCGCCCCGTTCAGTTTTTTTAACGCGGTCGGCAGCGATCCTCTGTATGTGATTTTCAGCGCGGGCCTGAATGACGCAGGCGAACCGAAAGACACCGCGAAAAACATTCGGGCGAGCGGTGAGTTTGTAGTGAATCTGGTGACCGAAGACCTGTTCCAGGCCATGAACATCTCGGCGGCGGACTTTCCCTCAGATCAAAGCGAACTGGAAGTGGCCCAGTTGCATGCCGCCCCCTCCGTACACATCAAAGCGCCCCGGGTGGCGGAATCCAAGGCCAGTTTGGAGTGCAAACTGTTCAGTGAGCAGCAGCTCGGCGCGAACACCGTATTTATTGGCGAAGTCGTCATGTTCCACGTCGATGATCAACTGATCGATGAACGTATGCATATCCACGATTTCGCACCGATCGGACGACTCGGCTCGCCGTCCGTGTACTGCACCTCGACCGATCGGTTTGATGCACCCCGAATCAGCTATGCCCAATGGCTAGAAAGCCAAAAATAACGATTTACGTGTTGGCCGGCGGCACTGAACCGCCAAACTCGCGATAGGTAACCAAATGTCGGGCTCCCTTCCCTAGGGTAAATCGAACAACAACGCCTCACTGTTCGCGGTGCCGACAAACTCAATGGTATCCACCGCCTTTACCGTCGCGCCATCTCCGGGTGCGAGTGCTTCGCCGTTCACCAAAATGGCGCCGGAAATCAGATGGATATACACGCAACGTGGCACCTCCAGGCTATGCGTTGCCGATTGCCCGGCATCCAGGCACAGCTGATACAGGCAGGCATCCTGATGAATCAGCAACGAGCCAACACGGCCATCAGGCGAGGCAATCAACTGCAAACCACTGCGGGGCTCAAATCGCTTTTGCTGATAACCCGGCTCAATGCCTAGCGTATCGGGCATGATCCAGATTTGCAGAAATTCCAAAGGATCACTGGTGGACGGATTGAACTCGCTATGGGTCACGCCGGACCCCGCTGTCATCAACTGGAACTCGCCTGCGGGCAACTGTTCCACATTGCCCATGCTGTCCTTGTGCGCAATCGTCCCCCGCTTCACATAACTGATGATCTCCATATCCTGATGGGAGTGGGTGCCGAATCCACGGCCCGGAATCACCTTGTCGTCATTGATCACCCGCAACACCGACACGCCCATGTGGTCGGGGTCATGGTAACTGGCAAAGGAAAACGTATGGCGGCTCTGTAACCAGCCGTGGTCGGCCTGTCCTCGATCATTGCTGTGACGAATATCAATCATGTTGTACTTCTTCCTTCCGGTTTGAGGCGTATTTTGTGTTTATTGGCAGTTTATAACTTTCATGGAATCGGGGGAAAGCCCCAAAAGCCGCGGAGGTGTACCCACCACCGGCGCAGAAACGAGTCTATGCCCCACCACCCATCGGCTGGCTTCAAGCAAGGCATACCCTTGATCCAGCACCAACAGGTGCTGCTTCCCGTTTGAACGCTGTCGAAAATGTACGTCGTTGCTTGCTCATCACACACCTCTATTCGGCGAGCATTCTCGCCTATGATCAGAGTCCGGTTTTCCATTAGACCACGACACCATTCGTAGCACACAAACGCATATTTACCGGCTTGCTCACGCCTTCCAAGCGCCCCACGCTAGGCAGACCCAGCCTGCCAGAAAGGCTAATCCGCCCAACGGCGTGATTGCACCTAACCACCTCACCCCAGTCACACTCATCAGATAAAGACTTCCGGAAAAAAGGATCGTACCAATGACAAAGAGCCACCCGCCCGTGGTCACGAGAGGGGACGGCCACTTCGTTAGCGCCCAAGCAACGATAAACAGTGCGAATGCATGATACATTTGGTAGCGCGCCCCTACCTCGTAGACCGAAAGCATCTCAGTGCTTATTTGGCCTTTCAAGCCGTGAGCGCCAAACGCACCAGCCGCGACTCCGATGAAGGCAGACAACGCACCTATGACAAAGAAAACCCGTTCCATTCTCTACGCACTCCTAATTAAAGACCGGCAAAACCAAAAAAATGGTATTTCATTACCCTGGATGAGCTGAATCCGTCCAAAAAGCAAATACATGGAGCTAACCGGCGACCGGAATGCCGCGAAGTGGCATTGTAGAGCAGCTTCCCGGTTGAACTCTGTTAAAAATATACGTCGTTGCTTGCCTCTATTCAGCGAACATTCTCGCCTATGTCAGTGTCCGGTTTCATTAGACCACTACATTGTGTCGGCAATGGGGAAACCTGTCGGCGCAGTACCATTCACGAGTTACTGGCCACGATGCGACAATCACGACTCACAAATATCCAACAGCCTTCTTTTTTAACAACAATGATCCACACCGCAATCAAAGGAACACGTACTAGATGAACGACAAGATCAACCAGGACGGAATCAACAAGGCGCTGTGGGCCGCCTGCGACACCTTTCGCGGCACCATCAGCGCGGATACCTATAAAGACTTCATCCTCACCATGCTGTTCCTCAAGTACATTTCGGATGTCTGGCAGGATCATTACGACAAATATCAAGTTGAACACGGCGACGCGCCGGAGCTGATCGTTGAAATGATGAAGAACGAACGCTTCGTGCTTCCCAAGGAAGCCAGCTTCTACGCCTTGTACGCACGTCGCCACGAACCGGGGAACGGGGAACGCATCGACCAGGCGTTGCACGCCATTGAAGAAGCCAACGGCACCAAGCTCAAGGATGCCGGCAAAAGCGTATTCCAGGATATTTCCTTCAACACCGATCGCCTCGGCGAGGAAAAGCAGAAGAACACCATCCTGCGCCACTTGATGGAAGATTTCGCCAAACCGGAACTCAACCTCAAGCCCAGCCGCGTTGGCACGCTGGACGTCATCGGTAACGCCTACGAATACCTCATCAAAAACTTCGCTGCCAGCGGTGGCCAGAAGGCCGGCGAATTTTACACCCCGCCCGAGGTCTCCAATCTGATTTCCGAACTGCTCGACCCGCAACCGGGGATGAGCATCTGCGATCCGGCTTGTGGCTCGGCCTCGTTATTGATGAAGTGTGGCAGCAAAGTCCGCCACAATCACAACAGCAAAAACTATGCACTGTATGGTCAGGAAGCCATTGGGTCCACATGGTCGCTCGCCAAGATGAATATGTTTCTGCATGGTGAAGACAACCATCGAATTGAATGGGGCGATACCATCCGCAACCCCAAGCTGCTGGATAAAAATGGCGACCTGATGTTGTTCGACATCGTGACCGCCAACCCACCGTTCTCGCTGGATAAATGGGGCCACGATGAAGCCGAACACGATAAGTTTGGCCGCTTCCGCCGTGGTATCCCGCCCAAAACGAAGGGGGACTACGCCTTCATCCTGCACATGATCGAAACCCTGAAATCAAAGACCGGAAGAATGGGCGTGGTCGTACCGCATGGTGTGCTGTTCCGTGGTTCATCCGAGGGCGTGATTCGCCAGAAACTGATCGAAGAAAATCTGCTTGATGCGGTTATTGGTCTGCCGGAGAAGTTGTTTTACGGCACCGGCATTCCAGCAGCGATTCTAATCTTCAAAAAGCAGAAGACGGACCAATCGGTTTTGTTTATTGACGCCAGCCGCACCTTCAAAGCGGGCAAGAACCAGAACCTTCTGACTGAAGAGAATATCGCCGAGGCCGTAGCTACCTATCGCACACGCCAAAACGTCGATAAATACGCATATCTTGCCAGTTTGGATGAGATCAAGGAAAACGACTTCAACCTCAATATCCCGCGTTACGTCGACACCTTCGAGGAAGAAGAAGAAATTGACCTGATGGTCGTACGTGGCGAGCGCGAACAGCTCAAAGCTCAATTGACTGAGCTGGAAGGTGAAATGGCCAAGTATCTTGAGGAGCTGGGTTATGGTTCCTGAAGGATGGATAAGAGCCGCGTTATCTCAGGTGGCAAGGGTCATCGATTGCAAGCACCGCACGCCCCTGTATGTTGAATCCGGTATCCCACTAATATCCCCTGGAACAATCAAGTGGGGATCGTTGGATTTGGACTCACCAACCAAGCGAGTGACACTAGAAGAGTACGAGTCTCTGATGGATCATTGCGTGGTAGAGATAGACGACCTAGTTGTCGCATCCCGGGTGATTATAAGGACGTCTTATAAACAGATGTGAGTGCGTTTGATACCAGTCTTTCATGGCCTGGATGGGTGTTCGACTGTGCAGTGCGCACTGGGGTAACTGGTGGTTGTAGAGGTGCACATAGCGCA
>JAGXHU010000009.1 GCA_024636015.1 Halothiobacillus sp.
GTCTGCACCCATCGCATCATCATCCCAAACTGCCAGCCTGGATTCTCTGGCCAGTAACATGGGCGCCGAGTCGAACCAAACACCGCTTGAGCCGGAACAGGCATTCAAGCCGAGCATCACATTCAAGAACGATACCGCGCAACTGAGCTGGACGATCGCCAAGGGCTACTACTTGTATCGCGACCGCATTAAAGTCGGTCTGGCTAACTCAGATGCGTCCATCATCGGGACCAAAATCGGTGCTGGCGAAGCAAAGGACGATCCCACGTTCGGCAAAACTTATGTGTTCCATAATGACTTAACTACCAAAGTTGAACTCAAGCCAGGTGCATCAAAAACAGCAGTTCTTGTTGCCGGCTATCAGGGTTGCGCAGAACTTGGCCTGTGTTATCCCCCCATGGAGCGTGCATGGACCATCGATCTTTCATCTGGATCAGTCACACCACTTACGCCCGCCCCAAAAACCACGCTCAAACCGATCGCTGACTATCCTAGTCTCACTGGCGCGGAAATGAGTACCGCGACACCATCCGCTACAACAGCGCCGGCACAGGCGCAACAAAGCCAGACCGATGCCATAACCCAAGAACTCAAAACAGGCAGCATCTGGACGATTGTGTTCGGCTTCCTGGTGATCGGACTGCTGTTGGCGTTCACGCCCTGTGTCTTCCCGATGATTCCGATTCTTGCCGGCATCATTGCCGGTCAAGGTGAACACATCACGACACGCAAGGCGTTTGTGCTTTCTTTGGTGTATGTGCTCGCCATGGCAATCACCTACACCATCGCCGGGATACTGGCCGGCTTGTTTGGTTCAAACTTGCAGGCTGCATTCCAGAATCCCTGGATACTGAGTGCCTTCGCGGCTATTTTCGTTGCCCTCGCCTTCTCCATGTTCGGCTTCTTTGAGCTGCAACTGCCCTCTGCACTCCAATCCAAGATCATGCAGGTTCAGAACGAACAGCAAGGGGGAACACTCATTGGTGTCGCCATCATGGGGCTTCTCTCTGCCCTGATTGTCGGCCCTTGCATGGCGCCACCCCTGGCAGGTGCACTGATCTATATTGGTCAGACCGGTGACGCAGCACTCGGCGGCATCGCACTGTTCGCCATGAGTATCGGCATGGGGCTGCCCCTGATTATTGTCGGAACCCTTGGTGGAAAATTCCTTCCGCGAGCCGGCGCCTGGATGGATGCCGTCAAGAACGTCTTTGGCGTGTTGATGCTCGGCGTTGCCATCTGGATGCTGGAGCGCATCATCCCATCCGTTGTGGCCCAAGTACTGTGGGGTATCCTGGTAATCGGCTCAGCAATCTATCTGGGTGCCGCAGAGCCGATCAAAGCAGAAGCCAGTGGTTGGAGTCGCCTATGGAAAACACTGGGCGTCATCATGCTTCTCTGGGGCGCACTAATCTTCGTTGGCGTGGCTGCGGGTGGGAAAGGCAGTGTCTTCGCCCCACTCACAGGTCTAAACCTTGGCGGCGGATCTGCACAGCAGACTCAGGCCAAATTGAATTTCACGAAAATCAAGAATATTTCTGATCTGGATCAGCAAATAGCCTTGGCTAAGGCCGCTGGAAAGCCCGTCATGCTGGACTTCTACGCCGACTGGTGTGTCTCCTGCAAGGAGATGGAACACAACACCTTTAGTGATCCAAAGATCATCCAAGCGCTTCAGCCCTTTGTCCTCCTCCAAGCCGATGTCACGGCAAATAATGCTGACGACAAAGCGCTCTTCAAACGTTTCGGCGTTCTGGGGCCACCTACGATCGTGTTCTTCGGCAGCCAAGGTCAGGAGCTCAAGGCTCAGCAGGTCGTCGGTTATGAAAACGCAGATCGCTTCATGACGCATATCACCGCGGCATCACACTGATTTTCCTACGCAAGCAAAAGGACCTGCTTGCTTCCACACCCCCACCACCGCGTTCAACACGTCGCGGTTAACCCGATGGAAACTCACTAAAGAAAAAGCCCCGACCAGATGTCGGGGCTTTTTCTTTAGTGAATCACTGCGTCAATCAATCAACCAAAACGACCCGTAATGTAGTCTTCGGTTTCCTTGCGGCCGGGATTGGTAAAAATGATGTCGGTATGATCGAACTCGATCAGTTTGCCCAGATACATGAACGCCGTGAAATCGGAAACACGCGCTGCCTGCTGCATGTTGTGCGTCACAATGGCGATAGTGAAATCGCTCTTCAATTCATGGACCAACTCTTCGATTTTCGTCGTGGAGATCGGATCGAGCGCAGAGGTTGGTTCATCCAGCAACAATACCTCTGGCTTTACGGCAATTGCGCGCGCAATGCACAAGCGTTGCTGCTGACCACCCGACAGGGCGGCTCCGGACTGCTTTAGCTTATCCTTGACCTCATCCCAGATTGCCGAACGCTGCAGCGCCCACTCAACCCGATCGTCCAGTTCGGATTTAGACATTCTTTCATACAAACGAACACCAAAAGCAACGTTGTCGTAAATCGACATCGGGAACGGTGTCGGCTTCTGGAACACCATGCCAATCTTTGCCCGCAGCATGTTGACATCAACCTTCGGGCTCAGAATGGGCAAGCCGTCCAGCGTCACATCACCGGTCGCATTTTGCCCCGGATAAAGATCATAAATCCGATTAAAAATACGCAACAGCGTTGATTTTCCGCAACCGGAGGGTCCGATGAATGCAGTTACCTGCTTATCCGGGATCTGCATGGAAATATTATGCAAGGCCTTGAATTTGCCGTAAAAAAACGACAAATCACGAATATCAATTTTCGCTGCATCAATTTGACGAATCGACTCCAATTTATCCATCAATCCCGCCCGGGTCTCTGATTCCTTCAGGGCGGAAGCCATCTTCAATCCCATCTTCGGACTGTTGGGCTGTGCGTGATCGGACATCGTGGTTGCTGTCATAAATTGGTCTCTACTTCAAAGTAACAAGCTAACTGTTTTAGCGCGACGTGGGCGATTTCAGTGTATATCGCGCCATGATGTTCATGAGGAGCACACTAATCGTAATCAACAATGCCCCGGCCCAAGCCAGATTCTGCCAGTCTTCGTACGGACTCAAGGCATATTGATAGATGACGACGGGCATGTTCGCAATCGGCTGGTTCATATCTACCGACCAGAACTGATTATTCAGCGCGGTGAACAGTAATGGCGCCGTTTCACCCATGATACGCGCCGTGGCTAGAAGCACGCCCGTAATCATACCGCTTAGGGCAGCCTTGTAGACAATCGATATGGTCACTTTATACCGAGGCGCACCCAATGCCGCCGCAGCCTCGCGCATAGGAATCGGCACGAGCTTCAGCATATCTTCGGTGGTGCGCACGACAACGGGTATAACCAGGATGGAAAGCGCAATTGCCCCCGCCCAACCGGAAAAATGGCCGGATGGCGCCACCACCAAGGTGTAGACGAATACACCGACGACGATGGACGGTGCTGAGAGCAGCACATCGTTGATGAAACGCACCACACTTGAAAATTTGCTCTTCATGCCAAATTCGGCCAGATAAGTTCCCGCCATAATGCCGATTGGAGTACCGATCAGCACCGCCAGAAAGGTTAACGCCAATGTGCCCACGATGGCATTCAACAAGCCGCCTGACTCACCGGGCGGTGGGGTCATCTGAGAGAACACCGCCCAATTGAGGTAATGGAACCCTTTACCGAACAAAACGGTGAGAATCCACGCCAGCATCGCAAGGCCAAAAAGGGTGACCACAATCGATGCGGACAGATTGACATAATTAATGATTTTGCGAACTTGATACTTGGTCATTTTGTGTACTGCCCGATGGGGATTAGGTGCCGGTGCCTTCATGGGCGCGCTCAAGCATCATCAAAAACCACTTGGCGATGGAAAGGACCAGGAAGGTGATCACAAAGAGAATCAGGCCCAGGGCAATCAGCGAAGACATGTGCAAGCCACTGGCCTCATTGAATTCGTTGGCCATGGTCGAGGCGATGGTCGCGCCGGGGTAAAAAAGCCCCGTATTGAGTTCCAGCGAATTCCCGACCACAAAGGCCACGGCCATTGTTTCGCCCATGGCACGTCCCAAGCCCAGAATGACGCCACCGACGACGCCCGACTTGGTATAAGGCAAAACGACCTTCCAGATCACTTCCCAAGTGGTGGAACCCATGGCGAAAGCAGACTCTTTCAGCGTGGTAGGCACGATCTCGAACATGTCCCGCATGACTGATGCAATAAAGGGAATGATCATGATCGCTAGAACCACCCCCGCCGTAAAAATGCTTACCCCGATCGGTGGTCCCTGGAAAAACTGCCCCAATATTGGCAACTCACCCAATGTATTGGTCATAAAAGGCTGAATGTAATTGGCGAACCAGGGTGCAAAATAAAACAAACCCCACATACCGTAAATAATGGAAGGGACTGCTGCCAGAAGCTCAATGGCAATACCCACGGGACGCTTCATCCACGCTGGTGCCATCATGGTAATAAAAATCGCGATGCCGAAGCTGACTGGCACACCGATAACGACAGCGATCAATGACGTGACCAAGGTGCCAACAATGGGAATCAGAGCGCCATATTTATTGTTGACAACATCCCAGTCTGAACTGATGAAAAATCCAAAACCAAAATGGGCAAAAGTGGGCCAAGCTTCTTTCAGGAGCATCAGCATCATGCCGAAGAGCACGATCAGAACGAGCGCCGCAAACGAAAAGGCGGAGCCCTTGAACAATTTATCCAGCAGGACACCCGTACTTTTGGCGTGGAGTTGCCGATGTAGCGCCATCTGTTCTTCGGGAGTTGCCATTAAAACGCCTTCATTTTCAAATTCATGTTTAGGTTTGCCTGATAACAGGTCGGACAATCAAACAAAACTAAACAGTATCGGTATCGGTATCACAGAGTGAAACAGGGGCTAGCAAATTACTAGCCCCTGACATCTCAATCAAACTTTTTTTACTTCAGCTTGACGTTTTCAGCCCATGAAGCTTCGATCAGCTTCTCTACGCTGGCAGGAATCGGAATGTAGTGCAGTTCTTTCGCCTCGGACTGACCATGATCCATGGACCACTTGAAGAAGTCCAACACAGCCTTGACCTGAGCCGGATTCTCGGGGTTCTTATGCACGATGGCAAAAGTTGAACCCGTGATCGGCCAGCTGTCGTCGCCCGGTTGGTCGGTCAGCACAACGCGGAAAGCCGGTGTATGCTCCCAGTCTGCATGCGATGCTGCAGCAGCAAAGTTTTCCATGGTCGGGGCAACGCGCTTGCCGGCACTGTTGATCATGTCCATGTACGGCAGCTTGTTCTGCAGCGCGTACGCGTACTCAACATAACCGATGGCGCCTTTGATACGGCCAGTGTAGGAAGCAACGCCTTCGTTGCCCTTACCACCCAGGTTACCTTTGGACAGCCAGTTAACTGTTTTGCCTTCGCCAACCTTCTCTTTCCACTCAGGGCTAACTTTTGACAGATAGTTGGTGAAAATAGCGGTGGTGCCAGAGGCATCAGAACGGTGAACAACGGTGATGTCCAGATCCGGCAGCTTCTTGCCCGGATTCAGTTTTTCGAGGGCCGGATCGTTCCATTTGGTGATCTTGCCCATCATGATGTCGGCCAGAACCGGACCACTGATGGTCAGCTTGCCCTGCTTGTTACCCGGAATGTTGGCAACAATAACTTCGCCGCCCATGATCAGGGGCCACTGGGTGAGGCCATTCTTTTCAAGGGCTTCAACCGTCATCGGGTCATCAGAAGCGCCAAAATTGACGGTATTGGCGATGATCTGCTTGATCCCGGCGCCTGAACCGACTGATTGGTAATTCACTTCAACGCCAGTCTCTTTCTTGTAGGCGGCCGCCCACTTGGAGATGATTGGGTAGGCAAAAGAAGAGCCCGCACCCGTGATTTTGTTGACTTCGCCAGCCTGGGCAGACAAAGAAAATGCGGCAGCAGTAGCAGCCACGATCGCGCCAGCGATCAGCTTCTTGTTATACATCATCAGTTAATCCCCCGATTAGGTTTGTTTGGATAGCGACAACCGCACATCAGCACGGTTCCAGACCAGTATCACAACGGAAAAATGACACTTCATGACAGAACGATGAAGTTTTTATGACAATCGCTGGCGCCGAGCAGCCCAGAAAGGCACCCAGGGGGGATTATATACTGCAAAACAACAAGATGGCACCACGCATATCTAAAGCGTCCGAGATGCATCAATGACAGTGATCAATGACCAGAATCACCATCGATATCCGATTCATCCGGCAGCCACCGGGTTGCTTCATCGCTGACAGGGGCTTGCGAGACTGTTTCCGACGGCGCAGCCACTTGTGCCTTCTTGTCGGGCTCGCGCCGCTGAACCAGCCGCACATTGGCCGAGGTGGGCTGACCCGTTTTGTCTTCGCCGAAGTAGATGGTGGTATGCGGGAAGGGAATTTCGATCCCGGCGGCATCAAAGTGAATCTTGACCAGCCGGTTGTAAGCACGACCAACCGACCACTGATCTCCTGGGGTCGTTTTGATCATGACCCGGATATTGACCGAGCTCGCGGCCAGTTCCGTCACACCAGGAATCTGAATCGGTTCAAGAATCTTGCCATTCATCAATGGATCGGACATTAACTCGTCGAAGGCTGCCCGCAAATGCACAATGGCATCATCACTGTTTTCGCGATAGGCAATCCCATACTCTGCCTTGTGATAGGCATAACCGCGCATAAAGTTCGACACTACGCCCACGGAAGAAAACGGCACGATGTGATAGGTGCCGGATAAATCGCGAATACCCGCCGAGCGGATCGTCAGATTCTCGACTGTGCCCGTGATCCCGCCCGCCGAGACGGTATCCCCCGTATTAATGGCATTTTCGAGCTGAATAAAAATACCAGTGATCACATCCTGCACCAGTTTTTGTGCACCGAAGCCAATAGCCAGCCCCAGGACACCCGCGCCCGCGAGCAGTGGGCCGATATTCACCCCCATTTCAGATAGCACCATCATCACGGTCATGGTCACCAAAGCGATCGCCACTACATTTCGGAACAGGGCGAGCAGGGTTTGTATCCGTGCCGAAGGCATGTGATCGCGCTCGGCATTAAGCTTCACCTCAATCAGACTCGCAATAACCAGCCAGGCCAGCAAGGCGAACCCCATCACGAACAGAATATCGAACGCACTACTCAAGAACTGCTGCCCGACGGGGGTTGCCAGCCAGCGGTACAGGTTAACGACATGCCAAATCGCCAGAACCGCACTGACGACGGATATCACGATAAGAGCGCGCAGCAACCGCACTATCCAGGGAAGATAGCTATTAAGCCGTTGCTCCAGTCGAGGCAATCGCAGCCGATGGTGCTCCTTGAGCCGCACCTCCCCCCCAATCAACTGAGTCAGCAACCCGGAAGCCAAAAATCCAGCCGCCAGAGTCAGTATGCTGTACCCCGTGGCTGAACCAATAAACGGCAAGGCATCGTTCGGGCGGGTCAGCCCGACCAGAAAAACCATGCCCACGTAACCGACGGCCAGCACGTGCCAGGTTTGTGCCAATAGGGTGAGCACCCAGCCAGCCAGACCATTCATCTGGCGCTCTGCCGCTTTCATCAAGGCGGAACGAATGGCAATCCGCTGGCGCAAAAGTGTGGACAGAGTCACCAAGAATGCAGTGATCGCCAACACGCCGGTCAGAATATGGGCGATATCCTCACCCAGAGTCCGTTGCACAATCGGTACAACCACCATCATGCCGTAACCCACCCCCAGCAATAGCCAGGAGATACGCCGTGTCCAGAATCGCGCACTCACCGCCGAAATGGGAAACAGGCGTAATCCTTCAAAGCTGGGCACCAGAATCAGCCGGATGATCAACCGGGTCAGTTCCAACATCACAAAGGCGTTGAGAAAGAGCGCCTGATGTTGAGCAAACACTTCCACGCCACCCGCCAGGCTGACCGAAACCGCATTACCCAGGAGGTAAATCAGGGCAAGAATACCCAGACCAACCGCACCGGCAAAAGTCAGGGAAAGCGCCGCGCGTAGTAGATGCTGACGATGAGAGCCCGCAGTCGCCCAGCGGTTGAGCCGCCACAACAAGGGACGGAACAATCTTTCAGCAATCAGCCACAGGCCATAGCTCAGAATAATCAGACTGGCTAAGGGCCAGAGACAGGACCAGAGCTGGTTGAGATCAATCTCGGTGCGCGGCCCCTGCATCAGGCGCGTTATCCGCTGATACATTCCCTGGGCACTGTGGCCGATATCCTGGAAAAACCGGGACGTATCCACGGCCATCCGACTCGCCAGGGAATGGTCGACAGGTTTAGCAGGCTGATCTTTTTTCGCACCACCGGCCTTTGATTGCTGCGCCAACTTGTTCAGCGCATTCACCAATGCGTCACGGGCTTTGGGATCATTGAGGACAGCGGCCAACGCGGCGTAATCGACCGGATGTGCGGGCGGTGAATTATCCTGTGGGGCTGGCTCCGCTGCCATGAACGGAAGGGATATAGCCTGTGCCGGCGTCGCAAAGCCCCCAGAAAAAACCGTACACGCCATTAAAAAGCCAAAAACCAGACCCGTAAATTTCATTTAATCCTCACTAAAAAATCAACCAATGCCTGCGCCTGCAAGGCAGCTACGGGCCTGGAGCGACCTACTTGTCAGAATCGGCTCCATTTCGACCATTGAAAACCATAGCATATCGGGCCCACGCGTACTGATCAGCCGCCCGACTCAGGTGCTCCTTCATGCAACCAGGCATGAATATCCTCTGCCAGTCCGGTCGAAATGCCGGGCACCGTGCTCAACTCGGCCACGCTGGCCTGTCGCAGCCCTCGAATGCCCCCAAAGTGCTTAAGCAGCACCTGCCGACGCTTGGCACCCACGCCCGGAATCTTCTCGAGGTCGGACTGAGTACGCGCCTTCTGACGTCGGGCCCGGTGTCCGGTGATGGCAAACCGGTGGGCCTCGTCCCGCACCTGTTGGATCAGATGCAGGGCTGGGTCATGTGGATCCAGTCGTACCTCCGATCCGGCCTCGCCGGATTCGGTACGCGGCCGAATCAGCCGTTCTTCACCCGCTCGGCGCTCGACGCCCTTGGCCACGCCAAGGATATAAACACCCGTTACGCCATGCTCGGTCAGCACGGCCTGGGCTTGGGCAACTTGACCGTGCCCCCCATCAATCAGCAGCATATCCGGTAAAATCCCGCCCTCACGTTGGGCACGCCCGAAACGACGGGTCAACGCCTGCGCCATCGCCGCATAATCGTCACCGGGCGTAATTCCCTCGATCGAGTACCGCCGGTACTGATCCTTCTGAGCGCCTTCCGTCCCAAATACCACGCAGGAAGCGACGGTCAACTCCCCTTGGGTGTGGGAAATATCGAAACACTCGATCCGCTCTATTTTCGTCAGCCCCGTCCATTGCTTGAGGGCGGCGAAGCGAGTATCCAAACCAATTCGACTGGCCAGGCGTTCATTTGCTGCCAGGCGGGCATTCTCCGCGGTTTGAGCCAGCCAGTCCCGAGCCTTACCGCGCTGCGGCACCATCAACTCCACCCGATGCCCCGCCGATTCCGTCAGGATTTCGGCCAGGAATTCCGATTCCTGTGGGAGCAAGTTCAACTGGATACGCTCCGGCGGCACCCGTTCGGTGTAGTACTGACTCATGAACCCGGCGAGGATTTCCGCCGATTCGCTGTCGACGGGGATACTCGGGAAAAATGATCGCGTGCCCAAATGACGGCCATCCCGGATGGTGGAGACGGCAACCACCGTCAGATTCGAGATGCACTCAAGCACGATCACGTCCACATCGCCACTGACACCCGTCATCGTTTGCTGCTGACTGACGGCCCGCAACTGACCGATCTGATCACGCCATTGCGCCGCCTGCTCGAAATCGAGGGCGCCTGCTGCCTGTTCCATGCGCTGCACCAGCGAAGCGACGAGGGTTTGACTACGGCCGCTGAGAAACGCCATGGTATCGTCGACGTCCTGACGGTACTCCTCCGGTGTGACGTACCCCACACAGGGCGCCTTGCAGCGTCCGATCTGATATTGCAAACACGGACGGCTGCGATTGCGGTACACACTGTCTTCGCACTGCCGGACCTTGAACACCTTCTCAAGCAAAATCAGTGTTTCACGAACCGCGCTGGGTGCCGTATAAGGTCCGAAATAGCGGCCCGGGCGTTTGCGCGCGCCACGATGGTACGCAAGCCTGGGGTAGGCATCCGCGGTCGATACGTAGATCCATGGGAAACTTTTATCGTCGCGCAACAGGATGTTGTAGCGCGGACGGTGTGACTTGATGAGATTGCTTTCCAGCAGGAGTGCTTCGGATTCCGACGGCGTGGCAGTCGTTTCGATACGGTCGATCTGGCGGACCAACGCCTCGGTCTTGAGGGACTGACGACCCCGGAAGTAGCTAGACAATCGCGCCTTGAGATTACGCGCCTTGCCAACGTAAATGACTTCATCGTCGACATTGAACATCCGGTAGACGCCCGGACGCTCGGTCACGGATTTCAGAAAGTTTGATGAATCGAACATGGTACGGACTTAACCGGCGAGGCGTCGGTCATTCACTGAAGACGATGCGCCCGGTCTTGACGGCCAGTCGCAACAACTCGATATCATTCGATACACCCAGTTTTTCCTGCAGTCGCACCTTGTAAGTGCTTACGGTTTTAGGGCTGACGCAGAGCGCGTCCGAGATGAACTGGTTCGACTTGCCCTCTAGAATCATCATCAGCACCTGCTGCTCCCGACTGGACAGGGCGTCAAAAGGATCCGTGTTTTTGCGCATCGATTGCAGCGCAATTTCCTGAGCGATACGGGCGGAGATGAAACGGGTCTTGTGACGCGCGTGATCAATGGCAGTAATCAGCTCATGCGGCGGCGCATCCTTGGTGACGTAGCCATGAACGCCCGCCTCCAGAACCGAGCGCGCCAGTGCAGCGTCCGCTTCGGCAGTCACCGCAATCAGGCCGACGTCTGGATAACGCGCTTGAATGCGACGGATCGCTTCAAGACCGCCCATGCCGGGCATATGGATATCACAGAGGACCACATCCACGTGCTCTGTTTTCAGTTGCGCCAGTGCAGATTCGCCGCTATCCGCCTCGGCTGTCACCACAATATCCTGCTCACTCCCGATCAAATGAGCCAAAGCCTTGCGAACCATCGTATGGTCATCAACGATCATGACGCGAATCATCTGTGCTTATGCTCCCGCAACGCCGAGCCACCCATCGCACGCTCCATCGGCTTCGACCGACCGGTCATCAAGCATCCTTCCATTGAGTATAGGGGGTCTGAACCAAGGCCACATTATAGTAGCGCGCATCGTCCGACACTTCGGCACCCACCCATGAGGGCAGCGGGACCGTCTGGTCTGTCGAATCCAGTTCGACTTCCGCGACGACAAGGCCGGCATTTGCGCCGAGGAACTCATCGATTTCCCAAAGCAGTCCGCCAAAATGTACATGGTGACGCCATTTATCAATCACAGCACCGGAGCAGAGATGATCAAGCATATGCTGAGCATCATCCAGCGGGATGGGATATTCAAACTCATCACGCGCGATCCCGATGGTCATGCTCTTGATGTTCAAAAAAGCATCCGTATCCGTTATCCGAACCCGCACAGACGCGCGGGCGCCGCCGGTCAACGTCGTCAAATAGCCCTGGCGAATCAGCATAGATCCCGTCACGCTGGTGCGCCAGGACGCGTCGGTCAGCAGGTACTTCCGTTCAATTTCTCGTGCCATTTACACCTCCAGCCCGCTACCTCAACGCACTTAGAACCGGATTAGTGCCGAGCCCCAGGTAAATCCACCACCAAAGGCTTCCAGCAGGATCATGTCGCCCCGCTTGATCCGACCATCGCGAACCGCAGTATCCAGCGCCAGGGGCACCGACGCGGCGGAAGTGTTCCCATGCCGATTGACGGTCACCACCACGCGATCCATGGGCAAATTCAGTTTGCGCGCCGTCGCCTGGATAATCCGTATATTGGCCTGGTGCGGTACCAGCCAGTCGATATCCTGATAGGTCATCCCAGCCGCTTCCAGCGTTTCGTCCACAATCCGGCCCAATGTGTTGACGGCCATCTTGAAGACCTCGTTCCCGCGCATTTCGATAAATGCCGTGCCATCGGCCAAACGCTCAGGATCGGTATCCGGACCAGGCTTAACCGTGGTCAGCAGGGATTCGTAGGCGCCGTCGGCATGAATATGGGTACTGATGATTCCCGGTTCGTCGCTCGCTTCCAGCACCACGGCACCCGCACCATCGGCAAATAGAACGCAGGTACCCCGGTCTTGCCAGTTCACAATCCGTGACAGGGTTTCCGCACCAATGACCAGCGCACAGCGTGCCGAGCCGGTCTTGATGAACTTCTCAGCCACACTCAAGGCATAGACAAAACCCGTACACACAGCCTGAATATCAAAGGCTGGCGAGCCGTGAATCCCCAGTTTTTGTTGCAATAGGCAAGCGGTCGAGGGGAAGACGCGATCGGGAGTCGTGGTCGCCACAATCAGCAAATCGACATCAGCCGGAGTTTTCCCAGCAGCTTCCAGTGCGCGTCTTGCCGCCGGTTCCGCAAGATCAGAGGTCAGCTGCCCCTTGTCGGCGATATGTCGCTGCTCAATACCGGTACGTTCGCGAATCCAGGTATCTGAAGTCTCAACCATTTTCTCCAGATCTTCATTGGTCAGAATCCGTTCAGGTAGATAACTGCCTGTACCCGTGATACGTGCGTGAATCATGCCGTTTCCTTTTCATTCAGCAATTGGCCAAGCCGCTGATCGATACGGCGGGGCACGTCTTTCTCGATTTCCTTCAGCGCCACGCCCAATGCACTGACAAAAGCGGCCACATCCGCACCACCATGACTCTTGATGACAATCCCTTGCAGACCCAACAGGCTCGCGCCATTGTATCGACCGGGATCCAGGCGGTTCTTTAGTCGCTTCAAAACGGGCATCGCACCGAGGGCTGCGGCCTTGGACAACAAGGTACGATTAAATTCCTCGCGCAAAAATTGCGTGATCATCTTTGCCAGGCCTTCGCTGGTTTTCAGCGCCACATTCCCGACAAAACCGTCACAGACCACCACATCCGCCGTGCCTCGATAGATATCATCCCCTTCCACAAAGCCGATGTAATTAACGGGTCCATCTTCCAGAAGCGCTGCGGCCGCTTTAACCGTATCGTTACCCTTCATCGCCTCGGCGCCCACGTTCAACAAACCAACCTTTGGCGCCGGATTATCATCGTAGGCCTCAACCAGAACCGAGCCCATGACGGCGAACTGGAACAAATGATCAGCATTGCACTCGACATTGGCGCCCAGATCGAGCACATGGGTATGACCCGTCATGCTGGGCAACGCCGTACAAATGGCGGGCCGATCAATTCCGGGCAGCGTTTTCAGCACAAACTTGGCAGTTGCCATCAAGGCGCCAGTGTTTCCCGCGCTCACGACGGCTTGCGCGGCGCCATCCTTAACCAGATCAATGGCCAGACGCATCGAAGATTTCTTCTTGCTGCGCAATGCGACCGCCGGAGCTTCATCCATTAACACCACTTCCGGCGCATGAACAATCGTAAGTTCAGCCCCTTCAGTCAGCGCGTGCTGAGCCAACTGCTGACGAATCAGCGTTTCATCACCCACCAAAAACAGCGTGACGCCGGGGTGTTCGGCCTGGAAGCGCGCGGCAGCAGCCAGCGTAACCTCCGGACCATGGTCGCCACCCATTACATCAATAGCAATTCGTACATTCATGGACAATGCCAAGCCTCAAAATACCGTGCCTGACCAAATCGTTTCCCAAGGCTTTGCTAAGCCCACCCGTGCAACCGAAACAAAACTCGGGGCTTCGTGCGCTCAGCTGGCTCAGAAATGATTCGCCGGACAAAACAAAAACCCTGCGCGCGGAGCACGCAAGGTTACTTCATTTCCGCATCATCGCCGGGGTCGGGGATCAGGCTTCTGAGGTGATTTTTTCGGCAATCACACGCCGGCCTCGATAGAAACCATCAGCAGTCACATGGTGACGGAGATGGGTTTCACCACTGGTCGCATCAACCGACAGCGTCGGCTTAACCAGGGCATCGTGGGTACGACGAGAATCACGCTTTGCACGACTCTTTTTGTTTTGCTGAACAGCCATTTCCTAAACTCCTAACAAAAAACACACGCTCCAAGGAGCACGCTAAAACCAAAAAATTGCACACACAATGCGGAACAAACCAGCACCGGCCACAAGAAAATATTTACGGATCGGTCGGATCATCCGACTGATGCCATTGCTGCGCGAGCGCCGCAAACGGATTGGGACGATCCGATTCGACGACTTGTTCAGGAGCGTCTGATGCTTCCTGCCATGCCGGCCGACATTGATGATCATGCATCGCCACGGTAGGCATCGACATCAACACCTCATCTTCCAGCAGGCTGGCCAACGACACCATGCCCTCCTCATCGATCAGCACCGGCTCGCAGTCATCCATCACATGCTGCGCCTGTTCGTCGTTGTATACGAACTGCAGTGTGGACGTACCGACGATAGCCACCGTCATGGGTTGCAGACATCGCGAACAATCCAATTCGACATCCGTGCGGACGTCAATGTCAGCCAACAAATCACGTCCCGCGTTCCGATAGAAACGTATCTCAAAGTTCAGAAGCGTTTCAGGTGCCGTGCGGGGCACCATGGGCGACACTCGGCGCAAATCCGCAGCCCGCACAGCCCCGCTGAACTCCCGCTCGGTATCGCAAGCACCGCGAACCCCCAAACGGGGCAATCCGGCCGCAGATTGCACGCTCACCGCGACGACAGAATTATCTACGGCGGTTTTAAGAATCATGCCTGCTTACCCAACTTACAAGAACGCATCGAAATGCCACGCCAGAATCGTATAATATTAGCGATTTATTGCTCGCGGCGCAAAGTGAATATGCAAAAGAACCCGAACCTGATCCTCGCCTCCTCCTCGGTTACCCGTCGCACTCTGTTGGATCAGCTCCGCATTCCCTACGAAATCGATAAACCCGAGATCGATGAAACTCTGCGGGCTGGCGAAACGGCGCAGGCCGCCTGCCTGAGATTGGCCCAAGCGAAAGCGATGCGGGTGTCGAAGCGTCATCCAGATGCGGTCGTCATCGGATCGGATCAACTGGTCGAATCCCAAGGCCTTATTTTCGGCAAACCGGGCGACGCGGACGGCGCAAAAGCCCAATTGCAGTCCCTGTCTGGCCAACGCATCAACTTTCATGTCGCAGTGGCTGTTTTTGCCCCCGACCACGCACCCCAACTCTGGCACGAAATTGTCGAGGTGCAAATGCGCATTCTGAGCATTGAAGAAATTAGCCGATACATCCAGCTCGAAGTACCCTTCAATTCAGCCGGCAGCATGAAATCCGAGGGGCTTGGCGCCACCCTGATCGAGTCCATGCAGTCACGGGATCCCTCCGCGATTCTGGGCCTGCCGATGATCGCAACCGCGCGCATGCTAAGGGAAGTCGGCATTGATCCGCTCCGACATACTCAGGGCAAATAAAACGGCAATGGTTTTCCTGCACGGACACGATCAATCCGGCATGATCCCCCTCTTCTCTTCAGCGTGTACATCCCGTGCGGCAATGCGGGCCGTATGTCGAATTCGACGCCACACGAGCGCCACCATCCCCACCGTGACAATCCCGCCAAAACCATAAGCGATAGCAACCGGATTCATCCCCGCAGCAACGGCCAGGAAATACAGGCCAGCCATACCCAGCATAGCCAGATTCTCAAACAGATTTTGTACCGCGAGCGTCCGACCGGACCCGATGGTTTCATGCCCCCGCTCCTGAAGGAGCGCATTGAGCGGCACGACGAAATATCCACCAGCCATGCCTACCCCGACAAGAACAATCGCGGCCATCTCGAAACTGTGCATCGGGGCCAGCAGGATGACCAGCGGCCCAAGCAGCACCCCACCCACCAAGGCCCGGTTGACCTGCGCCACCCGCACCAGAAATGCCGCCAGACCCGCGCCCAGCACAATTCCGATGGAGACCAGGCCCATCAGGTTTGCGGGCGCCTGATTATCCAGGATATTCAATGCCGCAGGCACCCAGGCGAACATTAACAAACGCAGCGATGCGCCCATTCCCCAGAAGAGGCTTGTCCCCATGATGGAAAAACGGGCATCGTGATTGCGCCACAGAACCGCCACATTGCCGACGAATATCTGCGGCAGGTGACGGATTTCGCCCAGCGAAACGGCGCGAATCACCGGCAAGGTCGGTATACCCAGGTTGGCTGCAGCCGCCAGGAGATAGAACCCCGCTGCAACCTCAACCGCCAGAAGGACAGATTGGTCCGTCAGCCACCCACCGGCGAGTACGCCCAGCAAAATCGCTGCAATGGTGGAACCTTCCAACAGACTATTGGCTTTGACCAGATGATTTTGGGTGACCAGCTGCGTCAGGATGCCGTATTTGGCCGGCGAGTAGATCGCCGCCCCCACCCCGGCAACGGCATACCCCAGCAAAGGATTAACACCAACAAGGATCAGAGCCGCCCCCGCCAGCTTTACCAGGTTGGCGTGAAACATGACCCGCCCCTTGGAAAAGGCATCGGCAAAGGGACCAACATAGGGCGCCAGAAAAATGAAGGCCAGCACAAAAGCGACCTGAAGCAACGGCAGGAGGAGCGAGTCCCCGCCCGACGTCTGCTTCAGCAGCGCAATGGCCGCCACGAACAGCAGGTTGTCAGCCATTGCCGACAGAAACTGCGCGCCCAGCAAAGCCGCCATGCCTCGCGACAGCAATCCCTGAGCAGGTGTTGAAGGTAAGGAACTCATGCTGCCGTCTCCGCAAGCTGCTTGATCTGAACATAATCCGACTTGCCCGTGCCGAGCAGCGGAATGGTTTCTACCATAAGGATTCGCCGCGGAATGGCGAGTTCCGGCTGGCCGAGACGGCGACAGGTCTCAGTCAGTTGCGCCCGAGTCAGAGCCGGGTCAGTCGTCAGTAGCACGATCTGCTCTCCCCGCTGCGCATCCGGGACATTGGTCGCGGCATGTTCCGCATACGGCGCGGCTGACCGGGCAATAGCTTCGACTGTCTCCAGCGACACCATTTCGCCGGCAATTTTGGCAAAACGTTTCAGGCGCCCCAGGATGGTGACAAAGCGCTGCGCATCAATCGACACGATATCGCCGGTACTGTACCACCCTGCCCCCAGACCTTCGACCAGCGGCGGCTCGATCACACCAGGGGCTTCATAGCGGAGATAACCCGACATCAGATTCGGCGCACGCACGCAAAGCACCCCGCCCTGGCCGATGCCCGGCACGGGCTGCAAACGGGCCTCGATACCAGGTAGCAACTGGCCTACCGTGCCCGCGCGATAAGCCATGGGTGTGTTGACGGCCAACACCGGCCCCGTTTCGGTCACACCGTAGCCTTCGAAAATCCGCAGGCCGAATTTTTCAAACCACAAGGTGCGTACAGCATCGTTCAGCTTCTCGGCGCCAGAGATCACATAACGCAATTTGTGAAAATCGTAGGGATGCGCGAATTTCCCATAATTGGCCAAAAAGGTACTGGTGCCGAACAGCAAGGTGCAGTTGCGATCATAGGCGATCTCCGGAACCAGCTTGTAATGCAGCGGAGACACGTGCAGGAAGATCCGCGCGCCCGTCAGCAGAGGAAGAAGCAGCCCGCCCGTCAAACCAAACGCATGAAAAATCGGCAAGACGTTCAATACCTTATCCGCTGGCGTGAGATCAAATACCGACTGCACCTGCGCCACGTTCGCCATCAGGGCACGATGCGACAACACCACGCCCTTCGGCCGCCCCTCGGAACCGGAGGTAAATAAAATCGCCGCCGGATCTTCGGCACTGGCGACATCGGGCACAGCGCGTGCCGGAAACCAACGTGCAAAGCCCAGCAACCAGAGCCGATCTCGCCAACTGATGTGTACGCGAAGATCCTCGATGTAGATCACCTGAACCTGGGGCATCTCGGTCAGCAGCCCCGTCAACCGGGCCTGTTCCAGAAAGACCCGCGAGGAAATCACGGTGCGCACCTGCGCCGTATGACAGGCCGAAGCAATGCCGACCGGCCCCGCGCTGTAATTCAACATGGCGGGAGTTCGCCGTACCGCATTAAGCCCCAGAAACAAGGCCACCGTCACGGCCAAATTCGGCAGTAACAGACCGATGGCTTCGCCTTCCCGACTCGCCCGGGCCACGACGCGCCCCAACACAAGGGCCATGGATTGAATCTGACCATAGCGATACTCCGGTGCCTTAACGTCTTCAAGCACGTCCCGGTTTCGGCCAAATGTCCGGGTGGTTGCCAAATACGCCTGCCATATCGTTTGCTGCGGCCGCGAGGCAAAAAGCATCTGCTGCATGATTAATCGCATGGCTTGACCGGCATCAGAGCGCCGCTCTCGCGCCGTCGGCGCCTGGGAAAGCTCGATCCGGGTGACCGGAAGTATCGTCAGGGTCACCCGAGGGAACAGGGCTTTGGGCTGAACCGCAGACATCCGGCTAAAGTAACTCCGCTTCAGACCGTCCAGACGCACCGGGATGATTTCCGACTGGCTGCGTGCCGCCAGCATGGCTGGCCCGTCGTACACCTTCATCAATCCGCCCGTATCGCTGATTCGCCCTTCGGGGAAAATCACCACCGGTCGGCCCTGCGACAAGGTCTTTAGAACGGTTTTCATCCCAATCGGGTGCATCGGATCGACCGCGATGGTATCCACCAACTTCAATCCCCAGCGGAACCAGCGGTTGCGCATGATGCCGGTGTGCACCACAAAAACGGGGTCAACTGGCAAGAACACGCCGATCATCAGACCATCGAGATAGGCCTCGTGGTTGGCCACGATGAGCTGTCGCCCGCCCCAGCGGACATTGCCCCGATCCCGCACATCGATCCGAAACAAAAACCGAAGCACAC
>JAGXHU010000058.1 GCA_024636015.1 Halothiobacillus sp.
GCTTCTACTCCGGGCACCCTTCCTAGTCACCCTGACCATCCTCGACAAGACGCGGTCACTGACCGATCACACCCTGCACCGCCCCCATGGCGATGCCTTCGTGACCCGGCGGATCAGTATCGACCAAAAGTTGGTTACTCTGGATGGACGGCTGGTTAACCGCTATGTATACCGCTTTGCCGTAACCCCCCTACAGCCCGGCCCTGTCGTTCTGTCGTTTGCCGAGATGACCTTCCGCACCGTCGGCGGCAGCCAGACCCGCTATGCCTTCATACCCGTAGCGCGCAATCTGACTATTCGCCCCCTGCCGAGCTTCTGGCCGGAATATCTGCCCGTAGCACCCGATCTGTCGATAAAGGCTGCCCCCTTGCCCGAACTGACATCGGGCCAACCAGTCGACTGGCACCTGAAGGTGACCGGAGAAGGACTGACCGAACAAGCCCTACTCAAAATTCTGGGCGAACAACTGATCAGCCCGCCGAGCCTCAAGCTAGGCGCCCCTGAGATCCGACTGGCCACCGATACGCCGATCCCGAGCGACGATCCACTCGCCGAGACCTTCAGCATACGGATTCCCTTACTGCCCGCCCCTTCGGGGCAGGATTCGGTTGAGGCCCGGCTACCCGAACTGCGCCTACCCTATATCGACAGTCGCGCCACCGATCCAGGTCTGAAGCTGAACTATTCGGTTTTGCCCGCCCAGATCATTCACTGGACGCCACCGGTGGGCGCGCAACTCGTCGAGCTCGCCCGCCACTGGTGGTGGCGCATCCTGGTGATTCTGGGTGTGATCTATGTGGGCGCCTATGGACTCCGCGACTTCGTGCGGCGATTAACGGTTCGTCGCCGACACCGGCAGGCGCAAACTCGGCTGGCACTATGCCCTGACCCCCACACCCTCCTTCGTGAACTGAGGCAGATAACCGGCCAGTCCACTGTGGGACAAATGATTGGCGTGGCGCCCAACCCCCGATTCATGACGGCACTGAACGCACTGGATCGGTTGTGTTATCACACACCTGGCGCCCATGAAGCCGAAGCCGGATTTGAAGAAATTCGCACAGAACTTGTCCGCTGGCTGCCACTGATTTTTTTCAATGACCGCGTGCCGCAGTACCGATAAGCCGACGCAAGCGCGTTAAGCAGAGACGCCCTAGGACAGGGCGCTCATCCAGGCATCCATCAGGGTTGGGCTGACCGCTGCCACCGCCGAACGCGGCGCCAGAGCCAACACCGCATCTGGCGCATCCCGAGGGCCGTTGAGTTGGGCAGACTCGGCGCCGGCTTCCAGGGCGATCAGCTGCCCCGCCGCATAGTCCCAGGGTTTCTGCTTGCCGTGGACATATACCTGAATCCGCCCAGCCGCCAGCCAGCACCAATCCAGTGCCACCGAACCGATCGAACGCTGCGAGCCGAAGGGCGCCTCGCTGGCCAGCCGGCAGGCCAGCGCTTTCGGCAGTCGTTTGAAATCCACTGTGGCCAGGCAGCGGGCTAGCGGAATTTCGGGCAGCGGACGCACGTCAAGCCGGATATCGTTCAGAAAGGCGCCGGCCCCGCGCCGGGCATGGAACATCTCGTCGCGAACGGGATCATAAACCAGCCCGGCCTCGACCCGACCCCGATTCAAGAGCGCCAGGGTCAACGAAAATACGGGGAACCCCGCCCGGAAATTACTGGTGCCGTCCAGCGGGTCGACCACCCACAGGGCTTGTTCACCCGATAGACAGGCATTCCAGGCGACCGATTGTTCTGCATCGGTCATTTCCTCGCCCAGAAACCCCACCGACGGGAACCGCGTTGCCAACCAGGATTGCACAGCAGCCTGCACGGCGTGATCGACCGCCGTGACCCAACTGCCATCCGCCTTGGTTTCAACCGACGAGGCGCCCGTCAGCATGTGTTGACGGGCGATGCCCCGCATCCGGTCCCGAATTACCTGCCAATCGGTGTCATTCAACGCAAAAGCCGCCATAGCCCCCCCTTTTGATGGGTCAAAGGCAGCACGATAACAAAGCCGGAGCGGATGATCGAGTTGGGGCATGCCCAAAAACGACACGCCCGGATACAAGGCGATCCGGGCGATCAATGACGCGCTGTAGCGCAGGGACCATCTTACAAATCGACGATCGGCAAACCCTTCTGCTCCCAGGTATACAGCGATCCGGCATACTCCCGAACCCCCTTCAGCCCCATGATGCGACTGAGGATGAACCATGCGCCAGCCGCATACTGCCCCGTGTTGCAATACACGATGGACGGCGTCACCTTGCCCAGATGAAGCGCATGAATCGCGGACGCATAGTGTTTTGCCCCCATGTACCGCCAGGAACCGTCCTTGGCCTGGAAGTACAGTGCCTCTGTCGGCAGCGCGCGCGCGCCCTTGAGATACCCCATATGCGACACGACCGGACTGCGCTCAATCCCGACAAACTGCGGCAGGGGGCGGGTATCAAGTATCGGTTCGTGGCTTTTCTGTGCGGCCTCTACCTGTATGGTCGTAGCCAGCATGTCATGCCGGACGGGTTTCGCTTTCCAGTGACTGGAGGTCATGGACACGATGGCATCCACCACCACGGGATAACCAGCCGCCAGCCAGGCATGTGTGCCCCCGTTGAGAATCGACACCTGCTCGGCCGGAACACCGAATGCCTGCAATTCGAACGCGAGGAGCGCGGCTTCCTGCAGGGAGATGGCATCATCGCCGGTCGGTACTAGGACGATGGGCTTGCCGTTTTCCAACTGCGAGGTTTGCATCGCCAGCTGGAATTCCGCGGCGGTTGGAAATTGGAATTTCAAAGTTTTCCCATCGATTTTCCTGTTTTCGCGCAGGGCCCAGAAATTGACCGACAAGGCATCCGGAACATGTCCGCCACTATACTGCAGCACTTTTTGCCCATTGATCATCTTGTAGGTGGGCTCGTCGCTCAGGGTGTTGAGATCGTCGCGGATGTCGACGATCTGGACATTCTTGGCGTGATCGTGCAGCCACTGCGCCGATACCAGGGGGCCCGGCAATACGCCGGCATGCGCCGTTGCGGCCAGCAGGACGCCAAACGCAGTCGCCATCACGGGACCCGGGACGCGCCTTAATGCTGATCTTTGGTTCATTGCTCATTCCTCTGTTAGTAATAATTTCAGGCCAGTAAAACCAACCAAAATCACTCTGATACAGGAGGAAACAACACTCAACCAAATGTTTTTATTGGGCTCATCCATTCTGTCAATAATATGAATTACTAATAGATCGCCTGGCGAAATGGTGAACCGGGATGGACATGACTCGTGCCTGTCGCTCTGGATCCCTCACCGCGTCCCTCGACGACAGGCAAACCCGACTAATGGGCCTATAATCGACGGGGTCGACGTGCGGCGGGGTACACGAAAGGTTCTCAGAACCGGCGCAGGCAAACGCATGTACCAAATTCATTTTTTCCAGAGGGATACAGAATCATGAACAGCAGCGGCATGGACGCACTCAAAATCCCGATTTGGGGGGTTTTTATCGCCGTGATCGGCGGCATCCTGTATGTCGCTCAATCGATCTTTATGCCGATTTTTTTTGCTGTATTCGCCGCGTTCATCCTGAACCCGCCTGTCAAGTACCTCCACACACGCCACATTCCGCGCACTATCAGCAGCGCGTTGATTCTCGTGATTTTCATGGGGAGCACCGGCGCGCTGTTCAACTACCTGTCGGACCCCATCGGCGTCTGGATGGAGCGCCTGCCGACCGAGTTGAAGCACGTGGAGAAGAAACTGATTGTGGTCAGACACTCCATCGAAAACGTCCAGCAAACCACGGCAAAGTTGGATGCCATGTCTTCCTCCGATGGCGCATCGCCCTCGAAGGCGAAAGAGGTCACTGTCAAGCAACCAAGTGTATTGCAACGATTATTTAACAACACCCAGTCCTTTCTGGTGAGCCTGATCTCCACCGTGGTGTTGATTTATCTATTGCTGGCCTTTGGCCACACTCTGACTGATAGCGCTTTGCACCTTTGGCGCAACACAGGCTATCAGGAAATTTTTGTCCTAATCGCACGGGATGCCCGGCAGAAGGTGAGTCACTATCTGCTGTTGATCACAGTCATAAATATTGGTCTGGGTGTCGCGGTCGCGGTGACGATGTGGCTGACGGGAATGCCCAATCCCGTAATCTGGGGCATTTCGGCAGCCTTGCTGAACTATATTCCGTACATCGGGCCAGCGATCAATATGGCCATCGTGCTTGCGGTGTCCCTGCTGACATTCAACAATCTGGGCGCCGTACTCCTGCCGCCAGTTCTGCTGCTCCTGCTGAACATCATCGAAGGCCAGTTCGTCCAACCTATCTTTGCGGGCAGGATGTTAATCATCAATCCGATCCTGATCTTTATCTCGGTGCTGTTCTGGGGCTGGTTATGGGGCGTTGCCGGGATTTTTCTTGCCGTACCGATCCTAATGTTCCTCAAAATCGCGATCGATCACACCCGTCTCTATCTCGCCGACCACCCCGACGTACAGATCGACAGCTGACGGAACTTCGGCGCGCTACACCCAACTATCGTCGCCGCCGTCGCCGAACAGGCCATCGAACAGCCCGCCAGAATCACCGGAATCGTCCGACGCAGTCTGGCCCGACCAGTCATCCTGGCCGGCAGTCTGGGGGTTGATCGGATTCGATGACGGATCATCGAAACCCGTATCCAGACCACTGGACGAACCCCCATCGGGCGGCGTATTCGACCAACCCGAACTGCCCGCCGCCATGGGGTCACTGGCCGGGTTCGAACCATAAAAGTTCTCGGTGATATTGGTGACATCCGTAGGCGCTGCATTTCCGCCCCAACCGTTTCCGCCCATCAAATGCTCGATCCCCTGAAACAACAGCGCGCCGCCCAGCACACCTGTTGCCGTGGCGGCAGCGGCACCCAAGAAGGAACTGCCCCCTTGAGCCGGACTGGGTGGTGGACTGGGTGGTGGACTGGTCGGGGCGCCGACGGGCGCTGCCGGCGCGGCGGCTGGGCGCGTTTCTTCCCAACGACCGGTTGAGGGGCCACCCATCGATTGACCATACACATTCGCCGCCCCCGCCGCTGCGGGCGCGCTCCCCAGAAAACCACCACTGCCCGTCGATCCCGCTGCGGGCACGGTCTGCTCCAGCGTCTTGATGCGCGCCTGGGCGCTCTGGAGCGCCTGTTCGAGCAGCAAATGACGCTGTACCAGCAGATACCCGATATCCGGGTGTTCAGACAGAGCCTGACGAATCAGTCGCTCGGCGTCTGCATCCTTGGCCTGCGGGGCCAGTTGGTCGGCAGTCTGATCCAGATTGTGCAGCAAGGCGGTCAACAAGGTCTGTTCTTGAGCATTCATTACGAAACCTCACAATGGGGGGCGTAGTTTGAGTGAATCGACAGGGAGGCGGTTCCCTTGCGCCGGTTCAATTCGTCGATGTATCCGATACGCCAAGGTTACTGCAAAAGATAGGTAGGCAATCTACAATATGGTCTTTGAATCGATGCCTCTCCACGTAGTGGAGCGCAGGATTCCCCCACCTGATCGAGAGACACCATGTCAACGCCGACCGTCAGTCCCGCCGTGGCCCCCGTACCCGCCATCCCGACCCAATATCGGGTGCTCGGTGCGATCAGCGTATCGCACTTCCTCAACGATCTGATGCAATCGTTGATGATCTCGATCTACCCCCTGTTCAAGACCAACTTTGCCTTGAGCTTTGCCCAGATCGGCTTAATCACGCTCTGCTTCCAGCTGACGGCCGCTATCCTGCAACCGCTGATCGGAAGCGCCATCGATCGTCGCCCCATGCCCTATTCGCTGGTCATGGGCATGGGGTTTACTTTCAGCGGTCTGTTCATGCTGGCCTTTGCGCCGAGCTATAGCTTTCTGCTGGGTGGCGCGGCGCTGGTGGGGATCGGATCGTCGATTTTCCACCCCGAATCGTCGCGGGTCGCGCGGATGGCGTCCGGTGCCCGGCCGGGTCTGGCACAGTCGATCTTTCAGGTCGGAGGCAACGCAGGTAATGCGGCTGGCCCGTTACTGGCGGCCCTAATCGTGATTCCTCACGGTCAATCCAGTATCGCCTGGTTCACGATAGCCGCCTTGATCGCCATGGTCGTACTGTTTCAGGTCGGCAAATGGTCGGCGAATCAACATAGAAAACCTAAACCCAAGCGTATTCTGCCGCCGCCCAACCTGTCCCGCAATCTGCGCTTGTGGGTACTGGCCGTACTGCTGATTCTCATGTTTTCTAAATTCCTGTATCTGGCCAGCATGAACAACTACCTGACGTTCTACCTCATGCACCGCTTCAGCCTGCCGGTTCAGGATGCCCAGCTACACCTGTTCCTCCTGCTCTTTGCCGTGGCGGCGGGGACGCTGCTGGGCGGACCGATAGGCGACAAGATCGGCCGTCAACGGGTGATCTGGTTATCGATTCTCGGCGTGGCCCCATTCACGCTGCTGCTGCCCCATGTCGGTCTGGCCGCCCAGTCCGGCCTGCTACTGGTGATCGGCTTCGTGCTGGCCTCGGCCTTTCCCGCCATGGTGGTCTACGCGCAGGAACTGTTCCCCGAACGCGTCGGGGCTGTGTCCGGGCTGTTCTTCGGCTTTGCTTTCGGCACGGCCGGGATCGGGGCGGCGCTGCTCGGTCAGTTTGCCGACCACTACGGTATCGACACCCTGATTTTCGTCTGTGGATTCCTGCCGTTGATCGGGGCGATCGCACTGCTGCTGCCCGATCTGCGCGCGCCGAAAGAACCACAGCAGGCTTGAGGCCGGGTGCCCGCCCGTATGCAGGCGACTAGTGGCCGGGCAGGTATCCGTCGATGGGCGTCCGCCCATCCGGTGCCGGATGCCCCAGCAGTCCAAGCTGCTGCCGCAAAGCCGGGCTGGCAAAGCTGGTTGCCTCAAGGAACCCGTGAACCCGCAAGCGCGGCCCGGACATCAGACCGCCGCTCAGGCTCAAATCCCCTCTGAGCGGTGCAGATACCGAGGGCAGGGAGGTCAGGGTTCCAGTGAGTTGGCCATGATCCACCTTGGCCGACAGGGCGAGATCCCCCAGCGACAAGGCTTCGGTCGTGGTCAGGTGTGCGGCGTGCCATTGAAGCGAGATCGTGGCCGTCATGGGCAACAAGCCCTGTGCGGTCTGCTGTAAAACCGCTGCGCCGGTACCATTTAGCACCCCGCCTAAAGGCCAGGGCGTGGCTGCCTGCATGAGCGGGCTATCCGCCGCCAATTGCCCCTGGAACCGATCTATCAAGACCTTGGCCTGCCCCGGCGTCACCACGGCATCGGCCTGCAACCCCGCCCCCTGAGCCGTCACCTGCCAGCTGAACCGACCATGCAGCAAGGCACCTGGCAGGAAGCGTGTCGTCAGGTGCACCGATGCGCCTTGCGGGAGGCTCAGCTGCCATTCCCCCAGCCAAAGCGTGCCGGAACGCGAACTCAGTGTCATCCCTTCAGGCAGGGCATCGGCGGGCAACCGAATCAGACTCAATGGGGCGGTAAACACCAATGCTCCCAGCCAGCTCAGAACAAAAACCGCCAAGAGAACCCATATGCCGCGAATCCCTGCGGCTCCCTTTGTGACATCGCCCCCCATACGCCCCATGCCCAATGTCATGAGCCGCTCGCCCGCCCCAGCAACAGGGTCGCATCGACCCGGCCTTCCGGGTGAGCCGGATTACCCGCCTGCGGCGTCACATCGGCCCGAATCACCTGCAAACCGACCTCGTGGGCACGCGCCAGCCACAGCAGCAGGGTATCGAAGGATACGGCGGCAAATTTGAGCTGGACGCGGTCATCGCCTTCTGGCTGCCGCTGGACGAGTTCATTCTGAATACCCATGGCCTGAGCGGCCTGTTCAACCCACAACATCGGCGGCATCTGTGAAGATCCGGTTGGGGTCTTCTGTACGGCCGAGGGTGTTGATCGGCTCAGGGTAAGTCGCGCCTGCGCGGCGAACTGTGCCAGCTCACGGGCATCGACAAGCCGGGCCTCCTCCCGCTGCACCGCATGCTGGAGGGGCATCCAGACCAGCTGATAGCCCAGCAGCAGAAACAGCGCCACCGCAGCAATCTTCAGCGTCCGGCGTTCCTGCTCCGTGCGTTGCTGCCAAAATCCGCCAATCCATGCATTCAACTCGGCCATTGATCCGTTCATACACCCTTCCTGGTTGCGGGGGAATTGATTGAAAGCACTTGGCCCGCTGCCATATCCGGCCACCCCATCATGACGATGACCGCGACGAGCTCGCCGGGTTTTCGATGCGTAAGCGCATATGCGCCTTGCCATCATCTACACCCGAGTCGATCTGGCTGACGGTCACACTGGGGTTCTTTTTGAGCCGATCGAATACAGTTTGCAACGCGGCATATTGGCGTCCCGTCAATTCGATGGTCAACTGCTGAGCAGCAAACCGCAGGGATTGAATAGCCAAACTCGAATCCTGCTGGCGCAGCGGGTGGAACACCCCAGCAAATGCGGACAGTGCCGATAGGAATTGGTCCTGCGGCGCACCGGCCCCGAGTTGATCGAGGGCCTGCTGCAATTGGACGCGCGCATTAACCAGACGGTTGGTCTGCGGCAAAGCCGCATGAAAATCACGGATAACCTGGGCCTGGAGCGCGTCTGCCTGCTGAGCCATCTGCCAGGCACGCCCGCCTTGCCAGATCATGACGAGCACCAGCAAGGCTGCTGCCATCATCGCCACCTGTCCCCATCGACGGCGCAGAAGCTGGGATTGCGCATGACGGGGTGCAGTCACCATGGATAAGGGCTGGTTGCGCGCCAATCCGGCCTGCCACAGTGTCACCCAATCATTCATGCCGAGTTCGGACACAGGCTCCAATGACACATCGGTCGGCCAATCGGACGGCGGTACGTGACCGAAATCAGCCCATTGCTCAGCCGGAAGGTAAAACTGGACCTTTGCCGGTCGGCTCGCCAACCGGGTCAATGTCTGGCTCACTCGGTCCAGCAGCTGAGGCCCGATAGCGGAGGACAGCACGAAGCCCTGATGGGCGCCGGTCAAAATCACGGCCTGATCGGTGAATGGCTCACGCCAAACGGCAAAGGTACCCTCATCGGGCGGCGGCAGCAGGTCAGCCGCAGCCACCATCAATTGCGGCGTCACACCCACCGCCTGAAGGTGTTCCAGCACCTGCGCACGTCGGCCGGCATCAACCAGCAGCACCGGCCAATGGCCCGGTGACATCGGTTGATCGGCCAGCACGGTGAACAGCTGCGCCGGGTCATCCGCAGACAAATCCTCCAGCGCAAAAGGCAGGGCCTGCGCGGCCTGGTGCCGCTTGGCGCTCGGTATGGGCACCAGAAGACGACTGATGCCATGCTCGGACAGAATTACAACCACTTCCTGAGTCTGCGACGAGGTTGATGATCGCCGCTCAGCAAGGAATTGCCCGAATTCGGACCAGCCGCCCCGCTCTGGCTGGCTCGATTCCCGGCCAGGTGAGTACCAAGCCAAGGCTTGGCCATCGAGATCAGTTATAAACAGTAAAATCCGGTCAGACATGCTTCGGAACTCAGGGCTATGATTCGTGAAGGACCCGACATCGGGCGCACAATGATCGCGTAGCGTTGACGGGTCACCGCATCCAGATGCACCGTCACCGCACATAAAAAGTACTGGCTGTTCACCGCCAAGCCATCAGTGGGCACTGTTTGCCCCGCAAACATCGGTTGCGCCAGATAGTCTGCCACGGACCCGATATTCTTTGGCGGTACCTGGCCAGGCGCATTGTCACCCACTGTATTCTCGCCCGGAAGACCACGCCCGGGCAGCACGGCAACGTTGGCACCCAGCGCCGCGAGTACCGTGGATGAGGCACTGTTAAGGTTGATCGGCGTCCCCACGGGCAGCGCCGCCACATAGGGCGCCAACTGACGGTAAATCGAATCCGTCACGCCCCGTACCGCTCGTAATTCCGTCACGCTCAACATCGGCCGGCCTGCGGGTAGATAAGTGGACGTACCCTGATTTGCGGCATCCGCAGCCCCCAAGGGCTCGATATTCGGATTCCGGTCGATCCAGTCGATTACGGCATTGCTGATGTCGGTTTGAATGCGCAACACGGACAGCAATTTCTGAAACCGCTGCTTGGCCACCAGATTCACCTTGTCATCAGCCGTGATCAGATTGTTCAAATTGAACCGCCCCTGCAGATCAACCACCCGCAGGCTCATGGTCGCCTGATCGACGGGTATCCCCAATAGTGGCTGCGCCCAAGCATCCGCCGGTCCATCGATATTGCGATCATCCTGATCGAGCAACGCCTGCGCCAGAACCAAGGCACTCGTGGCCAATTCACCAGCCCGCGCACCGTTGACGAGTGCCGAGGTGGCCCCTATCGAATTCTGATTACGCACGATCATTGTGGCCGCCAATCCGGTCGCAATGGCCAGCACCAGCAGGGCGACGATCAGTGCCACGCCCTGCTGCCTATGTGCCGGCCCTACGGATGATCGCTTCATCATCACCCGCCACTCCCTACCGCACTGCTGATCGGCGCCACCGGCACCACAGCCGGCACTGGCCCCGTGGGTGGCGTCGCCCCTCCTGGGGCCGGAGATGCAGATGGCGAAACGGGCCAGCTGGCCACCTGTGCGATCGTCAAACGTAAGGGCGGCATATGGGACAACGTGAAGTCCACCTCAGTAGCCTTGGGCAAGCCTGCATCTGGCTGGTTCGGCGGCGGCCATGTCTCAAAGGCCTGGTTCTGCGCATTGTAAAAAACCATCCGCAGATGCTCGACGCCGTTCAACAAGGGATGCCAGACCAGCGGATGTGCGCTGTCACTTACCGTCCCATCCACCGGCATGAGCTCGGCACGTTCCAATTGGTTGCCGGTCAAGCGCCAGAATACCCGTGCCAGTTGCGCTCTGGGCTCTCCCCAGGGATTTGCCACGCCCAGCCGGGTGAGACTCAACAGATCCACCCCGCCACCCAGAAAGGCGGGGACTTGCCCGCCCAAAGCATCACGTACCGGCCGATCGACCGCCAGGGTCAAATCCTGCTGCAATTGCAACAAACCATGCTGCCGCACACCGAGTTTTTCGGTCGCGTCCTGCACGATTCCACTCTGCCGAATCACGGTATTCAATCCCCCATAGGCCATGACGGCAACAAGCGCGAAAATCGCGATCGCGACCAGCAGCTCGAGCAGGGTAAAACCCGATTGCCGTTTCATGAGGTACCGCCGGGCGGGGGCGTTCCGGGCGCATACAGATAGATCACCATGCTCGACTGGCCTGCGTACGGGGCGGGCGTTGCGACCCGGTACTGTACCCGGAGCACACCGGGAATCATCCCGGCCGAGACCGTTTGAGTGACCTGCCAGGTTTTCCCCGCAATCCGGATCTCACTATTTTGTGTTCCGAGCGGCGGCACGTCGGCGGCCAATCGCAGGCGCGCGCACAAATCCTCGGCAATGACCGTCGCTGCCGTATCGGCACGCAACCGCTGCAGGATCTCCCCACTCTGTCCGCTCACCTTGATCACCGCACCTAGGGCAATCGCCAAGATCACCAAGGCAATCAATACTTCCAGCAAGGTAAAACCGACCTGCCCAACCCGCGAGCGCTGCATCGTCATGGCGACCCCGTGCCACTTGGGGGTGCCAAATCCAAAGATCGGGTTTGCCCGTGCACCCCCCGCAAATCGAGTACCGGCAACCCATTCGGGGCACTCCAAGCCCCCTGCGCCGTGACCGCCAAGAGCGCCGTTGCACGCGGATCGTCCACCCCCAGACGCGCGGCAAGCCCCGCATCTGGCTGCGTCGTGACCTGACAGCCCGCGGCCCAATTCAGCACGCCGATATGATCAACGTTCAATGGAGCGCGGGTGGTCATTTGATCCGGCAATGACCCAGCTGCGCCCGACACACCAGCGGGCGTCACAACAGATGGGACGGGCGACGTCAGGCCAAAGCTGGTCAGGGCGCCAGCGTGGAGGCCGATATACACCGTGGCACCTCGCTGAGTCGCGAGCACGGCCTGTTGCTCCAGCCAGATTTGCGCATCCGCCTGACACACCCCGACCCCATCTCGCTCGGTGCGGTTGATACTCATCACGGCGAATCCCGCCAGAATTCCCACGATTACGATCACCACGATCAACTCGATCAGGGTAAAACCGACCTGTCTGCGTGGGGCGACCCGCCACGACCCGATGTCAGGGATGCTGTGCGGCAGCACCGCCATCTTCCTGCCAGTTGCCGATATCGGCATTGGCGCCAGTCCCACCGGGCTGGCCATCGGCCCCGAGACTATAGAGATCGAAGGCGCCATGCTGGCCGGGGCTCAGATACAGATAGGGATGATTCCAGGGGTCGATCGGCAAGCGATCCAGATAGCCACCCTGTCGCCAGCTCTTGGCGTTCGCCGGCGGCTTCACCAACGCTTCGAGCCCCTGATCCGTCGTCGGATAGGTCAGATTGTCCAGCTTGTAGAGCTGCAGGGCGGATTCGATCGCCCGCACATCCTGTTTGGCTTTGGCGATTCGCGCATCATCCGGTCGATCCATGATTTTGGGCACGATGATGGTCGCCAGAATCGCCAGGATGACGACGACGACCATCACCTCAATCAGGGTAAAACCGCGGCTGGAACGAATACGGGTCGAAAAATTCTTCAGGGTGTGTGTCATCTCAGTGAACCATTTGGTTGAGGTCGAAAATCGGAATCAGGATCGCCAGCACAATCATTAGTACTACCGCGCCCATGACCAGGATCAGGATCGGCTCGAACAGCCCGAGCAAGGCATTGATCAATGTATCCAGCTCACGTTCCTGCTGGGCGGCGGCGCGCTCCAGCATATTGCCCAAGGCACCACTTTGCTCCCCGGCAGCAATCAGCTGCACCATCATGGGCGGGAACCGGCGCGACTGTTCCAACGAACGGGCTAAAGGCGCCCCTTCACGAACGCGATCCGTGGCGGCGGCAATCGCGCGCCGCATGGGTTCGGAAGCCACCACCTCACCGCTAATCGCCAACGCCTTAAGCATCGGCACGCCAGCGGCGCTCAGGATGCTGAGCGTACGCGCGAAACGCGCCGCATTGAAGCCCCGGATCAACGGGCCGATGACGGGCAGCTTCAACAGAATGGCCGCCCACCACAAAGCAAAGCGCGGCTGCTTCAGCGCCCAGGCAAAAGTGATACCCGCGGCGATCATTGCCAGGATAATCCATAGCCATTGCCCGCGGATGAAGGCGCTGGTCGCCATGAGCCCGAGGGTGAGCGGCGGCAGGGTCTGCTTCATCTGTACGAACACCTGGACCACCTGCGGCACCACATAGGTGACGAGCCCCACCACGCCCGCCACCGCCATCAGCGTCAGTAAGGCCGGATAGAACAGCGCCATCTGGACCTTCTGTGTCGTAGCTTGGCGCGCCTCGGTATAGTCAGCCAGCCGTTCGAGCACCGCCTCGAGGTGGCCGGACTCCTCACCTGCCGCCACGGTCGCGCGATAGAGGTCCGAAAAGGCCCGCGGAAATGCCGACAAACCCTGAGCGAAACTCTGCCCTTCGACCACGCGGGATCGCACCGTGGTGATGATGCGCCGCATCCGGGGATTCTCTGTCTGACGGACCATCCCGCCCAGGGCAGAGTCAATCGGCAATCCGGCGGCAATCAGGGTGGAAACCTGTCGGGTAAATAAGGCCAGCTCTGCCGGACTCAACCCTTGCCAGCGAACGAAAAACCCTGATGCACCCTTGGCTGGAAGCGCATCGTTGGTGACGGAGGCAATGGTCAGTGGCGATAGTCCCTGCTCGCGCAGCAGGCTACGCGCGCCGCGCGCGCTGTCACTCTCGATCACACCCTTGCGGGTTTTTCCCTGAATATCCAGCGCGCTGTATTCGAAGGCGGCCACGCGATGCTTACCCTTCCGCCGTAACGCGCAGCAATTCTTCGGTGGTTGTCACCCCCGCACGCACCAAATCCGCACCATACGCCAGGATCGACGGACTGTGCCGACGCACCTGGGCCTCAATCAGCTGTTCGGCCGCACCGTCATGGATCAGGCGGCGCGTTGCGGCATCAATGGGAATCAATTCGTAGATCCCGGTCCGGCCAAGGTAGCCACGCCCAGCCTGACGTGCGCCCTCACTGACGCGATACAGTGAGGGCGGATTGACCGGATCCAATCCCAGCAAGGCGCATTCGGCGGCGTCGGGCACATAGGCCTCGCGAGCCACGGGATCCAACCGACGCACGAGCCGCTGCGCCAATACACCGATCAGACTGGAAGACAACAGAAAGGGCTCGACCCCCATGTCTCGCAGACGGGTAATCGCACCGACAGCAGAATTGGTATGCAGGGTCGACAGAACCAGATGACCGGTCAGACTGGCCTGTACGGCAATCTCGGCCGTTTCAACGTCCCGAATTTCGCCGACCATCACCACATCCGGATCCTGACGCAGGATCGCGCGCAAACCCCGGGAAAAAGTCATATCGACCTTGGGGTTGACCTGAGTCTGACCGATCCCGTCGAGGTAATATTCGATCGGATCTTCCACCGTCAGGATATTGCGCTCGCGGGTATTGATCTCGGATAGTGCCGCATACAGAGTCGTAGTCTTACCAGAACCGGTTGGCCCTGTGACCAGCAGAATTCCATGCGGGCGATGAATCAAGGCATGGAGCCGGGCTTGTAACTCGGCGGTCAGCCCGAGGTGATCCAGGGTGAGTCTCCCGGCCTGCTTGTCCAGCAAGCGCAACACGATCCGCTCGCCATTGCCCGAGGGCAGGGTCGACACCCGCACATCCACTGGTCGGCCAGCCAACCGTAACGAAATACGTCCATCCTGCGGGATGCGCTTCTCGGCAATATCAAGACTTGCCATCACCTTAATCCGAGAAACAATCACATTGGCGACGGCCCGAGGCGGCTCAATGATCTCCCGCAGCATGCCATCGACCCGAAATCGCACAACCATTCGTGCCTCAAAGCTTTCGATATGGATATCCGAAGCCCCCTCGCGCACCGCTTCGCTGAGCAAGGCGTTGATCAGCCGAATGATCGGGGCTTCGTTATCGGCTTCCAGCAGGTCGATTGGGGTGTTCAACGTATGCGCCAGATCATCTAGGCTGCCTTCGCCCAGGTCATCGACCATGTCCTGCGCCATGCTGGAACCGCCTTCATAGGCGCGCGCCAGGCGCCGCTCAAATTCATCCGCATCCAGCCAGTCGAAAGTCACCCCCCCCGGGAATTTTCGACCCAGCTCCGCCAGCACCGACACGGGCAGAAGCTTGCAATGACGAGCAATCCAATCTGAACCCGGGGTTCCCCCACTCGCTTCGGACGACACGGGCTCGACCAACACGCCGAAACGGCGCGCATATCCGTAGGGCAACGGGGGTTTGACCGACAAGACGCTCATCTGTTTGCGTCCCTCATTTGGCACTCAGGGTATGGGCCGCCATACGTGGACCGCCACGCGCCGTTGCTTCCCGCGCCCGATCCTGCTCCATCAGCTGCTGGATATTCTGCGGCAGGGGAATCGGCATATTCCGCTGGAAGGAGTGCTCAGGCGGCAACACCGCCCAATCCTTGGGATCAATCAGCGAGCGGGGGTCGAAAGTGTCCCGCTGGCTCTGGCGGATCCGGTTGTATTGCTCCTGACTGAACTTGGCAAGTTTTCCGTTCGCATTGATGATCAACGGCCGGATGAATATCATCAGATTGCGCTTGGTCGTACTCGCCGTGCGATAGCGGAACAGATTACCGATCACGGGAATATCGCCCAGGCCCGGCACGCTCTGCTGGTTCGAATTCGACGAATCATCAATCAGGCCGCCCAATACCACGACATCGCCATCATCGACCTGGACCGTAGTCGTGACATTCCGCTTGTTGGTAATCAAACCGGCGGAGGATTGTGCTGTGGTATCCAGGCTGGAGACCTCCTGCTCGATCTTCAGACGAACCGTACCATCCGGGCTGATAGTCGGGGTGACCTTCAGCTTGACCCCAATATCCTCGCGCGTAATCGTCTGGAATGGGTTAGTGGGCGAGCTGGACGAGCCCGTCTGCGCGTAGGAACCCGTCACGATCGGAATATTCTGACCAACCACGATACTGGCTTCCTGATTGTCCAACGTCAGCAGACTGGGGGTGGACAGGATATTGTTGCCCGCATCGCCCGACAATGCCGAGACCAGCAGCGCAAAGTCCGTGCCGCCCTGACCGAAGCGCCCCACGCCGACATTGCCGCCATCGCCGAGACTGGAGGCCAGCCCCAAGGCCAAGGCGCTGGAAGCACCGGCCGTTCCCGCCTGCGCCGCCGAACCCGCGACGCTTGAGAGCAGCCCATTAAAGGTTGAAATCCCGATCGGCACCGTGCCGTTACTGCCGCCGACGAGAAACTGCGTACCGATCTTCTTGGTCAGACCATTGGACACTTCGGCAATGATTGCCTCCACCAGAACCTGCTGCCGACGCACGTCCAGCTGGTGAATCACCGACTCCAGCGCCTGCATGCGGTCGGGTGCGGCCGTTACCACCAGTGCGTTCAGTGACTTGTCGGCCGTTACATCCACGCGACCATCCAGAGCACCGCCAACATTGGTCGCGCCGCCGCCCTTGCCTGCACCCGTCATCGTGGTCTGGCTGGTGAACCCCTTGAGCACCTTGGCCAGATCCTCGGCATTGGCATATTTCAAACGGAACACGCGGGTGTTGCCGAACTCGGCTTCCGGGGTATCCAAATTGAGGATAATCGCCCGCATCTTGGCACGCGCCACGGCATTGCCACTCAGCAAGACACTATTGGTACGGTCATCCGCCGCAAAGGCAGGAACCGAGGAGTAATTCGCTGTATTTGCGCCTGCTGCTGCTCCGCCAGCCCCCGCTGATGCCGCGGAACCACTAGCACCGAACAATGATTTCAGCGTCGCCACGACTGAATCGGCCGAAGCCCGCTTAAGGCGGATAACCTCCACATCACCGACAGCCGGTTGATCAACCTGAGCCAGGATCTTTTTCAGTCGGTCGATATTGCCCGCCCGGTCGGTAATCACCAATGAATTGGAGTCCGGGTACACCGACAGCGCTGCCTGCTGCGGCATGATCTGACGCAATACGGTCAGCAGGGGTGCGGCAGGGACATAGCGCAAATGCACGACCGCAGTGACCATCTCGTCGCTGCCGGTACCCGATGTCGGATTCACGGGTTGCGCATCGGAACGGGCGTTGATTTCCGGCACGATCTTGATGATGCTCCCCACCGTCACGGCAGCAAATCCGTTCACCTGAAGAATCGACAGAAAGACGTTATATAGTTTTTCTGGACTCATTGGATGCGCCGAGATGACCGTCACACGCGCTTTCACCCGGGGGTCGACAATGAAGTTTTTCCCGGTGACTTTGGAAACCGCCTCAATCAGGGCATTGATGTCCATATCCCGAAAATTCAGGGTGACCAGCCCTTGGTCCCCCGCATGAATACCCGGCGGGGGCGGTGGCGCTTCCGCAGCCAAGGCAAGCCCCTGAGCAGCCCCCAGAACTAAGGCCAAGCCAAATACCAACCCGCGCGGGGCAGAGAAACACTGAATCATCGAAGAGCGTCCAAGTTGATCGTCATTTGCATCGGGCGGCCATTCCGCTCAATGGTTACCGGTATGGGTTGCCCCGCACGGAGCAAAGCCAACAGGTGCGGCAGCACATCACCATTGGCTACCGGCTGACCATCCGCCTCGGTCAGGATATCGCCGTCCACCAGCCCCAGTTGCGTCAGTAATGTCGTCTGTCCCGGCATTGGATGCAAGGCCAAGCCCACCAGCTTGCCCCCGCGATCCACGGGAGCGAGACGCACATACTGCATCAGGGATTGCGGATTCTTCATCAGGGATTGTGCGGTTGGGCGCTGGCCCGACGAAGTCGTCATGCTCCGATCGGATGCAGATGCCTCCTCGGGCGGCGATACGGCGTTCATCGTCGGGACGGGCCCCGTATTCAGCGACGTCGGGGGCGGGAAACGAATGGCCTCCAGACGCCCCTGATTGGACAGGATCACCCGGTCGGCCTCAATCGTATGCACCGTCACGCCCGGAGAAACAACACCCCCGATCTGAAGCAGTTTCACCGAGTTGCCGATATCCAACATGACCAAGGGTGGCGTCGAGCCGCTCATAATCCCTTGCAGCCGCACCCCCAAGCTCGAAGACTGCACCGTATCAATGGGCTGTTCGCTGGGGGCGGCCTGACCAAACAATGCCCATTGAGTCAATTGGGTGATTTGAGCCCCGGATGACCGCGCAACCACGGGTGGGACGACCGAGGACGGATGCAGGGACACGCCCACAGCGAACTCCGACGGTGAACCCCATAGCCAGGTCAGGCGCGCCGCGAATAGGCCGCTCACGACCACCAGCAACAAGAGAATAACGTTCGGTAGGCGCACGGAACGCAGCCAAACGAAGGGATTTACATCAATCAAATTTTCCAGTCCATGCAGCGTTACCACGCTGAAATGCGCCCAAATTGAACCCTAAAGACAAGCTCTACCGGAGACGAACAGGGAGGCTGGCATGTATTCGTTCCGCCAATCAGGACCATTTAAGCGTCCCGAAATGTCTCTCGATAGATTCATACCGTACGGCACAATCAACCAATCCGTGTTTACGCAGCATGACGAAACGATCCGGTGTTGCGATATCCGATCACTATTAGCCCAAGGCCGAATCACGTCAGCCCAGACAGGGCCCAAAGACTCAAGCCCGCCAACATGCCGCCGATCAGGGCACCTACGAGCACATCCGAGAGGTAGTGCAATCCCAACACCATGCGCGACAAGGCCACGGATAATGCGAACGGAATGACCAACCAGGCCAGATGGGGGGCAAAAACAATGATCTGAATGGCGAAGTTCGCGGCATGCAGCGTATGTCCCGAGGGGAAGCTGTATTTATCCAGCGGCGCCACGCTCAAGACCAAGCCATCATGTGCCATCTGAGGGCGCGGGCGCGCGGTCAGATGCTTGATTGATGCATAAATTGCCAACCCCAGTCCGGCTGATATCAACATGACTGCCATCGCCAGCCAGGCATCATGCCCGCCGAACACGGCGATCAGTGCCGCCAAGGCATACCATGCTATCCCATCGCCCAATCTGCTGCTGATGGCAAACAGTCGGCGCAGACCCCGAATAGCATTGACGTGATTGAGCCGGTACATCACCACCTGCTCCCAGTGCAGATAGCGATGCAGGATCGAGGTCACCCGCAAGGATCGGATAAACATGGACATGTTAGCCTCCCGTCTTACCAGAGTGTTGCGGCTCAACCTGCGCCTCCGGAATCAGAACCGGTGACCCGTTCGATTCCAGCACCGTCAACAGGTGATGCTCAAATGACCGGGTGATCAATCCCCAATCAAATTCAGCAGCCGTTTTGCGGGCCTGTTCGCCCATCTCGGCCTGTCGCTTGATGGTCGCGTCTACCGACGTCCGCACAAAGCCCTCATCGTCGTCCCAATCCACGAGATAGCCACTGATGCCATCCTGAATCAGGCGACTGCCCGCCGCATAGTTGAAACTGATGCACGACAGCCCACTGGCCATCGCCTCCAGGACCACATTACCAAAAGTTTCGCTTTTGCTGGGAAAAACAAATAGATCCGCACTCGCATAATGGCGGGCGAGCACTTCGCCGCGCTTCATTCCGACAAATCTCACCCAAGGCAGCGCCCGCTCCAGTCGTGCGCGTTCTGGGCCATCACCTACGACCACAGCCAGTAGATCCGGTCGCGTCGCCCGCATGGCTTCCAGCGAGGTCACCAGTAGATCCAGGTTTTTCTCGGCCGCGAGCCGACCAACGTGCAAAGCGACCAAAGCGTCGTTATCCGACACCTGCGCCACATTGCGCCGCCACTCCTGTCGCAGGCCTTCATCTCGGCGGGTCGGTGTGAACAACTTCGTATCCACGCCGCGCCCCAGAACCACCAACCGCTCGAATTGCATTGCCGCAAGCACGCTGGCTTGCTGATCCGTCGGGATGAAAGTCAGTGCCGTGCGGTTATGAAACCAACGCAGGTAGGCCATAACCGGGCGCGTCAGCCAACCCAGCCGATAGTGCGCCATATAGGTATGAAAATTCGTGTGCAGAGATGAGGTGACCGGGATACCCAGCCGACGCGCCGCTTGGAGGGCCGCCAACCCCAATGGTCCTTCCGTGGCGATATGCACCAGGTCCGGTCGCTGCGCCCGCCAGTTACGCAGCAGTCGGCCCCGCATTGGAAAACCGAATCGAACGGCCTTATAGAAGGGCAGCGCCACACCCGGAACCTCAAGACAGTCCGGCAGATCCCGGGGCTCGTCAGCCCGCGGACAAATTACCTGCACATGATGCCCCGAGGCCAACAAGGACGCGTGCAACTGGGCCAGCGTCATTGCCACACCGTTGATATCGGGATCAAATGTTTCGGTAACCAAACTGACGAACACTTCCGGCCTCACTATGCTTGGGTGAATCATTCACTTTCCGCCCCATTCCCTGGGGCCCGGATGACGCAAATTGCGTCATAAATTCATTATGCAGTTTCAGCAAAGATTAAACACTGTCACTAACCATAGATAAAAGCCATGACAAGCGCATGACGATTATCCGAACAACGCCACAAGGCGGCATCAAGCGGCACGTTATCCGTCCGACTTCGCGGTCCGCGGGCAACCCCGCGTGCCATTAGGCGCCGGATATTGCAGTCCGTACAGCCCGATTTTCCGAAAAATCATCCCACTGACGCACACAGCACTCACCCGACATCCTACACCCTCGACGGAAACGCCGTATTTTCCCGCCCCACACTGCGGCCCTATGCCCCCACCTCGCTGGCACCAAGCCTGTGCAAGGAAGCGGAACAAATGGAACATTTTGATGCAAACCCACCCAGCGCGCGTCCGTTTTCGCTGCACCTCGACAGCCAAAAGCCGCAAAAACATTCATATCACATGCTCTTTTTTAAGTTGGCCCGGTTCCTGCAAATATCCAATATCCCCGTGGTATTACCATCGGGGTACATGAAGCAGCTATCCCGCTGACTGATCACCCACGAGGAAAAAAATATGACTCCTGAACAAAAAGATCTAGTTCGCAGCACCTGGGCCCAAGTCGTCCCCATCAAGGAAAAAGCAGCCGAGCTGTTTTACGGCGAGTTGTTCGAGCTGGACCCATCGGTCAAGCCGATGTTCAAAAACGACATGGAGGAGCAAGGCAAGAAATTGATGATGTCGATCAATACCGTCGTCAATTCGCTCGATCGGCTTGATCCCATGGTGCCGATTCTGCAGGACATGGGCCGACGCCATAAGGGGTATGGCGTTCAGGACAAACATTACGACACGGTTGGCGCCGCGCTGCTCTGGACGCTGGAAGCCGGTCTTGGACCCGCCTTCACCCCGGCGGTGAAAACAGCTTGGACCGAAGCCTACACCGTGATCGCCACGGTCATGAAGGATGCGGCCAACGCCGCCTGATCCTCCGCCATTCCGGATAACATCAACGTTCTGCGACTCTGACACGCATCAGGGCATGGATGATGAAATTTCGTCCGACACAATAACCTCGAGCGCCTCGGATGCCTTGCGAATCCGCTTGCGCTCGTACATCAGGGCATCTGCACGCGCGACCAGTTCGTCGAACGTCTCTTCGCCAGACACCTGGCTCGTCACCGATCCCATGCTGTAACTGATCCGGTAGCGCCGCCCCGGCTTCTCGTTTTCCACGACGATGGCTGCATTCAATCGCTTCAGGGCCAGTAGGATCTCGGGTTCCGGCTCGCGCGCCACGACGGCAAATTCATCGCCCCCCACCCGGGCGACCACATCACTCCGGCGAAAGGTGATCAGCAGGAGATACGCGAAATCCTGGACGAGTTGTGAGCCGGCATCATGGCCCAGTGTGTCATTGACACTTTTCAAGCCGTCCAGATCGAAATACAGGATAGTCAGGGGCATTTCTGCCGTCTGACCTTCATAGAGCGCATGTTCACCAAACAGGTAAAAGCCTCTACGGTTGTAGACCTTGGTCAATTCGTCGGTCAGAGAGAGCTCCCGAAGCTCCCGTTCGAGTTCATTGATACGCCGTGCCATCAAAACGACAAACACGAAGAGCAGGAGCGACGTCATCGAAATGACGAGTGCCGCGGCAAACGGGATCGACATCCATCCGGACAACGTCGAATAGGCGCCACCGCCAATCACCAGAAAAGGAAGCAACACCGCCAACGGAAGCGCCGTGCGGGCAATACGGCTGCCCAGCCCACGCCCGACGAACACTGCAAAACATCCTGCCTGCGTTCGGTGAACAAACAGCGAGAATGCCAGCAACGTCATGCCGATCAGCGTTTGTGGTGCCGTACGGACCTGCAGGGATTGCCCGACGAGATTGAGTGCCCCGAACAGGTATCCGGCCATAATGACCAAAACGATCACGAGCAGTAGCAAAGTCACGCCATCGAGGATCCGACTGCACCACTTGGGGCCCTGCGGCATGTCCAGAACCAGCGCGCTGGCCAACAACAGAAAAAACGTGGCCGTCTGCGCCGACATCCTTCCGGGATGTTCGGACAGCGGGTCGGCGGCCAGCCAGGTTTCTAAGGAATAAGAGTGTCCCGTACCATGCGCGAGCAGCGCGGTGGCCGCTATCACGAACACAAGCAAGGCCAGGACTCGCCCCGAGAGGCGGCGACGTTCTTTGCCGGGGCTCAACAGGACAAGACTCAGAGCGCTCAACAAGGTGACAAGTGCCGTATTGGCCTTCATCAACGACCATCCGTCGGGCAACTCGATCGCCAGTACGGGGATCACCCAGGCAAGGAAAGTCACGAATGCTATGGGCGCAGAAATGAGTAACGCCAGATTTTTCGCCCAAACCAACCCATGGATCAGCCGAGTATCGGGCTGTTCCGCTGGAGTGATCTTGACATGGGCTTGGGACATGGAGTGTTTCACCAAATCTGGCTGATTTTCGGTAACCCAAAAGAGTCACGGCATGCGGTATTCTTGACGACACACGCCCTGAATTCAGAGCGCCCCTAAAAAAGCCGGAGCAAAATATCAATGGCTTTCCCCGCGCAGGATACACCGGTCTTAGAAAAATCAACATGCTGCAAACCAGCGCGCAGATATGTCAAAAATGCTGGAGTGCCTCCTTCGACCCGATCAGGGTAAGTCGGTGACCCAAACGCCCACATCCATGCCTGCACCAGGTAACCCGACATAGGATCCGGCAACGGGCGGTACAGATTCTGGCAACCGGGCCACGGCAACCGGAATATGCTTGGTGCCGGCTATCTCACCCAAGGTCGGATCGAATCCCTTCCAACCAGCGCCCGGCAGAAAAACCTCGGCCCATGCGTGTGTTGCCCCAAAATCAGACTGGGTGGGCACTACATGCAGGTAACCACTGACAAAACGGGCAGCCAGCCCCAAAGATCGGGCCGCGGCCATAAAGAGATTCGCAAAATCGCGGCAGGACCCCGTCCCCAGCGCCAACGTTTCCACTGCGGACTGAACGCCGGGTGCCTCTCGGCTCCGGTAAACCAACGTTTGCGGAATATGGGTGCAAAACCGCTGTAACAGAGCATAGGTCTGGATCCGCTCGCCGGGTTGCCAAACTTTCCGCACCCAGGCGACAAGTTCATCTGGAACCGGCAAGGTGCCAAGACTCCGGTACGGCCCCAGCACGACCAGATCCTCCGGCGTATCGGTAAACGGGTAATAGGTTGCATAGTCTGCAACCAGAAAATCCAGCGGTGCTTCATTGAACTGCTGAATGACGACCGTGCTTTCGATCAACAACTGACGCGTCGGTGTATCGAAGGTGGCAATCGCCAACGAGTTATCTTCAGCATCCCGCTGCCAGCGCAGGGTAGCGGTCGGAGTAATGTCTAACCGAGAAGACTCGATGTGCAGATCATGACTCTCGCGGGGTCGCAGGCGCAATGCATGGGGATTGAGCCGAACCGCGTCGGCAAAATTGTAGTACGTACGGTGAAGAACTTGATAACGCTGCATTTTGATCACCTATCATCCCTGCTCAGCACCGGCCATCGTCCACGGGATGGACTTAGATCCGGGTGTATCGCCCACCATAGCGTAAATAGCCCCCGTGATGTTTACAGACGGGCGATCGCCACAATTAAAACGTCCTGCGCGCCTGCGCGGGGCACGCAGGGCCAAACGACTTGGGTCTGCATACACTAGAATGTTGGAGGCGAACGGCTGTCGGGCGAGTCTTGACCGGGCACAGGGACAGCCGTGACATCGAGTCCATCATTTTTCCCACTGATTTAGGAAAACACGCTATGTCCGATTTTTGGAATCAGAAATACCAACGAAACGATTATTTCTACGGCGAGCAGCCAAATGATTTTTTACGCTCGCAGATTTTCCGCCTTCAGCCCGGCGCCCGGATACTTGTGGTGGGCGATGGCGAAGGGCGCAATGGCGTGTGGCTGGCCAAGCAGGGATTCAATGTCACGACGGTGGATTTTTCATCCGTCGCCTGCGCCAAGGCGGAGGAGCTGGCCGCACGTGCCGGGGTGCCGCTCGACGTGCATTGCGCCGATCTGCATGTCTGGGACTGGTCGGTGAATCACTTTGATGCCGTGGTCTCGGTCTACCTGCACTTCATGCCCGAGGATCGCGTGAAGCTGCATAGCAAGATGCAGAAAGCCCTGATCGAGGGTGGCTGGCTGATCATTGAACTGTTCCACCCCCTGCAACTCAATTATCAGAGTGGCGGTCCCAAAGCGCCCGAGATGCTGCTGACCATTGACGAGCTGGAATCAGATTTTCACGGTCTGCAATGGCAGTTGCTGATGGAAGGGAAGGCCCTGCTGACCGAAGGCCCCGGACACGCCGGCCCCGCTCATGTCACTCATGGCGCCGCCAGAAAGCCGATATCGCCTCAGTCCTGACACCGGTATTTGTCATTTCTGACATGCGCGAATGCCCCCGATAATACCCGGCAAACGAAGACTAAATGACTCTTGTTCTCATTTAGCTTCCCATGCTAGAGTATTAGCCGTTAGTAATAATGTGCATTGCGCGTGCAGGGGGCCATCCATGCAACAACCTACAATTTTTCCTGCGGAGTTGGCTTCTGTGAATTCGATCAGGCAGGCTCATGCCGGACGGGCCCATCCCGCGCCGGACTACGTTCTGGGACTAGCCACACGCGGCGCCCACGTGCGTGTAACCGGTATCCGTGGCGACGCCGCCGCACTGGAAAAAAGGCTGGCCGCCATGGGCATCCGGATCGGCAGCGAGCTGGAAATCATTCAACACGAAGGCAGCACCGTCGTCGTCCGCGTTGGAGAAACCCGGATTGCCATTGGCGTCGCCTTGGTGCACCGCCTTCTGGTCACCCCCGTTGCGGTAGCGGGTCGGTCATGACTGAAGCGGTCAGCCTGATGATGCTTCGGCCCGGCGACGAAGGCATCGTACTGGGCTTCGTCAAAGGCGGAGATCTAGACTACCGCCGGCGTCTGATGGCTATGGGCCTTGTTCCGGGCACCCACTTTACCGTGACGCGGCTTGCGCCGCTGGGGGACCCGATTCAGTTGAAGGTACGGGACTCAGCCCTCACCCTACGCAAAGATGAAGCCCATCAGCTACGCATCGGCCGCGCGCCCGTAGCGTAACAGGCGGCGGCCGATCGTCATTCAGCCCTAGCGATCTATCAAACCACCGTCCGGTGCCCCGGTACAATAACGTTACCGTATCGACGGCAGACAATCACAAGCAATGGATAAGAAGTCATGGCAACGTATACCGTCGGTTTGATCGGTAACCCGAATTGCGGCAAAACCACCCTGTTCAACGCCCTGACCGGGTTGCGGCAGAAGGTGGGCAACTGGCCCGGCGTCACCGTCGATCGCAAAACGGGCCAGCTCGACATCGGCGCGGAATCCATCGAAATCGTGGATCTTCCGGGCACTTATTCGCTGGATGCCGCCTCCAGCGCCTCGCTCGATGAAGCGATCGCCCGCGAGTATGCCCTGTCTGGCGAGGCCGATGTCATCCTCAATATCGTGGATGCCAGCAACCTCGAACGGAATCTCTACCTCACCACCCAACTGATGGAAATGCGCCTGCCGCTGGTGCTGGCCGTCAACATGCTCGACCTCGCCGCAGAAGCAGGGATCGAGGTCGACTGTGCCGAGCTGGAACGACGCCTGGGCTGCCCAGTCGTGCCAATCACGGCCAGCAAGAAAAAAGGGCTCGACACGCTGAAGCAGCGCCTCGTCGAGCGGGCCAGTCACGCCGAAGAACCAGGCATCAAGATCGAATACGCCCCACTGATCGAAGAGGCACTGCGTACCCTAAAGCCCTTGATCGAGCCGCTGGCCAAAGAACAGGGCGTCGAGCCCCGCTGGCTCGGCGTCAAGCTGCTGGAAAGCGACCCGCTGACATTGGCCACCGTGGGTGATGCCGTGCGGCAAGTCGTGGAACAGGCGCAGGAACAGATCCGTGCCCATATGGACGAAGAAGCGGATGTTTTTATCGCCGATGCCCGCTATACCTTCATCCACGGTGTGACCCACCACAGTGTGACGCGCCTCAGACAGCTGCGCCGCTCGCTTACCGACCGGATTGATGCCATCGTCCTCAATCGTTTTTTGGGCATCCCGATTTTCCTCGGAGCCATGTATCTACTGTTTGTCATGAGCTTCAACGGCGGGAGCATCTTCCTCGATTTCTTCGAACAAACCGCACACACCATTTTTGTAGCGGGTGTCGGCCATGTGTTGCATCTGCTGCACGCCCCAGACTGGGTCGTCGCCTTCCTGGCCACCTCAGTCGGCGGCGCCATCCAACTTGTCTCCACCTTCATCGCGCCAATCGGGATGACATTTCTCTTCCTGTCGCTGCTCGAAGATTCCGGCTACATGGCCCGCGCTGCCTTCGTGATGGATCGCTTCATGCGCAAGATCGGCCTACCGGGCAAGGCCTTCGTCCCCATGATTGTCGGCTTCGGCTGTAATGTGCCTGCCGTGATGGCGACACGCACACTGGAAGATCCACGCGAACGACTGGTCTCAGCCCTAATGCAGCCCTTCATGTCCTGCAGTGCACGCCTCGTGATTTACATGGCCTTTGTCACGGTATTTTTCCGCGCGAATGGCGGGCAGGTGGTATTTGGTCTGTATTTACTCGGCATCGTGCTGGCCATTCTCACCGCGCTGCTGCTCAAGCGCACGGCCCTGCGTGGCGAAGCAACCCCTTTCGTAATGGAGCTACCGACATACCATATCCCAACCCTGCGCGGCCTGCTGCTCACGACCTGGGAACGACTGTCCGTATTCATTTTGCGGGTCGGCAAGGTGATTATTATCGCCTCGGTAATCGTCACCCTGCTATCGAGTTACAGCATCACAGGCAAACCCCTGGCCGAGGGAGACGTCGGCGGCTCCATTCTCGGATCGATCGGCAAGACCATCACCCCGATCTTTCACCCCATGGGCATTACGAACGAAAACTGGCCCGCGGCCGTCGGCCTTCTCTCCGGCGTGGTCGTGAAGGAAATTGTCATGGGCACCCTGAATGGGGTTTATACCCGGATGGATGCCGGCGATGCGGCCAAGGCAGCGGGCCAAACCGCTGCCAATGCGCCCAAGCACGACACATTCGATCTATGGGCGGGGCTAGGAAAAGCCGTCGCCACAATCCCGGCTAATGCCGCCGCCTTTGCGCATGGATTTTTTGATCCCCTGGGACTCGGCAGCGTCAAGGTCGCTCAGACCAGCAACCTGCAACAGGCCGCCGAGCAACAAGGACTGGACACCCAAACACTCGCCCGCATGGGTGGACTGTTTACTGAATCAGCAGCCATCGCCTATCTGATCTTCATTTTGCTCTACATTCCCTGCGTCAATACCATGGCAGCAATCTACCGGGAAACCCGCAGCGGAATGTGGACGGCATTTGCCATTTTTTGGGGGATCGGTTTGGCGTACAGTTTGGCGGTATTGTTCTATCAGTTCGCCAACTTTGCTCAGCACCCAACCGGCGCACTGCTCTGGCTATTGGGCGTTTCCGCCACACTGTTTGCGACCATCTGGGCACTACGACGCCAGGGGCAACGACGCGCGACTGCCGCGTTACAGCCCTAAGGCGGGCCTGATGTGGGGTATCGAATGGTCCGGGGCATGACCGTAACCACTTGCAGGGAAGGGGGAGAATCACCATGACATCGACACGACACGCCCTGACGCCAAGCAGCCTCAAGGCCTACCTCCTGCAACGCGGGATCGCCCCGTTTTCCGATTTCGTCAATCGATTCGATGCCCCACCCGGTGCGGTTAGTGCCGTGTTGTCGTTCTGGCAAACCCGAGGCAAGGTACGGCGCATCGCCCTTGAAAACGCCGCAAGCTGTGATTCCGGCTGTAGCGGTTGCAGTACGGGACCTACCGACGCCTCCTGCGCGACCAACGACGACCAACCGTCGATGCATGATTTGTACGAATGGATCACGCTGGAGGCCCCACCGCTCGATCTGGATGCCCTGTCGATCTATCAGCATACACAAGGCATTCAATAGGGGCGCTGATCCCGCTCCCAAACCATGGGGCGAAAGCGCGACCGGGCAAAAAAATGCCCCACAACGGGGGCATCGGGCAAGTCAGGGGGGCTCGTCGGTCAAGTCGTCTGTCGCGGATCAAACGGCATCGATACCTTCATCTCCTGATACAGTGCGCGCGCCTCGTCGGTCTTGGCCGGAGGGGTGTGGATGAGCAGCGTGACAATAAAGTCACCGCCCGCCACACCGCGCTGGCGCAGTCGAAGCCGTTTCCCGGACTGGGAGCCCGCGGGAATGGCTAATTCGATCCGGCCACCCGCCGGAGTCGGCACAGTCACCTTTTCACCCAACGCCGCTTCCCAAGGGGTAATTGGCAGGTCGTACAGCACATCCGTACCATCGAGCATGAATCCACGGTTATCCGCCAGTTGAGTCACCAGATACAGATCGCCCGGCGTACCGCCCTGTGTCCCTGAACCACCTTGTCCCGTCAGGCGTACGCGCTTACCGGGAGTGCTGTCCTTGGGCACGTTGACCTTGAGGGTCTTACGGCCAGTTTCGGGGTGATCGATCACCACGGACTTGCTCCCCCCCTCGATCATTTCCTGAATGGTGAGACTCAGCGGCATTTCGTAATCCGCACCCCGAGCCGCACGTGCGCGCCGGGAATAACCGGCGCCGCCCTGTTGCTCGAAACCACGCGCACCGAAAACGCTACTGAAGAAATCGGAGAAACCCGCGCCGCCGTACTGCCCGCCAAACTGGCTCGGATCGAAGCCCGGTGGCGGCCGGAACTCATCCCCGGCATGGTAATTCGCGCCCAGAGCATCGTAACGCGAGCGCTTCTCGGCATCACCAAGGACATCATAGGCCTCGTTGATTTCCTTGAATTTCGCCTCGGCGCCCGGCTCCTTGCTGCGATCAGGGTGATGTTTTTGTGCAGCTTTCCGGTAGGCGCGCTTAATCTCCGCCTGGGATGCTGAACGCTCTACGCCGAGCGTTGCGTAATAATCTTCGAATTTCAACGGAAGTTCACCTCAGAAAAGTCATGCGGTTCCCGAAATTTTCCCGTTATTGTTGCGGGCACGACAGATTTTTTTCAAGCATATGGCCCCAAGTTCGCCGGAAAAAAAACCCGCCAAAGGGCGGGTCATGCACAATCCGGACGGGATGGTCGCCGCATTAGCGTTGACGTGCCTTGAAACGCGGGTTGGTTTTGTTGATCACATAAACCTTGCCACGTCGACGCACGATCTGACAGTCTTTATGCCGAGTCTTGGCGGACTTCAGGGAAGAAAGGATTTTCATAACAGCCTCAGTCTATCGAATTCGAATCAAAATAGGTTGCGCAAGTTATCGCAAACGCGCCATAAAGGCAAGAGATGAATGCATCTTTGCGCCTAGCTCGCCCACGCCACGCAGAAGGTCGGCGTTTTCACCCAACCAACCCCGAACACGCCGCGGGATTTCGCTATACTCCAGTGCAGATAAACCCGAAGCGAATCGACGGAATATCGCGCATAGGGTCCGCTTCGCCCGAACCGCCCATCCCCGCTGAGACTGATAATGACTTCCATTGTGATTGCCACCCATAATCTGGGTAAGCTCCGAGAATTCGAGGCGCTACGCGCTGCCATGTCCACGGCATTCCCAGCGCTCGCCAACCTGAATTTTCTGCCCCTTTCCGACTGGCAGGGCACACCGCCCGAAGAAGACGGCGACACTTTTCAGGCCAATGCGCTCATCAAGGCGCGCGCAGCGGCTGCCCTGACCGGCCTACCCGCACTGGCGGACGATTCCGGTCTGTCCGTCGATGCGCTCGGCGGCGCCCCGGGCATTTATTCCGCCCGCTATGCGGGTGAATCAGCGACCGACGCCGAGAATAACCATAAATTGCAACGGGCGCTTGCCGATACCCCCGAATCGAGCCGTTCCGCGTGTTATATCTGTGCTCTAGCCCTGGTACGCCATCCAGACGATGCGTCGCCACTGATGGCCGAGGCGGATTGGCCAGGACAGATGCTTAACGAGCCTCGCGGAACCTTCGGTTTCGGATATGACCCATTTTTCTTCTCTGTAGAACACAACCAGACTGCCGCCCAGATGCCTTCCGAGCTGAAAAACAGTATCAGCCATCGCGCGCGCGCCATGACGCGACTACTCACCCAACTTGGACAAACCTCACTCTGATGCAACTGCTGCAATTCACCGAAAATCCGCCATTGGCCCTGTATGTCCACCTACCCTGGTGTGTGGAGAAATGCCCTTATTGCGATTTCAACTCGCATGGTCTCAAAGGTGGCACCTTGCCCGAGGGTGACTACATCGATGCCCTGCTGCGCGATGTGGAGCGTGAGTTGCCCCTGATCTGGGGGCGCTCCATCGAAACCATCTTTCTGGGGGGGGGCACCCCCAGCCTGTTCTCGCCTGAAGCGCTGGATCGGTTGTTTTCCGGCCTGCGCGCCTTGCTGGATCTTCGGTTCTGTCGGGAGGTCACCCTGGAAGTCAATCCGGGCACGGATATGGCCACCCGCCTGAGCGAATACCGCGGCATTGGCATCAATCGTGTCTCCATCGGCGTACAGAGCTTTAGCGATGACAGTCTCAAGCGGCTGGGGCGTATTCACGATCATCGCGCCGCACTACGAACGATCGAGGCGGCGCATGATGCCGGACTGGATAGTTTCAATATTGATCTGATGTTTGGCCTTCCCGAACAATCCGCCGAGCAAGCTGAGCAGGATCTTCGTCAAGCCCTCAGCCTGGAACCGCCGCATTTGTCCTGGTATCAATTGACGCTGGAACCCAACACGCCTTTTGCTGCGCACCCACCCGTTCTCCCTGAGGATGAAACGATGGAGGCCATGGTGGATGCCGGGCTCGGGCAACTGGCGCAAGCCGGATTGCAGCAATACGAAGTATCCGCCTTTGCCCGGACGGGGCATCAATGCCAGCACAATGTGAATTACTGGCAGTTTGGGGATTACCTGGGCATCGGGGCCGGTGCACATGGCAAGATCACCCTCGCCGGGGAATCCCGGATCGAACGAAGGGTACGCACACGACACCCTGCCGCCTATCTGCGGCAGGCGGGAACCGACGACGCCATCGAGGCAAACAACGTCCCCACGAATGAATTGCCCTTCGAGTTCATGCTCAATGCCCTACGGCTCACTGGGGGATTCGACGTTCCACTATTCACGCAACGTACCGGTCTGCCCATCAAGGTGATCTCGGACACGCTGCATCGCTTGGAGCGCGACGAGCTGATCACCTGGACCATGACACATATCCAACCCACGAAGCGTGGGGCGCGATATCTGAACGATGTCATCTCACGCTTTCTGCCGGACTAATCATCGCCGCTAGCGCCCGCGTGCATGGCGCTACTTGTTTTTTTTCTTGGCCGGGCGCTGCCAGCCCGCCTTAAGCACCTGCGGAGCACGGCCGATGGCCAGCTGGTCCTCCGGCACATTCTTGGTAATGGTGGAGCCTGCGCCGATGGTTGCCCCGGAACCGACTGTGACGGGCGCCACAAGCTGACTGGACGATCCGACGAACACCCGATCACCAATTGTTGTGCGATGTTTGTTGGCACCATCGTAATTGCAGGTGATGGTCCCGGCACCGACATTGCATTCGGCGCCCATCACGGTATCGCCCACATATGAAAGATGATTGATCTTCGAACCGGCACCGATCCGGCTTGCTTTGATCTCGACAAAATTACCAATCCTGCTGCCACGGGCCAACTCCGTACCGGGCCGCAACCGCGCGTAGGGTCCAACCACAACCTCTTCGGCAAGATCGGCGCCGTCGATATGACTGAATGCATGAATATGCACGCCTTTGCCCAGGGTCGCGTTACGAATGACGCAATTGGGCCCGATCACAACATCATCCCCCAGCACAATGCGCCCCTCCAGAATCACGTTGACATCAATCGTGACATCGCGCCCCATCGTTACTTCGCCTCGAATGTCCAGCCTGGCCGGGTCCGCAATCGTGGTGCCCGCCAGAGCAAGGGCTTTGGCCTGTCGCAACTGCCATTCGCGTTCAAGTTGAGCCAGCGCCCAGCGGTCATTCACCCCCGTCACCTTGATCGGATCCGGTGTAACAACACCCTCGATCAGGACGTTTTCCGCGTGCGCCATACCGACAATGTCCGTCAGATAAAGCTCACCCTGAGCATTCTGCGGCGCAAGCTGCGCGAGCCAATGTCGCAACATATCGGCCCGAACACACATGAGGCCGGTGTTGATCTCGACAATACCTTGTTCGGCGGGCGTGGCATCTTTCTGCTCACGGATCGCCACCATGGCATGCGCCGAGTTCCGGATGATCCGCCCATAGCCTGTCGGATCGGCGAGCACCGTCGTCATTACGGCAAGGGGCGCACGCAGAGCGGCGTCCACCAGCGACCGCACAACCTCGGCGTCCAGGAGAGGGATATCCCCATACAAAATAAGGACACGATCATCGGCTGCAAAGGCAGATTCATCCAGCGCGCAGCGAACGGCATGCCCCGTGCCCAATTGTTCGGCTTGCAACACCCATCTGATGCCTAACCGGCCGATAGCGGCTTCAACCTGCGACGCCCCGTAACCAAGAACGACTGATACCGATGCGGGCTGAACACAATCGGCGGCATCCAATACCCGATCCAGCATCGTTCGACCTGCAAGGGCATGTAATACCTTGGGCAGATCCGAGCGCATCCGCGTACCTTTTCCGGCCGCTAAAACAAGAACATGAAGCTGAGAGGAAGATGACATGGTGCCCTCGATAACAAAAAAGGAGCCTAGGCTCCTTTTGATTTTACTGAATAACGCGATCAGCGCGGTTTACGCAGCAGTTGGACAATCAGCAACTGATCTTTAACGACGTCCTGAGCCCATGCCTCGTAGGGAACGCACCCATTTCAGTCGTTCTTCTGCTTCAATCATGATGGATTGGGCCGAAGTGAAATCCAATTGCCCGCGCTGTTCGTAATCACGAATATACACGGCCTCTTCAGACAGCTTGGCTTCGAGCTCGGAAGCGTCCACGCCGTGGGCATCTTCTTCCGTCAAAGCCCAGTCCGCGATGATGCTGACCACCATCGGCTGAACTTCGAGAATGCCAAATCCCACGAAATAGCGAACTACAGTGCCGTCGGTGAGGTGAACCCGTACTTCACCGGGGCGCAGAATCGACAGCGTCTGAGTATGGAGCGGGGTAATCCCGACTTCACCCGCCTCAGTAGGAATCGACACAAAGGTCGCTTCCCCCGAGAAAATCGGGCGCTCCATGCTGACTATGTCAACACGAATGGTCATCGCCATAATGTGGCCTCCGGTTATGCCTTGGCAGCAAGTTTGGCGGCTTTCTCAACCGCTTCGTCGATGGTGCCGACCATGTAAAACGCCTGCTCAGGCAAGTGATCGTACTCACCCGCTGCAATGCCTTGGAAAGCCCGGATGGTTTCCTTCAGGGATACATAACGCCCCGGAGCACCCGTAAATACTTCGGCAACGAAGAACGGCTGAGACATGAAACGCTGAATCTTACGGGCACGGGACACCGTTGCCTTGTCATCATCGGACAGTTCATCCATACCCAGAATGGCAATGATGTCTTTCAGCTCTTTGTAGCGCTGAAGAGTTTTCTGGACGGTGCGTGCAACGGAGTAATGCAACTCGCCGACAACTTGCGGATCCAACTGGCGGCTGGTTGAGTCCAGAGGATCGATCGCCGGGTAAATACCCAGAGAGGCGATATCACGGGACAGAACGACAGTCGCATCCAGGTGGGCGAAGGTGGTAGCAGGGGCCGGATCGGTCAAGTCATCCGCAGGGACGTAAACGGCCTGAACGGAGGTGATTGAACCGGTCTTGGTAGACGTGATCCGCTCTTGCAGAACGCCCATTTCTTCAGCCAACGTCGGCTGATAACCCACCGCGGAAGGCATCCGGCCCAACAGGGCAGATACTTCAGTACCGGCCAGGGTGTAACGGTAGATGTTATCAATGAACATCAGGACATCACGACCCTCATCACGGAAGAACTCAGCCATGGTCAGACCGGTCAGCGCCACGCGCAGACGGTTTCCTGGTGGCTCGTTCATCTGGCCGTACACCAAGGCAACCTTGTCCAGTACGCCGCCATCCTTCATTTCGTGGTAGAAATCGTTCCCTTCACGGGTACGCTCGCCCACACCGGCAAACACGGAATAACCGCTGTGCTCAACGGCGATGTTGCGGATCAGTTCCATCATGTTGACGGTCTTGCCCACACCAGCACCACCGAATAGACCGACCTTACCGCCTTTAGCGAACGGGCACAGGAGGTCAATGACCTTGATGCCGGTTTCCAGCAGCTCGGTACTGTTCGCCTGCTCATCGAAGGACGGTGGCTTGCGGTGGATAGACCACTTCTCGTCGGTCATCACATCGCCCGCGTTATCGATCGGGAGGCCGAGCACGTCCATGATGCGACCCAAGGTGCCCTTACCCACGGGCACCTGGATGGGTGCGCCGGAGCTCGTCACGACCATGCTGCGCTTCAAACCATCGGATGAACCCATGGCAATGCCGCGGACCACACCGTCGCCGATTTGCTGCTGTACTTCAATAACCAATCCGGTCTCATCAACCTTAATGGCATCGTAAACCTTGGGAACGGAATCCCGAGGAAACTCGACATCGATCACTGCACCGATGATTTGAACAATTTTTCCAGAACTCATGTCTGTACCCTCAAATATAAATATTGGCTAAAACCGTTGGCGATCAAACAGCCGCAGCGCCCGATACGATTTCCGAGATTTCCTGCGTAATGGCGGCCTGACGTGCCTTGTTATACTTCAGCTTCAGCTCCTTGATCATGTCACCGGCATTGTCGGTAGCACTCTTCATGGCGATACGACGTGCAGCCATTTCACAGGCTACGTTCTCAATCGCACTGGATACGATCTGCCCGGTGATATAGCGCTTCAAGACCGCGGCCAGTACAGCGTGTGAGTCCGGTTCATACAGGTAATCCCAATGATGCCGAAGCTCCGGGTTTTCCTGGTAGACCAACGGGGCGATCTGTTCGACGACCGGGCTCTGCACCATCGAATTGACGAACTTATTGTGCGCCAGCTCGATACGGTCAATATGGCCCTGCTCGAAGGCACCCATCGCCGCCGTGATGGCTCCACGCATCTTCGCGTAGTCGGGTTTATCCCCCATATTCGCCACGGAGGCCAGCACATCACCACCATAACGTTTAAAGAAGGCGCGGCCCTTGGATCCAACCGGAATTACGTCGACCTCAATACCCTTGCTCTGATAGTCCTTGATTTTCATCAAAGTATGCTTGAGCAAGTTGACATTAAGCCCGCCGCACAAACCACGATCTGTGGTGATCACGATTAAGAGAACGCGCTTCACTTCGCGATCGATCATCAAGGAATGACGATATTCCGGGTGCGCATTGGTAATGTGCCCGACGACTTCCAGAAACTTCTCGGCGTACGGCCGGGTGGCTTCCATCGACTCCTGGGCACGCCGCATTTTCGATGCGGCAACCATCTCCATCGCCTTCGTGATCTTGCGTGTATTCTGCACGCTCTTAATCTTGGTGCGAATCTCTTTGCCTACGGCCATGACTTCGCCCCCTGATTAATAAACGCCCTTCGACTTGAAGGCCTCAATAACTTGCTTGATCTCAGCGGCAATTTCGTCGTTGTAAGCACCGTTATTGCCAATTTTCTCGGCAAGTCCCTGCGCATTCGCTGCCGCAAACGCATGCAACGCCAACTCGAAATCGTTGATCTTATCAACCGCCACATCATCCAGGTAGCCGTCATTCGCAGCAGTCAGGCTCAACGCCATTTCTGTTACAGACAAAGGCTGGTACTGCTTCTGCTTCATCAGTTCGGTGACGCGCTTACCGCGCTCCAGCTGCTTGCGGGTCACTTCGTCCAGATCGGAGGCAAACTGCGAGAACGCAGCCAGTTCGCGATACTGTGCGAGATCGGTACGGATACCGCCGGCCAATTTCTTAATGGCCTTAGTCTGCGCTGCGCCGCCAACCCGCGATACCGAAATACCTGGGTTAATGGCAGGACGAATACCAGAGTTGAAGAGGTCGGTTTCCAAGAAGATCTGGCCATCAGTGATCGAGATCACGTTGGTCGGAACGAACGCGGATACGTCACCGCCCTGAGTTTCAATGATCGGCAACGCGGTTAGTGAACCGGTCTGGCCTTTCACTTCACCCTTGGTGAATGCTTCAACATAATCAGCGTTTACGCGTGAAGCACGCTCAAGTAGGCGGGAGTGCAGATAGAACACATCACCCGGATAGGCTTCGCGACCCGGCGGACGGCGCAGCAGCAGGGAAATTTGACGATAGGCCCAAGCCTGCTTGGTTAGATCATCATAAACAATCAGTGCGTCCATTCCGCGATCGCGGAAATATTCGCCCATGGTACAGCCGGCATATGCGGCCAGATACTGCATGGCGGCAGGGTCGGCTGCCGAGGCCGCAACGACGATGGTGTATTCCAGCGCGCCGTGTTCTTCCAACTTGCGTACCACGTTGGCAACCGAGGATGCCTTCTGGCCGATCGCAACGTAGACACAGAAGACACCCTTGCCTTTCTGGTTGATGATGGCATCGATCGCCACCGCCGTTTTACCCGTCTGGCGGTCACCGATAATCAGTTCCCGCTGACCGCGGCCAATCGGCACCATGGCATCCAGGGCCTTGATACCGGTCAACAGAGGCTGATCAACGCTTTGGCGCTCGATCACGCCCGGGGCGATTTTTTCGATAGGGGCAGTCATTGTGGCAGTGATTTCGCCCTTACCGTCGATCGGCTGACCCAGTGTATTCACAACCCGGCCCAGAAGTTCCTTGCCGATTGGCACTTCCAGAATACGCTGCGTGCACTTAACCTGATCGCCTTCACGTAGGTGGTCATAACCACCTAAAACCACGGCGCCGACAGAGTCCCGCTCAAGGTTCATGGCGACGGCAAACGTACCGCCGGGCAATGCAATCATTTCGCCCAACATCACATCGTTCAGACCGTGAATGCGGAGGATACCGTCACTGACCGATACGATTGTGCCGACGGTTTGAGCATCCGCAGACAGGTCAAAATTTTCAATGCGTTGCTTGATCAGACTACTAATTTCAGATGGATTGATCATAGGATCTCCTTAGCGACTCAATTGAGCAGCAAGTTTTTCGATGCCGCCGCGCATCGAACCGTCAATCAACCAATCACCGGCGCGGATAACGGCGCCGCCGATCAGGCTGTTATCGACCTGCGCCTGCAGATCAATTGAACGATTCAAGCGCTTTTTCAGCGCTGCGGTAATATTGTTGATTTCATTCTCGGTCAGCGGTTGAGCCGAAATGACCGTTGCAGTGATTCTTTGTTCAGCCTGAGCGCGCAACATCTCGAACTGTTCCGCCACGGAGGGGAACAGATCCAGACGACCATTCTCGCCCATGAGCCGTGCCAGGTTCGTCCCGGCAGCGTCCAGCTCAGAGGACACCACGGCCAGAAAGCCGCTTGTGCGCACCTCTGACGGCCGAGAAACGTCGCTCAGATACCGAATCATGTCATCGTTACGGGTCACATCTGCCAGAAAAGATAACTGCTTCGACCAGACGTCGGCTTGCGCCGCCGAAGTACAGAGCTCATGCACGGCCTTGGCATAGGATTGCGCTATTTGGATATGTTCGGACATTGATAAGTACCTATACCCTTAAATATGCGCGATCAGATCAGCCAATGCCGCTTCGTGATCCTTAGTCGTCACTTCACGCTTCAGGATCCGCTCGGCACCCGTCACTGCAATGGCAGAAACCTGCGTGCGCAGTACGTCTTTGGCCCGATTGACCTCACGATCAATCTCAGCAGAAGCTTGAGCCACAATGCGCTCGGCCTCGGCCTTGGCGTTCACGCGGGCATCTTCCAGAATCTGGTTTGACCGTGCGTTGGCTTGAGCAATGATGTCATTCGCTTTTTCTTTGGTCTCGCGCAGCAATTCCGTAGAACGCTCCTGAGCCAACTTCAATTCGTGCTTGCCTCGCTCAGATGCCGAAAGGCCATCGGCAATCTTCTGGCGCCGCGCTTCCATCAAGGCAGACAGCGGTGTCCAGAGATACTTGCTAACCAGCCAAACGAGTATCGTGAAGGCGAGGATTTGTGCAACGAGTGTAATATTAATGTTCACAGATTCCCCTCGATTGTTGCAGTGTCGATCATGTCCGGCTGGCCGCCCACTCGTAGTGCATGCACTACGGTGAACTTGCCAGCCAAGATATGAACGAAATTAGAGTCCAGCAATCGCGGATTTCAGCGCGCCGACAAACGGGTTGGCGAACAGGAACCACATGGCAAACGCGAGGATGATGAAGGGGAAAGACTCCATCAGGCCAGCGAAGATGAACATGTTGGTCATCAGTTGAGGACGCATTTCCGGCTGACGGGAAATCCCTTCCAGGGTCTTGGAACAGATCAAGCCCCAGCCAATGGCAGAACCCAAACCGGCAGCAGCCAGAATCACACCAACACCTACGGCTGTATAGGCGTAAATAGTCGCGAGCATATCAGGGGTCATTTACATTCTCCTCAATCGAACAGTTAAAAAAAGAAACACAAAATCAGTGGGCGTCGTTTTCTATATGCGCCATACCCAGGTAGACAATCGTTAGCACCATGAAAATGAATGCTTGAAGCGTGATCACCAGGATGTGAAAGATCAACCAAGCCACATCCAGAACAACCTGCAAAGGGAACCAAATCAGAAGTCCAGCGCCAATCGATGCGCCCAGGGTGAGCAGTGCAATCAACATGAAGACCAATTCACCGGCAAACATGTTACCAAACAGTCGCAGGCCGAGGCTGATTGGCTTGGCCAGCTCTTCGATCAGCGTCATGACCACATTGACCGGGATGAAAAACTTACCAAAGGGGTGGAACAGGAACATTTTAATGTAGCCGCCGATACCCTTGACTTTCAAGTTGTAATAAATCGTCAACGCGAAGACCACCAAGGCCATGGCCAACGGCGTGTTGAGATCCGTTGTCGGTACGATCTTGAGATGAGGAATGCCCAGGCCATGCGCGATCGCCGGCAGTAGATCGATGGGCAGCAGGTCCATGAAATTCATGAGCCAGACCCACACCAGAATGGTCAAAGCCAGTGGCGCAATCAATGCGGGGGCCTTGCTACCAAACGAATCCTTGACTTGGTTGTCTACAAACTCAAGCACGCCCTCGACCGCGTTTTGAAAACGCCCTGGGGTTTCTGTGCGCAAATTCTGGCCAATTTTCATGGCCACGAATAGGATCACCCCCCCCAGAAGAAAACTGAAAATCAGAGAATCGATATTAAGTTGCCAGAATCCATGACCAACCGACAGGTTGGCCAAGTGATGCTGGATATACTCAACCGAGCTGCCGCCGGTGTTTTCTGCTGCCACACAAATCTCCTCAATCCAATGTTAAATCTGTTTTGCTCGCCGGACGACCCGAATCGCTCCCCTGGGTCGCCAGGAGGCCCACGATCATCAGCCCGACAAAACCACCCACGGTATACAGGGCTGGCAGTTTCAACCAACCCAATGCCAGCCCAAACAACACGAGCAGCATCACAAACCGCGAGGCGGCGCCAAAATACATAATATTCATGCTGGCCGATGGCGACTCGACCGCAAGGTCGGCCGCCCGCTGCATCGTCAAACGCAGCATCAGCATCAGGATCAGCGAAATGACCGCCCCCCCGAATCCACCCAACGCTGCATGAGCGCCTTGGGTGATGAAGAGAGCGCCGACCAGAAGTGCTGTCGCAATCCCCTGCGCGGCTAGAACTCGGCGTCCGCGCCGGGCAATGCCATCAGACATTATCGTCATGATGACTCGCCAACATTAAGCGGTGCGCATTTTTCATGCCGCCGATAAAACCCGAAAGACCGCCGAGCAGCATACATATGGGCGCCCAGCCCAGCCAGCGATCCACCAGAAATCCAAGCAACAGCCCAGCAATCACCGTGGAGGCGAATATGTTGCCCGCGCCCACATTGAGCAAGCCCTGAAAGCGCGCGGCCAGATAACCCGTGCCGGCGCCTGACTTGGACTGTTGGGATGTGTCGCGCTGTTCGGCCATTGAGATCTCGAAATTATACCGGCCAAAATTTGGCAGCTAGTTTAACGGCATATTTCACGGACAACAACAGTTGCGCAGACTATGTAACTCAGGCGAGTGACTTTTCTGATTACCGACGCCAGCCCGCCCCCCCTATCAACTAAACCGTCTGGTCACCCGCATTATCGAGCAGTCGACTCAGAATCAATTCGAGTTGCCCTGGGTGTTCATAACGCAGCGTGAGTCGCCCCCTACCTCGGGCCCCCGCCTGAAGATCAACGACGATGCCCAACGACTCGGACAGACGCCGGACCAGTGCCTCGGTATCCGCATCCCGTAAAGCTTCAGGGGCAACCTTACTCTCATTGAGCTTGCGCACCATCGTTTCCACCTGACGAACCGTCAGTGCCCTAGCGACGATTTTCTCGGCCATCCCGGATTGTTGCGCCTGGGGAAGCCCCGCAAGCGCGCGCGCATGACCCGAATCGATCTGATTGTTTTGTAGCAGGACACGCACGGGCTCGGCCAGATCAAGTAGGCGCAACGCATTACTGACCACGGGGCGTGATATGCCGAGAATATCGGCAACCTGTTGATGTGTCATATCAAACTCACGAATCAGGCGGCTCATGGCTTCGGCCTGTTCGATCGGGTCAAGATCCTCGCGCTGAAGATTTTCGATCAATGCCAGCGCGGCGGCCTGGTGATCGTCGATTTCGCGGACGATCGCCGGAATCTGGTGCAAACCGGCCAACTGGGCCGCACGCCAGCGGCGTTCACCGGCAATCAGTTCATACTCGCCCGATCGCCGGCGCAGCACGACCGGCTGAATCAGCCCCTGCGATCGGATCGAATCGGCCAAGCGCTGCAGGGCCTCCTCGTCGAACCGCGTTCTCGGCTGAAACGGGCTGGGATGTATCAACTCCAGCGCCACCTCTCGAAACTGTCCGCCCCGATCATCCTGCGCAGATTCGCTGGAGCGCAGTAGGGCATCCAGCCCACGGCCCAATCCTTTTTTCTTCACTGTCATGTCCGTTCTCTCATCTGTCCGCCCCAGCACAAATCCGTCATTTTCCGCGCCCCTTTCCCGACTGGAATCCTGCCGGACGCGGCCCGGCAGCCGCCCGCAACTGCGCACGATCGATCAGCTCCCGGGCCAGTTCATCATAGGCCTGAGCACCCGCAGACTGCCGATCATAAAACAGGGCAGGCAAACCATAACTGGGCGCCTCGGCCAGACGAACGTTGCGCGGAATCACCGTCGAGAAAACCTGCGCACCGAAATGCGCGAGCAACTGATCGGACACCTGCTGCGCGAGCAGATTCCGGGAATCGTACAAAGTGCGCAATACACCGGCAACCCCCAGTGATGGCTGCAGTGCCAGGCGCACCTGCTCCACCGTATCCAGCAGGGCGCTTAAGCCTTCCAGCGCAAAGTACTCGCACTGAACAGGGATCAGCACATCGTTCGCCGCAACCAAGGCATTGATGGTCAGCGTGTTCAACGCGGGCGGGCAATCAATCAGGATAAAGTCGTAGCGCGCCATCACGGGCACCAGTGCGCGACGAAGTTTCATTTCGCGGCCGATACGGGTGACCAGTTGAAATTCCGCACCGGCCAAGTCGATCGTGGACGGCAAAAGATCGAATCCAGCGGGCTCACTCCGAATCAGAACCGACTCCACGGGCATTTCGTCCAGCAGAACCTCCGAGACACTGACCTCCAGATCAGACTTGCTGACCCCTGAGCTGACCGTGGCATTGCCCTGAGGATCCATATCGACAAGTAACACGCGTTGCTGTCGGTCCTGTAGCGCAGCCGCCAGATTGACGGCTGTCGTGGTCTTGCCGACGCCCCCCTTTTGATTGGTAATGGCC
>JAGXHU010000059.1 GCA_024636015.1 Halothiobacillus sp.
GCCCGCGCCCATCTGGCGACAGAGCTGCCGGAATGGTCGATCAGAAACGCCCGCCATCGGTGCCAGGGCAATGGGCGGATCGATGACGACCGGCACGCCCGATCGCCCAGTGAGCGTGATGGCGGCCAGGGGGATGGGCGTTCGACTAGTCATGAAGCCAGTGAGGCAGCCCGGTGGCAAGGGTCGGGAACGTTGCAATCAGGGCGATCACGAGCAGCTGGATGGCAATAAAAGGCAGTACGCCGCGATACATGTCGGTGGTGCGAACTTCCGGTGGAGCCACGCCGCGCAGATAGAACAAGGTGAAGCCGAAAGGTGGGGTCAGAAAACTCGTTTGCAGATTGAGTGCGAACAGAATGCCCAGCCAGATTGGATCGACTCCGAGCATCAGCAGTGCAGGTGCCACGATCGGGACGACGACAAAGGTGATTTCGATGAAATCCAGGATGAAGCCGAGCAGAAACATGACCAGCATGACGACCAGCAGGGCCGTGAATTCTCCGCCTGGCAGGCTGGTCAGCAGGTGAGAGATCGCACTGTCGCCGCCAAAACCCCGAAAAACCAGGGAGAAAATCGAGGCGCCGATGAAGATCATAAAGATCATGGCGGTGACGCGGAGGGTGGAGCGGGCAGATTCCAGCAGCAGGGGCCAGGTCATCCGGCGTTTGATGATGGTGAGCAGTAGTGCCCCAACGGCGCCGACAGCGGCGGCTTCCGTCGGGGAGGCGATGCCGGCCATGATCGAACCCAGGACAGCCATAATCAGCCCCAACGCGGGGAGCAGGGCGGCCAGTAGTCGGCTCCAATGGGGGCGGTCTCGTACCTCGCTGGCACTGAGTCCGGGTACGCGCTCGGGGTGTCGCCAGGCGAGGTAGAGCGTATAGAGCAGGTAGGCCGACACGAGGAGTAGTCCCGGGACCAATGCCCCGATGAACAAGTCGCCAACACTGACGGTTTTGGGTGCAAAGATGCCTTGTTGCAGTTGGGCCTGGGTGTAGGCAGCGCTGAGTTGATCGCCCAGCAGCACCAGGATCAACGAGGGCGGAATGATTTGACCGAGTGTGCCGGCCGCACAGACTGTCCCTGTGGCATATCGAACGTCGTAGCCGCGTTTAATCATGGCTGGCAGGGCGATCATGCCGAGGGTCACCACGGTAGCACCGACGATCCCCGTGCTGGCCGCGAGGATGGCGCCGACAACGATAACGGAGAATCCCAGCCCGCCGGGCTTTGCTCCGAACAGGGCCGTCATGTTTTCCAGCAGTTCTTCGGCGACCTTGGCCTTTTCAAGCAGGACCCCCATCAGAACAAACAGGGGGACAGCAACCAGCAACGGGTTATTGATAATGCCGAAGACCCGATTCGGGATGGCCGGTAGCAGGCTGGCATCAAACAGGCCCAGTGCCGTGCCAATGGCGGCAAAAATCAGGGATACGCCCGCCAGCGTAAAGGCTACGGGGTAGCCGAGCATCAGGGCGCCGAAAACACTGATCACCATGAAGAAGAGCAGGATGGACATGCTTACACGCCCTCCCGTGCATCCGCATGATCCGGCAGATCGGGATGGTGCTGCCGTAGGATTTCGATGGCGCGCAGGGCTTCGGTTAGTCCCTGGATCATCAGCAGGATCGGCATGATGATCAGCAGGGTTTTCAGCAGGTACAGGTAGGGAATGCCGCCCGGCTCCATCGAACCTTCGTGAATGGACCAGCCGGCCGCGACATAGTCGATGCTCATCATGAGCAGAAACAGGCTCACGGGGAACAACAGGAAGATCGTGCCGAACAGTTCCCGCCAAGCCGCCCCACGGGCGCTGAAGTGGCGTGACAACACATCGACCCGCACATGGCCATCGTGCCGCAGGGTGTACCCCATGCCCAGCATGAACAGCATGCCATGGACGTAGATCATGGATTCGGACAGCCATTGGTTACTGGTGTTAAAACCATAGCGCAGGGCTACGATGGCGAAGACGATGGCGGCCAGAACCAGGGCCAGGGTGGCTATGGCCCGGCCAAGGTATTCGTTGATGGGGTCGAGGATGCTGATTATGCGTGGCAGCACGTTCATGGGGTCATCCAGCGCTGGCAGGCTGTCGTATCCTGCCGATGATGCATGAGTAGGCTGTGGAATTCGGCCGGATCCTTGCAGAAGGTCAGTTCACCGGGGCGTGGGAAGCAGGTGTCTTTCATGCGAGATAGCCAGAAACGCAGAGCCGCCGCCCGTAGCAGCAGCGGTAGCGCATGGATTTCGTCCGGGTTAAGCGGACGTTCGGCCAGATAGCCCTGCATCATGGCGTGGGCAAGCGTTTCGTTCAGGCGGTGGTCGTCCTGTCGGCACCAATCGTTGAGGGCCACGGCGAGATCGTAGGCAAAGGCGTCGTTGCAGGCGTAATACAGATCGATGATGCCGGTGAGGCGAGTTTCCGAGAAAAGCACATTGTCGCAGAATAGATCGCCGTGGATGGCTCCGTTGGGCAGGTGTTCCCGAGGGTGCTGGACCTGTAGGGCCAGTTCTTCATCCAGCAGAGCACGATCTGCCGGCTTCAGATGCTCGGCAAGGACTGTTCGCATCTCCAGTGCCCAGGGCAATGCGCGATCCGGCGTGCGGAATTCGTCGAAGCCCTGGCTGGCGTGATGAAACCGTCCCAATGCTCCGCCAACGGTGCGGCATTCCGCCGCGTTCGGGGCATCGACAGCCCGGCCGGTCAGTCGCTTGACGAGGGCCGCCGGTTTCCCATTCAGGGTGCTTAAAAAAGCGCCCGACCGAGTGGGTATCGGGTGTGCGGTGGGTACGTCATGTTCCGCAAGATAAGCCATCAGGTTCAGGAAATAACCGAGCTCGTCGGGTTGATGGTGTTCGAACAGGGTCAACACCAAGGCGTAGCGATCGGTCGTGACGAAGTAATTGGTGTTTTCGATACCCGCAGCAATGCCTTCGAAGGATTGGAGCGTACCGCCGTCGAATTGCTGAAGGAATTCGACGAGTTGATGTTCATGAACCGTGGTGAAAACCGACATGGACGTGTGTTCCGATAGCCTTGAATGGTGGGCAGGTTAGAGATCGAGCAGTTTTTGCTGCTCTTCGGCAGTCGCGCCGACATCGCGATTCCGGTAGAAATCGAAAATGGTGTCGATCACCGTCTGGGGGTCATCGCAGATGGTCATCAAATCCATGTCCGACGGGCTGATGGCCCCTTCTGTGAGCAGGGTGCCGCGGAACCAGCCCAATAGCCCCGACCAGAATTCGGAGCCCACCAAAATGATGGGAATGCGCCGGGATTTACCGGTTTGCACGAGGGTCAGGATTTCCGCCATTTCGTCCAGGGTGCCGAAACCGCCGGGCATGATGACGTAGGCCGAGGCATGCTTGACGAACATGACCTTGCGGGCAAAAAAATGTTTGAAGTGCAGGGAGACATCTTGATACGGGTTGTCATTCTGTTCGTGTGGCAGGCTGATATTGAGCCCGACACTGGGTGCGCCGCCTTCCTTTGCCCCCTTGTTGGCTGCTTCCATGATCCCGGGGCCGCCGCCGGAGATCACGGCAAAACCGCCATCGGACAGCAGGCGTGCAATCTCGACCGTCATCAAGTAATGCGGGTGATCGGACGCAAACCGGGCCGAGCCGAAAATCGACACGGCCGGTTCGATGCTGGCCAGCGTTTCATAACCCTGAACGAACTCGGCCATGATTTGGAAAACCTTCCAGGATTCTTGGCTCAGTCGCTCGCGCTTGTCGAGTCGAGAAGGGTGATTGGGAATGGTTGGGCTCATGATGTTCGGACGTATTTTGGAGTGATATGGAATGGCGGCACCGGTGCCGTTCATCGGTTTCTGACGAATGGAACCGGGGACATGATTCGGACCCGTGTCCCCTCGATCCCCGTCCGGGCGCTCAGGCTGTGGCATAGTACCGATCTTCACGCCAAATTTCGATGATTAATCATGCCTGATCTGTTTGCTCCTTCACGAAAATCTGATCATAAGCCCTTGATTCTGGTCGATGGGAGTTCATTCCTGTTTCGGGCCTTTCATGCGCTGCCCCCGCTTACGGGGCCGGATGGCTTTCCCACCGGCGCGATTCATGGCGTGGTCAACATGCTGCAAAAATTGCGACGTGAGGAAGATCCCGCACAAATGGCGGTGGTGTTTGACGCCCCCGGACCAACCTTCCGCGACGAGATCTACCCGGATTACAAAGCCCACCGGCCCCCCTTGCCCGATGATCTGCGGGTGCAGATCGCGCCGCTGCACGAACTGGTCGAAGCTCTGGGCTACCCTTTGCTCTGTGTGCCCGGGGTGGAGGCCGATGATGTGCTTGGCACCCTGATGCGCGAGGCCCATGAAACGGGTGTGCCGGTACTGTTGGCGACCGCCGACAAGGATTTTGCTCAATTGGTGACCGACGGCGTTCGTCTGGTGAATACCATGACCAACACGACCCTGGATGCGGCCGCCGTCGAGGCTAAGTATGCCGTCACAGTGGCGCAGTTCATCGACTACCTTGCGCTTGTCGGCGATACCGTGGACAACGTACCCGGTGTGCCGGGTTGCGGGCCTAAAACGGCCGCCAAGTGGCTCAAGCAATGGGGCAGCCTCGACGCCATCATGGCGAACGCGGATCAGATTGCTGGCAAGGTTGGGGAATCGCTCCGGGCCAGCCTGCCCTTTCTGCCTATCGCTCGTGATCTCGTGACGATTCGCACGAATTGCGATTTGTCGATTGCCGAGGGTGAACTGATTCTGCAAGACCCGGATGCCGAGCGGGTTCGAACCCTCGCCGAACGGTATGGCCTCAATACCCTGCGTCGGCAATTCAATGCGCCTCAGACCGAAGACCGTCCTCCCGAAATGCCATCGGCGCCCGTTTCGTCCGGAACACCGCATCAGCCAAGCTTGGGGCTAGACGATGTGCCGAATAGCTATGAGACGATTCTGACCCAGGCGGCCTGGGACACCTGGCGGGAGAAACTGATGGCGGCCCCGTTGGCCGCCTTCGATACCGAAACCGATTCGCTGGACATTTTCACGGCGCGGATCGTCGGCGTTTCCTTTGCGGTTGTTTCCGGCGAGGCAGCCTATCTGCCCCTGGCCCATCGCTACGACGGCGCGCCCGAGCAGTTGGATCGGGATCAGGTGCTGGCGGCATTACGGCCCTGGTTGGAGGATGAGTCGCGTCCAAAAATTCTGCAGAATGCCAAATTCGACCGGCATGTTCTGGCCAATCACGACATCACCTTGCGGGGCATCGCTTTTGACACGATGCTGGAGTCCTATGTGCTGGATTCCACGGCTTCGCGGCACGATATGGATTCGCTGGCCGCAAAATACCTGAGCCGGACGACTATGACGTTCGAGGAAGTCGCGGGAAAAGGGGCGAAGGCCCTGACCTTCGATCTGGTACCGCTGGCGCAGGCAGGCCCCTATGCCGCCGAGGATGCCGATGTGACCTTACAGCTGCACAAGACGCTGTGGCCCCGGATCGTGCAGGAAGGCCGCCTCAGGCAGGTCTATGAGGAGATCGAGCGGCCCCTGATCCCGGTATTGTGTGCCATGGAGCGTGCGGGCGTACTGATCGATCGGCAGCAATTGGTCGAACAGGGTGCGGTGATTGGTGCGCGTATTGAAGCGGTCGAACAGCAGGCCATTGAGGTGGCCGGCCGGCCGTTCAACCTGGGTTCGACCAAGCAACTCAAGGAATTGCTCTTCGACGAGCTCAAGTTGCCGGTGGTGAAAAAAACCCCGAAAGGTGAGCCGTCCACCGACGAAGAGACGCTGTCCGAGTTGGCTGATCGCCATCCGCTGCCGGCGCTGATTCTGGATTACCGTGGGCTGACGAAGCTGAAAACGACCTATATCGACCGTCTACCGGAGGAAATTCACCCGGAAACCGGACGGGTTCACAGTGCTTTTCATCAGGCGGTGACGGCCACCGGTCGCCTGTCTTCCTCGAACCCGAATTTGCAGAACATCCCCATTCGTAGCGAGGAGGGCCGAAGGATCCGCCTGGCCTTCGTGGCTGCACCCGGCAAAATGTTGATCGCGGCCGATTACTCCCAAATCGAATTGCGGATCATGGCCCATTTGTCCGAAGATAAACGCTTGGTCGCAGCCTTCGCGCAGGGGGAAGATATTCATCGCGCCACCGCGGCCGAGGTGTTCGGCCTCGAGGAAGCGGCGGTGAGCGATAACCAACGTCGGGCGGCCAAGGCAATCAATTTCGGCTTGATTTACGGCATGTCGGCGTTTGGTCTGGCCAAGCAACTCGATGTGGGCCGTACAGAGGCGCAGGATTATATAGACCGCTATTTCGCACGCTATCCGGGCGTGGCCGATTACATGGAGCGCATGCGTCAGCTGGCACGCCGACAAGGGTATGTTGAGACCCTGTTCGGTCGTCGGCTCTATCTGCCCGAAATCCACAGCCGCAATGGCCAACGTCGGCAGTATGCCGAACGCACCGCGATCAATGCGCCGATGCAGGGGACGGCTGCCGACATCATCAAACGCGCCATGATTCGGTTGCATGCCATTCTGGTCGAACCAAAGAAAGCGACGCTGATTCTGCAGGTGCATGATGAGCTGGTGTTTGAAGTGCCGACGGCATCCGTTGATGCGGTCCGGGAAATCATTCGGCGTGAAATGAGCGAGGCTGCAGAGCTGCATGTGCCCCTGGACGTGGGTATCGGTGTCGGGCACAGCTGGGCAGAAGCCCACTGACGCAAGACCGCTCGGGTCTTGCACAGTGTCTGTGAAAGTTGGGTTAGCTCGACGCTGAGGGTTTGAGTGACTTGGTCGACATGATTTCGGGGACGGGGTAGGTGGGCACCTTGTTGTTGATAAACATCCCTTCCCAGAAATCCTCGTTTTGTGGCGGTTCGAAGACAAAGCCCTGAACATCCAGACGGACATCCAGTTTCTTGAGCAACAGCAACTGGTTACTATGCTCGACACCTTCGATGACGACATCGAATTCGAGCGTTTGCGCCATGGCTAGGATGGAACCCAGCAGTTTGTAGGACTCCCGATTGTTGTAGATGTTATCGACGAACGTCTTGTCGATCTTGATCTTGCTGATCGGCAGTGTGCTCAGATAGGCCAGTGAAGAGTATCCCGTTCCGAAATCGTCGATGGCGATGGTGAAACCGCGCATGGCCAATTGGTGCAGTTGGCCGGACATCATGCCCGGGTCGCTGCCGAAGCTGCTTTCGGTGATTTCCAGCGTAATCGAGGAGAGAGGCAGTCCTTCCTTGCGGGCAATCGCATCCAGTCGCTGGTCGATTTTGTCGACGAGCAACAGCCGTGGCGGAATATTAATGGAGAGGATGAACTGTCTATCCGTTTGACGTTGCCATTCGCGCATCCGCTTGCAGCTTTCGGTGAAGGCCCATTCGGTAAAATGGATGATCAGGTCGTTTTCCTCGGCGAGCGGGATGAACTCATTCGGCGATATCCACTCCCCCCCATGCCGCCAACGCATCAGGACTTCAAACCCGACGATTTCGCCACTGGCCAGCGATACCTGCGGTTGATAGACCAGTCGCAGTTCCCGGTTACCCAGTGCCTTGTCGAGTGCCTGTTGGAGCACAAACCGGCGACGGGCCTGATTTTGTGCCTGAGTACCCCGGATATAAAGTTGATTGCCGCCCCGTGTCTTGGCCATATGCAGGGCGATGTCATTGGTTTTGAGCAAGTCTTCGATATTGTCTTCGTCATTCGGATACAGGCTCATACCCGCGCTGGCTTTGAGGGTAATGTTATAGCCATCGATCTGAATCGGTTGGCGGATGATGGACAGTACTTCCTCTGCCTTCTCCTTGGTGCTGATCTCTAGGTCTTCGCCGTTTCGCGGCGAGAAGTAAAAGGCGAACTCATCCCCACCAACGCGTGAAAGCACGTCCTGGGTATTGAGCAGTTTGGCGAGACGCCGTCCGATTTCCACCAGTACCCGGTCACCGTCGCGATGACCCAGGGCATCGTTGACCGCTTTGAAATTGTCGAGGCCAATCAGAATCAGCCCGAAGATCTCGGTGGGTCTGTCTGTAATGCGTGTTTGTCCCTGCAAGGAGAAATAATGTCGGTTATACAAGCCGGTGACCAAATCCTGCTGGGCCAGGAAGATCATTTCGGCTTCGCGGTTCCGTATCTCGGTATGGTCGTTGAGGACAATGATGACGTGGCCCCGTCCTTCCCGCGCCTCGCCAACCAGCTTGATCGAGATTAATGCGGTGATGGGGGGGCTGTAGCTGTCCGGTTTGAACTGTACTTCACCTTGCCAGCGGCCATGCTCGAGCACCTGGGTCCAAAGTGGTTCGACGACCTTTTCACTGCCCGTCAGTAAATGTTGCAGTAGCGGTTTGCTGGCGAGCTGTTTTTCTGTGGACTTGAGTAAGTCCAAGGCCGCCTGATTGGCCCGTATTACGTGACCCGCGATATCGGTCAGCAATACGGCTTCCTGCACGTTGTCGAACACCGAGGCGGCCAGGGTGAGTTGTTTCTCGGCCTTACGGCGATGGAGGGTTTCGTGATCGTGTTTTTTCAGGATCGCTTTCAATTGTTCGCGTGAATCGGACAAGGTAATCAGGGTCGTCCGGAAATGCTGGACAGAACGTGCCAGGCGACCAATCTGGTCATGACGTTTTTGTTGGGGCAAGGCTGCCGTGGCTTCCCCATCGATCAACCGGTCGGTGATATCCGCCAGCTGCTTGATCTGGTGATTGAAGTAGAGCAGCGCGGTGATCATCAAACCGATCTGAAGAATGATAAACAGGATGAGCAGGGTCCGATATTGCTGACTCACCGACGCCGTCGACCCACGCAGCATCTGCATGGTGTCTTCCAGATTGCTGTTTGCGGCGCTGATCAGACCACTGAAATCATCCACCATGATCCGGTTGCGTTCGATACGTAGTTTGTTTTGCAGATCACGAACCTCAGCCGGGCCAGCCGTCGCGGTTTTGGCTGCCGCATTGATCAACAGTTGCGCCTGATGATCAATGCTTTGGGAGAGCTGGTTGATCTGACTATAGGCGGCAGTCCGGAGATTATCGAGCGCGACATCGGTTCGGACTGCGGCCGCCAGTTGTTGCAGGTTGACGACCTGGGTGCGTACGTCAATCCGCTCGCCAGGCCGTAGCGTGTTGACGACCTGTTCGATGTCCGCACTGGTTTGCGCAAACGCCTTTCTGAGGGATTCTATGGTTTTGCTTGATTCCACGAAGCCGGCGCTGGCCCGCTGAATGGTCTGGTAATTGCTATCGGCCAGGGCATTGAGATAGAAGACGAGACCAACGCTCAGGGCAAGCTGCAGACCGAGAAACAGCAAGAACTGCATGGAGAGTGGAATACTGCGCATAACCCGACATCCTTATGGCATGTTTGTGATCCATTAGCATTCGTAAGGAGGGATTTCCGATCCAAGAGTTCCCTTCAGACGATATTCAGGAGTTTGGCTGAGACATCGACCGGAGTCCAGCGCCGATTGCATTGGCGCGTGCGAGTCTTTGAAGTGGGCTGTAGGGTTCGCGTTGTCCCTGCCCCCAGACGACATCAGGCCATGTGGGATCATTCTGGTGGCGGGCAATGCAGTGGATGTGTAATTGCTCGACTCGATTGCCGATTGTGGCCAGATTGATCCGGTCCGGATCATACAAAGTCTGTAATACCTGGCTGACGTGTTGGATCTCATCCAGGATCTCGTGCTGTATCGCCAGCGGTACATCCAGCCACTGGCTGGCGGCAGAAATACGGGGAACCAATAGCACCCAGGGGAAGCGCTGATCGTCCAGCAGGCGTATGGCGCAGATCGGTAGTTGGGCGATTGGAATGCTGTCGGCCAGTAGTTGTGCGTGAAGGCACCAGTCAGGATCCACGAGCGGGGCGGTAGGGGTCATGGGGTGCCTGTTGTTGTGGGGGGGAGGGCCGATGCCGCTTGAGCGGGGAGTTGCAGCTCAAGGTCGACCCGCCGGTTTTCTGCCCGCTCGGTCGAGGTGGTGTTGGGGACAAGGGGATGCGTATCGGCGTACCCGACCGCACTCAGTCGGCCGGGTTGAACCCCTTGAGAGATCAGTTGCTGCACGACCGATGCTGCCCGGGCGGCGGAGAGCTCCCAGTTGGAGGGGTATTGCAGGGTATGGATAGGGCGATCATCGGTATGCCCTTGAACGGAGATCGGGTAAGTGCCTGACTTTAGACGGTCTGCCAGTTTGTTGATCAGCGTTTGTCCTGGCCCCGAGAGCGCGGCGTCACCGGAGGAAAACAGGATGTTGTCCTTGACGCGCAGGTTGACTCGGCCTTTGACGACAGAGACATCGACATCCTGACCGAGTCCGGCAAACAAGTTTCTGGCCTGTTGATTGGTCGTCTTGTTGTCCACGGGGGGTTCATCCGGTCGGGTCGCTGTTGGTGGCAGAGGGTGTGATTCGAGTGGACTTGTACCGGCTTTGCCAATCAATGCGTTGCCAGCCTGTGGGATTTTTCCTTGCGTCGGCGTCTCGCCGGGTGAGGTCGCCGTCGTGGGTATGGGGCCGGTCTGCGGGGTGGGCGTGCGGTCGACCTTGGCCTGGGCCTGCACGGCGCTGCCACTGCTGCTCTGGGCGGCAATTGTGGCGTCTTTGCTCTGGTAGGCATAAGCGGCAAGAAGTACGAACAGGGTGAGCAGCAGGGTCATCAAATCGACCATCGTTAGCAGCCAGTAGGACTGATCGTCCTCGATGATCTGCACATCGGCTTCCCAGCCTTCATGCCAAGGGCGGGTGAATACGGCATTTTGGTTCGCCAGGTTAATTTCGGCCTGAATCTGCTGGCGGATCAATTCGGCATCGGGGGCTTCCGTCGCCGCCTGGTTTGTCGTGCTCATCGTGTGCGGGGGGAGCGGCCCGTGGCTGGCCGCTTGCCGTTCGAATGGGATGTTTCCCGCAGCTCGTCTTCACTGTGGGCCAGGAACGATTGCAGGGTCTCGCGGATAAATGCAGGCGAGCGCTGCTGCTGCATCAACATGACGCCTTCGACCATCATGTTCATCACCATGACACGCTGTTCGGTGCGACGCTCCAGTTTCAGTGCGATGGGTTTGAAGAGCATGTTGGCCAGCAGGATGCCATAAAGGGTGGTGATCAGGGCCAGCGCCATATTCGTCCCGATTTCCGCAAAATGGGCGGCATCCATGGCATGCAGCATGTTGATCAATCCCAACAGGGTGCCCAACATGCCGAAGGCCGGTGCAAATGTGGCCATGGTCCGGAAGATCTGCGCTTCGGCGCGCTCCTGTGCCCGCATTCGCCCGATCCGCCACTGCAGCAGGGTCATGATGTCTTCATTGGTTGCGCCATCGAGCACCATTTGTGTGCCCGTGCGCAGGAAGGGATTCTTGATGCGGCTGAGCTTTTCGTCGGCGCGGTTGATCTCGCCCTGGAACTTGAGTTTGGCGACTTCGACGAGTTCGGCGATATCGCGTTCCGCATACAGGCGTTCGTTGCGTAGTACGATCGCAAAAATCCGGAACACACGCAGGACTTCGTTGAGCGGGTAGCTGATGAGTGTGGCGGCAATGGTTCCGCCGAGTACCAGGAACAGGCTGGGAAGATTGAAATAATCGGCAACATTGTTTGACGATAGGAAAATGGCACCAATCACAATGCCAAAGCCGCTCAAAATTCCGATCAGGGTCGTTAGGTTCAAAAAGACTCCTTTTTTAGTCGTAAGGTCTATGACACATTAAATCGGCAGGCTCGGCGATTCCTTGAATGTCTATCTTCGGAGGTCACTCTGCACGGAGGTGCGCATACCCGACGATGCCGGGCGATGATGGGCGGCAAGCCCCAGTTTTTTCCAAACAAAACCGAGTCTGATTATGCGCATAGTTGATTCCCATTGTCACCTTGAGGAAGCGGTCTTTGCCGATGATCTGCCCGGCCTGGTTGAGCGAATGCGTGCGGCCCGGGTTGCAGGGGTGGTGAGTGTGGGGGTGTCGCCGGATCGATGGCCCCAGCAGGTATCCGTGGCCGGGCAGGTCCGGCAGCTCGGCATGCCCGTGGGGCTGGCATTCGGCATTCATCCCTGGTGGGCCGATCGTGTGGACGGTGAGGCCGGTTTACAGGCACTGGATCGGTGGTTGGATATCCATCGGGCGGATAGGGTGGCCATCGGGGAGATTGGTCTGGATTGTGCCGCCGGCATGCCGGTTTTCCAGCGTCAACGGGATCTGTTTCATGGGCAACTGGATCGGGCACTTCACTGGGATTTACCGGTGATTCTGCATGAACGAAAGTCGGCGGATTTATTATTGAAGGCCATTCGGCTCCGGCCGGGCCTCCGTGGGGCGGCGCACGGCTTTGCCGGTTCTGCGCAACAAGCAGCGCAATTTGTTGCCCAGGGTTTTTATCTGGGTGTGGGTGGGGCGATTACCCATCCGCGGGCGACGCGCTTGCGTCAGGTGGTGGCAGGTTTGCCGTTGACGTCTTTGCTACTGGAAACAGACGCCCCCAATCAGCTCGGTCATGCCCATCTCGGCGAACGCAACGAGCCCGCTTTTATTCGGGAGCCCCTCGCCGTGCTGGCGGAACTCTTCCGGCAGGAAGAAGCGGCGGTGGCTGAACAGTTGTATGCCAACACCGTAGCCTTGTTGGGAGAGCGCTGGCTGGTTACGTCCTGAGATTACGTTGGGGCTGGCGATCAACCCATCCGGTCGATGACCGCCCAGGCCGAGTGATTGTGAATGGATTCAAAGTTTTCGACGGTGACCCGGAAGCCGGAAAGCCCAGGGTAATCCGCCAGGGTATTCGCAACGTCGCGAATCATGTCCTCGACGAATTTCGGATTGTCGAAGGCGTACTCGGTGATGAATTTTTCATCAGTGCGTTTGAGTAGGCCCCAGAGCGCGCAGGAACCTTGATCCTCAATGCGGCGAATCAGGTCGACCAGTGAGAGCGTCGGGTCGGATATGCGGGCGGTCACCGTAATATGTGAGCGCTGATTGTGGGCGCCGTAGGTCGAAATCTCCTTGGAACAGGGGCACAGGCTGGTGACGGGGACGACGAGTTGTACCCGGGTTTCCATCTGGCCGTTGGCCAGGAGGTGCCCGCTGAGCGTCAGTTCGTAATCCATCAACGCTTTCTGGCCGCTGACCGGTGCGGTCTTTTCGAGAAAGAATGGCATCGTGAAGTGGGCTTCGGCCTGATGGGCATCGAGCAGCTGGGCCATGCGTCGGGTCCAGTCCGGCAGGCTGGCGATGGACAGTTGCAGCGGCTCGGCATTCAGCAGCGCCACAAAACGGGACATGTGGGTGCCTTTTTTGTCTGCGGGCAGGCCGACAGTGAGTGCGCATTCAGCGATCGTGTGCTGGCGGTGATGGCCGTCCGTCAGAACCAGGGGATGTTTGATGGCCTTGATGCCAACCTGATCGATCGCGGTATTGCGCGGATCGAATGCGGATTGCACATCGGGCATGGCTGTATGCGTCATGGCGGGTTCCTAAGCGGGGGTCGCAGAATGGGTTCAGGCGCGATAGGTCACGGCGGACCGATCATTTTCCCAAATGGTGATCGCGCTCACCCGCGCCGTTGGCTGGTTGAGGGTGACGCTGAGTTCGTCAAAGAACCACACGGCAATGTGCTCGGCGGTTGGATTGATCGTGTCGAAGGGCGGTATTTCGTTCAGATACCGGTGGTCCAAATGTTCAGCCGCCGCGCGGGCGGCTTTTTTCATGGTCTTGAAATCGACGACCATGCCGACGGCGTTCAAACGGGCACCTGTCATCTCGACGATGACTTTCCAGTTGTGACCATGCAATCGAGCGCAATTGCCCTCGTAATCACGTAAATGGTGGGCGGCTGCAAATTCCACCTCGACAGTCAGGGTGAATTGGCCTTTGGCGGCTGCCGACATATCGGCTGGATCGTTCATGTTCGCATTCATTGGGAGACACTGCTGGCAGGAAGAATCTGCCGTAAAAAATCGGACATCCTACTGTGTAGACCATCGACGTCAAGTCCGCCATCGGCCAGACACTCTCCGCGCGTGCCATGTTCGATAAAGAAATCGGGCAAGGCGAGGTGTTGCACGGGGCGATAGAGCCCGTGTTCGGCTGCGGTGGCAATGAGCGTGGCGCCGATGCCGCCGAGTTTGCTGCCTTCCTCGACGATCATCCAGCCCGCATGGGCGCGAATCAACGGGGTCAGTGCATCCCAGTCGATGGGTTTGGCCCAGCGCAGGTCAACGACGGTCGCGGGCAGGTTTTCGCTGGCCTGTAACGCAGCCCGTACCTTGGAACCCAGCGCCACAATCAGCAGGCTCTGATTCGGGGTTTCGGCAGGGCGCCGCACCCGCAGCCCGAACGGGGTGGCGGGCGGCTCGCCGCCGAGATCGGCCGGACAGTCGCCACGCGGGTAGCGGACCAGGACGGGGGTATCAAATCGGATGCCGAGATCCAGGGCCGTCTTGAGCTCGTGTTCGTCGGCGGGGACGGCCAGCCTGAGGTTGGGGACGGCTTGACCGAAGGCCAGATCGAAGCTGCCCGCATGGGTGGCGCCGTCCGGGCCAACGAGGCCAGCACGATCCACGGCGAACAGAACCGGCAGATTCTGCAGGGCGATATCGTGGATTACCTGATCCCAGGCGCGTTGCAGAAAGGTCGAGTAAATGGCCACCACGGGCCGAAGACCTTCGGCCGCCAATCCGCCTGCAAAGGTCACCGCGTGCTGTTCGGCAATGCCGACATCGAAGCAGCGCGTCGGATGGCGTTGGGCAAAGTCGGCAAGCCCCGAGCCTTCGATCATGGCCGGCGTGATGACAACTATTTCCGGATTTTCCGCCTGATGGGTTAGCCAGTCGCTGAAGGCCTGGGTCCAGGTCTTGGCCGGGGTGCCCGCGATGGTCGGCTTGGGTTCGATCTTCGGGTCGAATTTCCCAACGCCGTGGTAACGCACCGGATCACGCTCGGCCGCATTGAAGCCCTTGCCTTTCTGGGTGACGACATGCAGCAGTCTGGGGCCTGTCTGTTCGCGCAAGTTTTGCAGGGTATCGACCAAGGCAGGCAGGTCATGGCCGTCGATCGGGCCAAAGTACTGAAAGCCCAGTTCCTCGAACAGGCTGGTCACGCCCAGCATGTGCTTGACGCCATCGCGCAAACCGACCCGGGTGGTGTTGAGCAACTCGCCCAATGGGCCGCCGTGTGCCAACAGCGTCTGCCCACCCTGACGGAGCCGATTGATCATCGGGTTGCTGCGTAGCCGGGTCAGATGGTCGGTCAGTGCACCGACATTGCGCGAAATGCTCATTTCGTTGTCGTTGAGTACAACCAGCAAATCGCTTTGCAGTTCACCGGCGTGGTTGAGCGCTTCGAAAGCCTGCCCAGCCGTCAACGCGCCATCACCGATGATGGCCACCGCACGGCGGGATTCGCCCCGCAATTGGGCCGCCACCGCCATGCCGAGTGCGGCGCTGATCGACGTGCTCGAATGACCGGCGCCGAAGGCATCGAAGGCGCTTTCGCTACGCCGGGTGAATCCGGAGAGGCCATCACGCATCCGCAGATTCGCCATGGCAGCGCGTCGTCCGGTGAGCATTTTGTGCCCATAGGCTTGATGCCCTACGTCCCACACCAAGCGGTCGTCCGGGGTGTTGAATATGTAATGCAGGGCAACCGTCAGTTCGATAACGCCGAGGTTTGCGGCCAAGTGCCCGCCCGTCTGCGCCACGCTGTCGATTAGCTGCGCCCGCAGTTGTGCGGCAACGTTGACCAATTGGCGCTTGGGCATGCGGCGCAGGTCTTCAGGTAGCTCGATCAGACTGAGTAGATCGGTCGGGTCAGGGGTATTTGTGGGCATCAGTGATTCCGGGTCAGCACGTAGTGCGCGCAGGCGCGGAGCGGCTCTGCGGTATCCCCCAGGGGGGCGAGGGCAGCAAGCGCATCCTCAATTGTTTCTTCCAGCCGGTGCTGGGCCGTGCTTTGCCCCAGGACAGTCACATATGAGTATTTGGCTTGGGCGGCATCCTTGCCCGGCGTTTTACCCAATTGAGCGGCGGTGCCAGTTGCGTCCAAAATGTCGTCCTGAATCTGAAAAGCCAGGCCCAGCGGGTCAATAAACTGCTCCAGAATCGCATGCAACGGGTCGTCTGGCTGTGCGGTTGCCGCGCCCATCAGTAGAGCCGACCGCAGCAGGGCGCCGGTTTTCAAGCGGTGCATCCGGCCAAGATCGTCTTCTTTCGGCGCCGGAGTCGGCGGAGTCAAGTCGAGTTGTTGGCCACTGACCATGTCTGTGGCGCCTCGGGCCAGCAGTCGAACCCAGGTCAACTGGATATCGGGTGCCGTTTTTCCTGTGGCAGGTGTTTGGGTCAGGAGGTCGAACGCCAGAGTTTGCAGGATATCACCCGCCAGGATAGCGGTTGGCTCATCAAAGGCCCGATGGACGGTGGGTTTGCCCCGTCGCAGGTCGTCGTTGTCCATGGCGGGCAGATCATCGTGAATGAGGGAGTAGCAGTGAATCAATTCGATGGCGATCGCGGCGGGCCATAGCGCTTCCAGCTCAGCAGCGGATAGATCAGGTAAGGCGCCTCGTGCTCCGGACGAGGCGGTCAGCGAGAATCCCAGCACGACCAGCATGGGCCGTAACCGCTTGCCGCCATCGAGTACTGCGTAACGAACGGCCTCGCTCAGACGTGTCGGCATCTCCGCCAGTAACGGAGCGAGCGTCGTCATCAACCGATCCTCGAAGACCCGCCGAAAATCTGCGTGCCATCGTGGAAATTCGGCGAGCGTCCGAGGGGCGCCGAGGACCGGGGCGATCAAGGGTTGACTCATTGAAAGAAATCTTTTGCCGAAGACGTGCTGTCCTGGATCGGATCGGGTGTATCGGCGGTCGAAAGGGCATCGATCCGCCGCTCAGCTTCCTTGAGCGCTTGTTCACACTGTCGGGCCAACTGGGTGCCGCGCTCATAATCGGCGAGGGATTGTTCCAGCGTTTGCTCGCCTTGCTCCAGACGGGTCACGATCTGTTCCAGTTCTGCCATGGCCTGTTCATATTGGGCGATGACTTCGGGATTGCCAGCCTGGACGATTTTGGTATTGGCGGCGGTTTTTCTGACGGCCATGGGCATGTCTCATTCGGTATCGATTTGAGTCCAATTATACCGCTCATCCCGCGGGCTGTTGAAAAACTCTTGTTCAGGCATCGCTGAACAGTGCTCATTGTGGCAGAAAATATTGTGTATTGACCTGCCTGGATGCGACTTTGAGCATTGTGATTGACGGGGCGATGGTGATACCTTGAAACGCGGTTCATTTACGGAAGAGAGTACCCCCGTCCTATGAGTATTTTTCGCACCAAATCAGTCAGCCCGAATGCCTTCTGCGACACCGGTCTCAAGCGATGTCTGAGTGCCTTTGATCTGACCTTTATGGGCATTGGTGCGATTATCGGTACCGGGATCTTTGTGCTGACCGGGATCGCGGCGGCCAATCAATCTGGCCCGGCGGTGGTCTTGTCCTTCGTGCTGGCGGGCATCGCCTGCACGTTTGCGGCACTGGCCTACGCGGAACTGGCCTCATCAGTGGGCGGTTCGGGCAGTGCCTACGGCTACAGTTATGCGGCCTTCGGCGAGTTTATCGCCTGGATCATCGGCTGGGATTTGATCCTTGAGTATGCCGTATCCGTGGCGGCGGTGGCCAATGGGTGGTCGGGCTATTTCGAGAATGCCCTGACGGCGATCGGTCTGGGGTTGCCGGCCATGCTGACCAAGGGACCGATCGCCGGCGGTCTCATCAACCTGCCTGCTTCACTGATCATTCTGAGTCTGATGGGATTGCTGATTCTCGGGGTGCGGGAGTCTTCCCGGGTCAACGTGGCGATGGTGTTCGTCAAGCTGCTGACGATTACCGTATTTATTGCCGTGGCAGGGTTCAATATCCATCCCGAAAACTGGCATCCGTTCATGCCCTTTGGTTGGTTCTCCGAGGGCAGTGGCGGCAAGCCGATCGGTGTGCTGGCCGGCGCGTCGATCGTGTTTTTCGCTTATGTGGGCTTCGATGCCGTTTCCACCGCCGTCGAAGAGGCCCGTAACCCGCAACGCGATGTGCCGATCGGTATTATTTCCTCGTTGGTGATCTGTACGGTGATCTACATCGCCGTATCTGGCCTGTTGACGGGGATCGTGTCTTACAAGGATCTAAACGTGTCGTCCCCGGTGGCCTATTCGTTGCAACTTCTCGGGTACCACTGGGCGTCAGCGCTGGTCGCGACCGGGGTGATTACCGGGCTGACCACCGTGATGCTGGTGTTGTATTACGCCTTGACCCGAATCATTCTGGCGATGTCCCGTGACGGTCTGATCACCCCCCGCCTGTCGAAGGTACATCCCAAGACGCAAACACCGATTCCAATCATTGTGGGTTGTGGCGTTGTCATGTCACTGATTGCCGGATTGGTGCCGTTGGGCGAATTGGCGGAACTGGTGAACATCGGTACGCTCGCCGCGTTCGTGCTCGTATGTCTGGGTGTGATTGCGATGCGGATTCGCCAGCCCGATCTGCCCCGACCGTTCAAAAATCCCTTCGGCATCCTGCTGCCGGTACTTGGCGTGCTTTCCTGCGGGGCATTGATGATGTTCCTGCCGATGGTGACCTGGTTTCGTTTTCTGGGCTGGCTGGCGATCGGGGCTGTGGTTTATTTCACCTATTCCTATCGTCATAGCCATCTGGGTAGAGAACAGGCGCTGAAGGCGGAATAAAAGCCAGCCTGCCGGGCGCGATTGAGCTGGCGCGCGCAGACTATTCCTTTTGCGGGCGGGGCAGGTTGCGGCGAATTTCCGCCAGCAGGCTGGCACTGGCTTCTTCGATCATGTCCAGTACCTGTTCAAAGCCCTGTCCCCCGCCATAGTAGGGATCCGGGACCTCATCAATGCCATAGTCCGCGGCATAACTCATCAACAGGCGAGGCTTTTCCTGCAGTTCTGCGGGCGCCAGTTGGCGCAGGATGGCCGCATTGTCCCGATCCATGGCGAGAACATAGTCAAACGCCTGGATATCGGCCTGGGTCACCTGCCGCGCCCGCAGCACATCCATCTGATAGCCGCGCCGCAGGGCGGTCGCGGTCGAACGGGCATCCGGTGGGTTGCCAATATGATAGGCATGCGTGCCTGCCGAATCGATCTGAATATGTGCCTCCAGCCCTTCGTCGATCACGAGTTTCCGGAAAACCGCCTCCGCGGTTGGGGAGCGGCAGATATTGCCCATGCAGACAAATAAAACAGTGGCTTTCGTGGTGGTTGGCATAGCCGTGCAGTCTCCCTGTGTCGACTTGAGTCATTCGGGAACCTCTGATCAATGCCCTCGCGCAACGTTTTAGCGGGCAGAGCCCACCGAGTTGGGTCTTTGGGGCGTACCCGTATGGGACGTTTTTGAGGGCAATCTGCCATGTTGCGGCGCTTGCAAATGGAATCACCACTCGTGTTATCCACCCTACCTTGCATCTCATTCCTCAAAAACCCATTGCGGGCTCGACGGAGTTCATTGGAGGTTCCTTAGGTTTCGATCATAGCAAATTGTTGGGCAGGGATCTGGGTAAGGCCTTGATTGCATGGACTGGAAAATTAAGTAAAGTAGCATGACGTATAATTACCAGTGCTATCAAGTTGTTGCGGGCGGGTCACAGGGGTTATTTGGGACTGCCGCGGGTTGGGCTATGGCGGTGCGGAGCTACCCTTTGATCCTCGGGATGCACCATAAAAGAGCGCCCAAGCGCCGGGTTCGGTTGAAATTTTCTCTTTGGGTGGAGTGCAGAGGTTATTCTGGCTTGTTTTGTCGGGGGCGCTGGTCGGTTGAACCATGGCGGTGCAGCGTTTCTCTTTGAGTCTCGGGCCTCACCATGAAAGAATGTCTGAGTGGCAGAGTGGGTTAAAGTTTTCCCTTTTCGTGCCGATACACAACCAAGAAAATCAAACAAAAAGTTCCACCGGGGTAGAAATTAAGTCATGAATATTTACAGCAACACAACCAAAATCCTGGTTTCATTTATGGCTTCGGTCATTTTGTTCGTGGGTGTGTTGATTTACATCCTCGGCAATATGCACTCGATTACGCTGGATTATAAAAAGCTTATTGATACCGATTTCACTCGGTTGGAACTGCTGCAGGATCTGAGTAGCAACGGTTTGCTGGGCGGGGTCGCGACGCGCAACAAGGTGTTCAAGCCCAAATATGCACCGCCCTACAAGGTCATGATGAAGACGAATGAAGTATTCAGCAATGATCTGGAAACGATTCGCTCGCTCACGTCTGCGAGCGATACAACCAGCCTTCAATTGTTGGATGATATCGCCAAGCGCTGGGCCTTGGTGACCGATGCGCGGATCAATGTGTTCAAAGATGCCGATGCTGGGAATCTGGATGCTGCGACGGAACTACTGCTGACTAACGAGTTCCCGAATTGGCAGCAGATTCGGAAGAATCTGGATGTTTTGGTCAAAAACGGCAAAGCAGACGCGGCGAAGTCGCAAGTTCGAATTGAACAGAATGTGCAGCATGCCCGTACGCTGAGTATCTGGATTGCGGTTGGTGCTCTGCTGATTGGTTTGACCCTGATTATTCTGGTCATGCGATCTGTCTCCAACCGTTTGTCGACGGTGACGCGCGCCATGCACGAAATTGCCAACGGTGATGGCGACCTGCGCAAACGTCTGCCGGAAAACGGGCGGGACGAAATCACCGAATTGGCACGTACCTTTAATCGTTTTGTTATCAAAATTCAGGATCTTGTGCGTGAGATTACTGAATCCAGTACCCATCTGGCAGCCTCGGCCGAGGAAATGTCCACGATTACTACCCTTTCTCGGGAAAATACCCGCCACCAGGCAGAGCAGACCGAGATGGTTGCCGTCGCTATCGACGAGATGACCGCTACTACCAAGAGCGTCGCCCAAAATACCAACGAAACGGCTTATGCGGCACAGGAAACTGATACGGCGACCCGTGCCGGCAAGGAAGTTCTGAATCGTTCGGTGCAGAGCATCAACAAGCTGGTGAGCCATATGCACAAGACCACTGAGGCTGTGCATGAGCTCGAGGGGCAAACGACGAAAATTGGCGGTGTGTTGGATGTGATCCGTAGTGTGGCCGAGCAGACCAATCTTCTGGCACTGAATGCCGCGATCGAAGCGGCACGGGCCGGTGAACATGGGCGCGGGTTCGCTGTCGTCGCCGAAGAAGTTCGTAATCTGGCGAGCCGCACCCAGCGTTCAACCGAGGAAATCCGGGAAATCATCGAACAACTGCAGGCACGGGTGAGCGAAACAGCCAAGGCCATGGAGATTAGTGAGGCCCATGGTCAGGAGACCATCAAGCTGACCGGCGAAACTGATGAGTTGTTGGATGTGATCATCACCCGTGTGAATGCCATTACCCAGATGACCTTACAGATTGCTGCTGCAACGGAAGAGCAATCAGCGGCTGCCGGTGAAATCAACCAGAACCTGTCCAAGATCCGGGTCCAGAGCGAGCATCTCGACGATTCCGCCGAGCAGGTTTCCATCGCCGGTTCCGATCTGACCCGACTGGCCTCAAGCCTCGATCAACAGGTTGGGCGTTTCAAGGCCTGATACAAGACCTGCTACAAAGTCGGATGGGGGGCGCACGCCCCTCCTCACGAATGACGACTCAGGGGCCTGCGGGCCCCTGAGTTTTGTCGCTATACCCAAAGCCAAGCCACCCTCTGCTCGGCCGCTCTTGCGGCAGATCACCCCTTTTTGCCCGAATCCCCATCATCGCGGCCCTTTCTCTCTTGAAAACAGTCTTGGACTGAACGCCTGCTGCGTCAGGTGACACTCAATACTGACCTTGCGGTGGGGCCAGTCTCCAGTGTGGCTGGAATCAATCAAGTATTCCCTAGCACAAGCGATTGATAAAAATGATTTCTAGTGCGTTATAGCGCCGGGGGTGATTTTTTTCCTGAACACCATGATCTTCCGAATACGCTACTTTGAAATAAGCTTTTTCATAAAAAAGGTCTCATTGAGCCTCGTTTTCCTGAAGAAATGCCGCCCTGTTGTATCAAAACTGAATCAGTCGAAATCCAATGCTGGTGCGGTTTTGTATTTTACGCCTTAAAAAACTGTTCAATATCTGAAACAGATGACGATCTGTTCGCTTAACTATTGAAAATAACTACCTGATTTGGAAAGCCATTGATTTCTGGCATCGATGTTGCACAGAGGTACACAGCGAGTGGTGATTTTCACCATGGTCAACGCGAGGATGTCAGGTCATGAGCAGTCGAACTCAACAGCGTAAACGTAGATATACATTAAGCGTGGTGGTGACTTTGCTGTTGGCTGTACCCGCGAGTTCCGCAGTATTGGCTGCGGGTGTGGAGCACCAAGTCAAGGCCCAGCCGGGGGATATCGTGATCCTTCGAAATGTACCTGCACGTCCCGCCGCCCGGCAGATGCCCCCCTCCAATGCGTTGATGATGAATCCAAGTCCGGGCCCGGAAATCGCGCAGGGCTTGGGGTCGGCTGAGTTGACGAATGCCGCCTACGCCGCCTTGTCTGCCAATGCCCCTGGTTTGGTGACGGGGCCGCACCAAGGGCCACTGACAGCGCAACTGGTTCGCGAGAATGTGCAAGCCTCTACGAGCGGTCTGCTCACACCGACTCAGGGTGGTGCGTCATTGGGCTCCGCCGGGAGTGCTATTCGTTCGGCAACCGGTGGTATTGCACCAAGCATATCTGGTGCATTGGTGGGCAGCGGCCTGTTGCCTTCATCAGGGGGGCGGCCATGATCGCCGTGCCGTCCATGCAGCGTTTCTTGGATAGCGCACGTGGCTTGGGGCTGGGTGTGTGTTTGGGGGGCGTGGTGGTGGCGCCCATGGCCCATGCAGACGATTATGACTGGATGCTGCAGGTGCTGGACAACACGCGGATTGGTGGGAATGTCGGGGCAGGCGCTTCCGGTAACGTGGCGATCAACACGGCAGCGGGTGACAACAACCTGCAGTCCAATCAGCGCCAGATGCGGGTGTCGGCGGGCAGTCTGGCGAGTTCTGCACTGCCGTCAGCGGGAGGGCAATCACTGCAAGTACAGGGTAATCGTGCCAGCCCGGGGGGCGTGGTGGCTCAGTCGGAAATTTCCGGGCATGCATTCAATAACGCCTCTGGGGCGCTGGGAATCAATCAGGTGAGTGGCGCAAACAATGCGCAAATGAACACGATGTCAGTGGGGGGCGCTGCGGGCCGTCCATTGCAAGAAATTCGTCCGTCCGGACCGGTAACCCCAGTCCAGACGTCGAATCCGACCGACCAGAAATCTGGTCGGCCGGTGGGGCACATTCCGAACCAGTATCGCGCCGTCATTGGTGAAGGCGCGTTATCCGGTATCAGTGGTGTGCTTCAAATCAACCAGATCTCGGGGATCGGGAATGTGACCGCGAATCACTTTTCAATCTCGATGCCCTGATCCTGGTTTCATGATCGATGAAAACCCAACAAGAAGGATAGATCCTATGAAAACCCAAATCAAGATGACACTGATTGCTTCTGCTATCGCAGCACTGGTATCTGCTCCGGCCATGGCCGCTACGCATAAGAACGTGAACATCAATATTACCAAAAACGTCACGGATAATATCGTCAACAACGATGTGCGTGATATCAGGGTGAATGCGGAAGCTGCGGCGAAAGCGGTGGATACGCAATTGATCACAGAAAACAGCGTGACCAACACCAAACTGACCAATGATTCCAAGATCGGTGACAACGTCGGCAGCAGCGCCAGCGGCAATATCGGTATGAACGTCGCCGCAGGTGATACCAACGTACAGGATAACGCTGCGGCGCTGTCTGCGGTGGACGCCGGTTTCGTCTTCGGTCAGTCCACGGCTGCCGTCACTGTTGGTCAGGCCAATATCGGCAACACGACCATGAACAGTGGTGTCATGAATACCGCTTCTATCGGTAACTCTGCCTTCCAGAGCGCTTCCGGCAACATTGGGGTGAATGTGGCTTCCGGTACCGGCAACGGCCAGAAGAACACCATGGCGGCTTCCGTATCCACGGCACGTGTGGCGAATGCGTCCATCAACAGCACGCAGATTTCCGCGGGTAACAGC
>JAGXHU010000060.1 GCA_024636015.1 Halothiobacillus sp.
CAGCGCACAGGCCGCACGCGCCTGTTGCAGATAGTCTTCATGCCCCTGAAAAAAATCATGATCGGTCAACACCGACAGACAGGCCGCACCACCGGCAGCGTAGCTTGACGCAATAGCCGCCGGGTCGAAATGTTCCCGCAGCACACCCTTGCTGGGCGAGGCTTTCTTAACCTCGGCGATCACGGCCGGCTGCCCCTGGGCGACACGACGACGCAAAGCGGCCAGAAATCCCCGTGGTACCGAACCCTCCTGGCTTGCCGCCTGGGCCGCCGCACGGATGGCAGCTAAAGGGCGCAAAACGGACCGTTCGGCCACTTCCTCCGTCTTGCGGCGGAGTATTTTTTGCAGAATGTCGGGCGTCTGATTCATCGGATTCGGGTTCACGGTAGCGGACGGTTAAGCGGGGCAGGATTGGGTCTTGGCGATCAAGGCATCGAGGCGCTGCAGGGCGGCACCGGATTTCAATACGGCCTGCGCACGCACGACCCCATCGGCCAGGGAAGATTTGAGATCGGCGCAGTAAATGGCGGCACCGGCGTTGAGGGCGATCATATCCGCCACCGGGCCTTCCTCGCCACCCAGCGCCGCGCGAATCAGCGCCACACTCTGTGCCGGGCCGTCGACCACCATACTGTTCAGTGACTGACGATTCAGACCAAACTGCTCGGGACTGATTCGATAGCGCGTGATCTGCCCTTGATTCAACTCGGCGACCTCGGTCGATTCGGCGAGGCTGATTTCGTCCAGCCCGTCATGACTATGGACCACCAACACATGCCGCGCACCCAACGCCTTCATGACGGCCGCCAGCGGTTCCAACCAGTGCGCCGCGTACACGCCAAGCAGCATGGCCGGGGCGCCGGCCGGATTCGTCAGCGGCCCCAGCACATTAAAGAGTGTCCGCACGCCCAGTTCCTTGCGCGGTAAAGCGGCATGGCGCATGGAACCGTGATACTGGGGCGCGAACATGAAGCCTATGCCCAGTTCTCGCACGCAGTCAGCAACACAGGTGCTCGACACGTCCAGTTTGACGCCCGCCGTTTCGAGCATATCGGCACTGCCGGATTTGCTCGTGATCGAACGATTGCCGTGCTTGGCCACATGCCCGCCCGCCGCCGCCACCACAAAACTGGCAGCCGTAGACACATTGAACAGCGCCGAACCATCGCCACCCGTGCCGACGATATCCACGAGATGCGGCACATCGACCTGCACGCCGACCGCCAGCTCACGCATCACTTCGGCCGCCGCCGTGATTTCGTCGACCGTCTCGCCCTTCATGCGCAGCGCGACCATAAAGCCCGCGACTTGAACCGGCGTGGCGCCGCCGGACATGATTTGACGCATGACGACCCGCATTTCCGCACGGGTCAGATCCTGCCGCTCGACCGCACGGGCGATGGCTTGGCTGATATGTTCGACAGGTTGTGTCATAGCGATCTCAAATAGCTGGTGCGTGGATTGCGGAGCATCGGTCATTATCGGCCCGAGGGACTCTGAATCGGCAATCAAAAAAGAATGAGGCGTGAAATTAACACGGCGGAACCGCGCAACGCCAGCGTACGGCCCTTCGAATGGCCCCTCGAACACGATTCACCCGCCGATCAGACACTGACGAGCGGTCCATCGCTGAAGTATACTGGCCACTATTTGCTTTCCAGCCGACGAGTGAGTCATGCCAGCCAACCACGATTTGACAACCTTCCAGGGGCTAATCCTCGCGCTTTCCCAGTTCTGGGCCGAACAGGGTTGTGCCCTGTTGCAGCCGCTTGATCTGGAAGTCGGCGCGGGCACCTTCCATCCCGCCACCTTCCTGCGATCCATTGGCCCGGAGCCTTGGCGCGCGGCGTATGTGCAACCCTCGCGGCGGCCCACCGATGGTCGCTATGGCGAAAATCCGAACCGTCTGCAGCATTACTATCAGTTTCAGGTGATCCTCAAGCCTTCGCCAGACAACATCCAGCAGCTCTATCTTGATTCGCTGGCCCTGCTCGGCTTCGATCCGCTCACCCACGACATCCGGTTTGTGGAAGACAACTGGGAATCCCCCACCCTGGGCGCCTGGGGTCTGGGCTGGGAAGTCTGGCTCAACGGCATGGAAGTCACCCAATTCACCTACTTCCAGCAGGTTGGCGGGCTGGATTGCCGCCCCGTGTCCGGCGAGATCACCTACGGGCTGGAGCGGCTGGCCATGTACATGCAGGACGTCCAGAGCGTCTACGATCTCGTCTGGTCGAGAAGCGACGCGGGCATCATCACCTATGGCGATGTGTACCATCAGAACGAGGTCGAGCAATCGACCTACAACTTCGAGCATGCCGACACCGCCTTCCTGTTCACCCTGTTCGATCAGGCGGAACGGGAATCGTTGCGCCTCGTGGAACTCAATCTGCCGCTGCCCGCCTATGAACAGGTTCTGAAGGCATCGCACGCCTTCAACCTGCTGGACGCGCGCCGGGCGATTTCCGTCACCGAACGCCAGCGCTTCATCCTGCGGGTGCGCACCCTCGCCCGCGGCGTGGCAGAAACCTATTATGCGAGCCGCGAAGCCCTGGGCTTCCCGATGCTGGCGCGCAGTACCGCCACCGATGCGGTCTGACCCCCATTCCACCCGACAGAATCAACGGAATTTTTGATGACCGAATCTGCAGATTTTTTATTTGAACTCGGCACCGAAGAACTGCCCCCGAAGGCACTGGGCCGTCTCAGCGCCGCGCTGACCGAAGAGCTGCTGGCCGGGTTCACCGAGGCTGGCTTGCCCTTCGGCGCTTATCATTCCTACGCTGCGCCCCGGCGCATGGCGGTACTGGTGCACGATCTGGCCAAAACCACCCCGGCACAGGATGTCGAACGGCGCGGTCCAGCCGTGGCATCAGCCTTTGACGCCGACGGCAATCCGTCCAGGGCGCTCGTCGGGTTTGCCAAATCCTGCGGCGTCGAGATTGGCGAGCTGACGCAACTCGATACCGATAAGGGCAGCTGGCTCGTTTATCGGCACACGCAGAAGGGGCGTCCGGCCGCCGAGATCATTCCGGCAGCCATTGAACGCGCCTTGGCAAAGCTCCCGACCCCGAAGCGGATGCGCTGGGGCACGGGCACGGCCGAGTTCATTCGCCCGGTACATTGGGCGGTGGTGCTGCACGGGACAACAGTCGTCGACACCGAGATCATGGGCTTGAAAGCGGGCCGGGAAACCTATGGCCATCGCTTCCACCATCCTGCGGCCCTGGTCATCGACCAACCGGCGCATTACGCGACGATCCTCGAGAACAAGGGTCATGTTCTGGCAGATTTTGACGAGCGCCGTGCGCGCATCCAGGCACAAATCACCACCGTCGCGCAGGATCTGGGTGGCCAAGCCCAGGTCGACCCCGACCTGCTGGATGAAGTCACCGCCCTGGTCGAGTGGCCGGTGGCTATCGCCGGTCGTTTCGAGGAATCCTTCCTGCAAGTGCCCCACGAGGCCCTGATTTCCACCATGCAGGACAACCAGAAATATTTCCCGCTGGTCGATGCCCAGCGCCGGTTGATGCCCTGGTTCATCACCATCGCCAATATCGACAGCCGCGATCCATCGGCCGTCCGCGCCGGCAACGAGCGGGTAATCCGCCCCCGCTTCGCTGATGCCCTCTTCTTCTGGAACGAGGATCGCAAGCACACGCTGGAATCCCATCTCGAACCGCTCAAGACAGTGGTGTTCCAGCAGCGTCTGGGCACCCTGTTCGACAAGACCCTGCGTGTCGAACAACTGAGCGCCTACATCGCCGAACTTATCGGGGCTGACAAGGCGATGGCCCGCCGGGCGGCACGACTGTGCAAATGCGATCTGCAAAGCCAGATGGTCGGCGAATTCCCGGAGCTTCAGGGGATCATGGGCCGTTATCTGGCCGCACACGATGGCGAGCCGGCACCCGTTGCCCAAGCGCTGGACGACTACTACCTGCCCCGCCGAGCGGGCGATGCCTTGCCGGCCGGTGACGTAGCCCAAGCCGTCGCCCTCGCAGACCGGCTCGACACCCTGGTCGGCATTTTCGCCATTGGCCAGGGCCCCACCGGCGCGAAAGACCCTTTCGCCCTGCGCCGCGCCGCGCTCGGCGTGCTGCGTATCCTGGTCGAGCAAGCGCTTGATCTGAATCTCAAGGATCTGCTGGAACAAGCGGCCAAAGGCTTGGCTCAGTCCGTACCGGAAGCGGCAGACCATGTGTTGTCGGTATTTGAGTTCATCACCGAGCGGCAACACCGCTACAGTCTGGATCGTGGAATCCGCGCAGATGTGTTTGCCGCCGTGGCCGCTGTGGGTTGCACCCGCCCGCTGGACTTCGAACAACGGATGATCGCGGTCAATCACTTCCTGACCCTGCCCGAGGCTGAGGCACTGGCCGCCGCCAACAAACGCATCCAGAACATCCTGAAAAAGCAGGGCAATACCCTCTCCGGCGCGGTCGACAACGCACTGTTGGTTGAACCGGCGGAACAGGCCCTGTTCGACAAGCTCACCAGCATTGAACCCGTGATTGCCGCCTTCATGGCTGGGAATGATTACAACGGTGCACTTACCGCACTGGCCGCGCTTCGTGCGCCGGTTGATGCCTTCTTCGAGGGCGTGATGGTGATGGCGGACGACCCGGCTCTGCAGCAGAACCGCCTGGCGCTCCTGCAACGCATCGGCGCGCTGTTCCTCGGTATTGCCGATCTGGCACAACTCAACGGCTGACATGAGCAAGTGATGGAACCGATAACCGAAACCCTGGGCCGCTGGATCAGCTTCATGGCGGTCGTGCTGCGCTCGATCATCTTTCAGATCCTGTCCCTCGGCACGTTGACGCTCTATATACCGATCCTCATCGTAGGGAATCTGATCCCCTTCCATCGGCGGTATTACATCATGTTCGGTTACGCGCGCAGCGTCCTGTGGCTGACCCGAAACATCCTCGGTATCCACTGGCAGATCGAAGGCTTCGATCGTCTGCCGACCCCGGGTGGCCCGCCACCGGGACGTCTGATCGTCTCCAAACACCAGTCGACCTGGGAGACCATGTTTCTGCCCACCGAACTGTATCTGGCCTCGTTTGTGCTGAAAAAGGAGCTGTTCTGGGTGCCGATTTTCGGTGCCGGATTGCGGGCCGTCAAACCGATTGCCATCGACCGCAAGGCGGGCACTCAGGCGCTGAAGCAGATTCTGAAACAGGGCAAGGCCGCGCTCGCCGAAGGTCGGGATGTCATTATCTTCCCGGAAGGGACCCGGCAGCACCCGGACGCCGCGCCCAACTACAGGATCGGTGCGGCCATGCTGGCCGTCCAGGCCAAGGTGCCGGTCTATCCCATCGCCATCGATAGCGGCTGCGTCTGGCGCAAAGGGCAGATTCTGAAGCGGCCTGGCACCATCCATATCGTGTTCGGCCCCCCCATTGACAGTGCGGGCAAACGCGCTGACGAACTCAATGCCGAAATCCAGCACTGGATCGAAACCGAACAGCAACGGATGTATCGGGAATATGGCTGCGCCGCACTCGGCACCGCACAATCATCACAAACGGCTGCAGCCCGGAACGAACCGAGCTAACACGCGTCTATATCCGGGCGATAAGCCTCAAGCACCCAATCAGGCACCCTGCTACGGTTCTTCGACGCCTCGACCCCATGCTGCACAAACTGGTGCAGGGTCAGATCATTGCAATGGATCAACTCGACGAGTTTGGGATCATCGGCAGTCATCAGCGTCTCAACGCCCTCCGGAATATTCCGAAGGGTCACCGAAAGCGCATCGCGGTATTCAAACAGCGCGCTGAACAGCGGATCCCAGGACCGAATCGCCCGACCCTGACCAAAACGCTGCGCCATGCGCGCTGCGTGGGCCTGCAACACCTGGACCAGTCCGGGATTCTCGCTGGTCATTAATGCCCGAATCCCGTTCGGCAGACGCTCGGTCACCCGCTTCAGAGCCCCGTGGTCCGCCAGCAACCGGACATACAGCGCCTCGTCTCGTCGATGGGCCTCATCGCTCCCCCTCCATGCCGGTAGACGAGGGGGTGTATCGATTCATGGTCGGAGAAATACCTCGAAAAACCCCGACACCATCCCCCATGTCACGCCCAGCAGAAAACACCAGACCAACGGTATGGCTGCTTGGCGTGATTACAGGATCGTAACCCGCACCACCTCATCTTGACCGTTATACTTTGATCATGAATACCCTCATCGAAGTCCACGTTCCACAAAAACGGTCCCACGCCTGATGCACACCGTTGCCCGCCTGCTTCTGATTCTCGGGCTGCTTGCGCAACCCATCATGGGCATCGCCGCCGATGGACCGACGGTCGGCAGCGTTGTCGTTGCGCGCACGCCGTTCACCCCCACCCAGACCGCCTATGGAAACATCCGCCCAGTCGCCGAAGTCGCGCTTACGGCCCAGCAAACCGGCCGAATCACCGATTTCAGCGTGCTGCCCGGCCAATTCATCAAGAAAGGCACCGTGATCGGCCACCTCTCCGGCACAGCCATCGAGGCACGCCGCGCCGAATATCGGGCGCGTCTACAGCAAGCCACGGCGGCCGAGACCCATGCCGCCCGGCTGTCGACCATCGACCAACGAACCCTGTCCGACCAGATCAGTACCCGGCAGCAACTCATCGGCGCAGAGCAAGCCTTGAAACGTGCGCAGGCCGAGCGGCAGGTCGCCGAAGCCACGCTGAATGAATTCACCCGAAAGATTGTCTTGCGCAGCCCGATCGACGGCACCGTCACGGCTGTCGAACATATCGACGGCAGTCTCGTTCAACCAGGAGCCGTCATCGCCCGCCTCGTCCCAGCCCATGATCTTCACCTTGAGGCCCGTTTTTTCGGCACGACAATCACACCCGGCATGCGCGGGATGTTCACCCCCCTCGGCACGCACAAACCCATCGCCGTCCAAGTGACTCAGGTGCTACCCATCGATCCGCGCGACGGCAGCCAGCCCGCCTTGTTGCGCGCCATCGCGCCCACTGCCGCCGATTGGCACATTGGCGCCGCCGGCCAGGTGGTGTTATCCGCCCCCGCACAAACCGAGATCCAGATTCCCTCACGCGCGTTGATCCTGGATCAGGGGCAGTGGTGGGTTTTGTTACATACCGCACATGGCCCGAAACGTCAGGCCGTCACCATTGGGCACAGCCAGGGGGACGACACCGGCGTACTCAGCGGCCTGAAAGCCGGTGACCGCGTGATCGTGGAACAGGTGTATCGGTTGTTCCATCGCGATTTTTCACAACGCTACCAGCAACCGGATTAATCATTACCCCATGCCGGACTCCGTCAATGCCCCCGTTGTGCCCCCCGCCTTGAACCGTCTTTGGCAGAAACCCACCCTGTGGGCGCTGCTGTATGGCGCGCTGATCGCCTATGGCATTTATGCCTTCATGCACATCCCGGTGGAAGTGCTCCCCCGCTTCGATTACCCGCAAATCAGCATCGTGACCCATGCGCCCGGGGCCACCGCCCACGAGCTGGAGCAGATGATCGCCCGCCCGCTTGAAGCCGAATTGCTGGCCTTGCCAGGGTTGGAAGGGCTTCGATCCACCATCGGGCATGGCAGCGTGCAAACCGATGTACGCTTTGCCGAGAACACCAGCCCCACCCTTGATCTGCAGACGGTCAATGGCGCCATCGATCGCGCCCGAGGCCACCTGCCCGCCAACGCCCATCCCTACGCCGAGATCATGAGCAATGCCATCAATGAAGTGGCCGATTACAGCTTGATCATCCCCCCCGACGTGGCGCCGGCCACGGTGCAACACCAGATTCTGAATCGGATCGTCCCTGCCTTGCGGGCCCTGCCGGGCGTGCAGCGGGTCAACGTGTATGGCGGGGGCGAACAGGCACTCTGGGTTCAACCCGATCTGACTGCCCTACGCCAACACCACGTTTCGATCGATGCCCTCAAGCAGGCGCTCCAGCAGCAAGTGATTCTCCAACCGGCCGGGTATCTCACCCTCGGCCATCAGGATGTCCTGATTGAAGCACGCAACCTGCCGAAAACCATTGCTGAACTGAGCCAAACCACCGTACCGGGGGCCACCGGCCCCATCCCGATTTCCGCCCTCGCCCGAATCGTGCGCGCGCCGATCCCCACCCACAGTGCCGTAGCGCTGGACGATCACCCCACCATCGCCCTGACGATCTTCAAGCAACCCGGCGCATCCACTCTACCCGTCACCCAGGCCGTGCAATCCACGCTGGACGCCACCCTCGGCCAGTTACCCAAAGGCACGCACTGGCTCAAGGTATACGATCAGGGGCACCTCGTCCGCGTGATCGGCAACGACCTCACGCGCAATCTGCTGATCGGCGCCGTGCTCGCCGTCCTGGTGCTGTTCTGGCTGCTGGGCGGGGGACGCGGGGTCTGGATTCTGGCCTTCAGCATTCCGTTATCCTTGCTGCTCGGGATTGCCGGACTCTACGCCACGGGGCAAAGCCTAAATTTGCTCACCCTCGGAGCGCTGACGGTGGCCGTGGGGTTACTGGCGGACGACGCCATCATCGTGCTGGAAAGCATCATTCATCGCTGGGAGCAAGGCGACGATCGCTGGGCAGGCATTGGCCGTGGGCTACGCGACATTGCCAGCCCGGACATCAGCGGCACCCTCTCCACGGTCGCCGTATTCCTGCCCTTACTGCTGGTCGGCGGATTGGCCGGGCTGTTTTTCGTCCCCTTTGCCCTGGCGATGACCTTCGCCCTGCTGGCCTCCCTGCTGGTGTCGTTAACCGTGATCCCCTTGGGCATGGGGCTGCTGCACGCCGAGCGATACCTCATTCCCCGTCATGCCACCGAAAACGCCCCGCCACACCCCGCAAAAACCCAAGATTCGCGTCACAGGGCTTGGCGTGACTCCGGCCCCCGGACGGTGGCAGCGCTCTACCGGGCAAACCACCGTATTTTTCGGGCCGTCAGCCACTACCCGCGCAGCAGTCTGGCAGCTAGCCTGCTGCTCTTGCTGATCAGCCTTGCGGCCATGGGCTGGGTGACAGTGAACTTTCTGCCCTTGCCGAACGAAGGCGTGATGCTGGAAAGCTTCACCCTGCCACCGGGCACCTCGCTCACCGACACCGAAGCCACGGTTGCCAAAATGACGGCCCGGCTGCGCCAGGATCCGGCCGTTAGCCATGTATTCGCCCGAATCGGTTCTGCCGCCAGCACCGCCTATACGGAGCCGGCCTATGCGGGCGAAATTCAGATTGTCTTGCACCCGAAAATCGGGGTGGACGATCTCAACGCGATCGGTATCCGGCTACAAAAAATCAGCACGCTCGATGGCGTGCAAACCGCCATCGACACACCGACCATCGAACGCGTCGGCGAGAGCCTGTCCGGCCTGCCCCAACCCTTTGTGATTCGCGTTTATGGGCAAAACATCGACACCCTGCGCGAAATAGCGCAGAAAATCACCGCACATCTGCGAAAAAGCGTCCCCGAACTCACCGATGTCTTCAATAACGACGGCTACCCCATCAACCAACTGACCCTGACCCCCAAGCCCGCCGCCCTGGCGCTCTATCACACCACCCCCGCCGCACTGTACGCCCAGATCCAGCCCTTGCTGGCCGGCGAAATCATCGCCCAGATTCCCGATGGCAATCAGCCACTCGCCCTGTATCTGCGCCCGGCGGACAGTCATCACCTGTCGCTCGATCAACTCCGCGACCTGCCCATCCAGCTACAAGGCGCCCATACGCCCCGAACGATTCCCCTGGGGCAGCTCATGGACATTCGGCTCACCGAAACCCCCAACCAGATCCGACATATCGACGGCGCCCGCGCCCTCGACATTCTGGCCACCCCAACCAGCATCAATAGCCTCTCTACCATCCGGAAGGCGATCGACACCATCCCGCTACCCAGCGGCTACCGCATCGGATTCGCCGGTCTTTACCCCGAACTCATCCATACCGGCATTGCCCTGGCCATCGCTGCCCTGCTCGCCTTCGCGCTGATGTTCGGCATCCTGATCCTGCAATTCGATGGTGCGCTCGCCCCCAGCCTGCTCCTGCTGCAAATCCCGCTCGCCTTCACCGGGGGCGCCCTGGCGCTCAGCTTAAGTGGTGTAGGTCTGAACATCACCGGGTTGATCGCCTTCCTCACCCTGATCGGCCTCGGGTTGAATCATGGCATCGTTTTGCTCCATCGCGTCCGGCGCAATGAACAGGCCGGCCAATCGACGGCCGACGCCGTGGAAGAAGCCATCCGCATCCGTTTCCGCCCCATCCTGCTCACCACCCTCACCGCCATTCTGGGCATGCTGCCCACCGCCCTCGGCTGGGGCCAGGGCGCCGCCCCCGAACAAGGGCTCGCCATCGTGATTCTGGGGGGGATTTTGTGGAGCGCCCTGCTCTCGACCAACCTGATCCCGGCCCTGTACCTGCACTACCGCACCAAAAAGCATGGATCACCCGCCGTCTGAACCGAGTGGGACGCTGTTTTCAGTGAGGGGATTACGGGCGTGAAGCGAGAAGGCGGGCAAGGCACCCTAGTCAATATGGCCCCGCCGATCCCGCCTAACCAAAGAGTGCATATCAAGGCGCGGTGAATTCCGAACGGACGGGTGCGCCAGCCAGTGGCTGGCTCTTTGAGGGCAGGTCAAAAGCGGCAAGAGTCCCTCATTTGTGGACTATCGATCAGAAAAAGTATTTCGTCTCTAATGAGCGAGAGGGAATACCGTATCCAATTTCTTGGCATAGCCCGCCGAGTCCTTGATCTTGCCGAGCAAGATATCCACCCGCCTCCCCTGCTGGTAAGCAAACTGCGACGGGATACCCGTCACGCCCAACGCATGAATCTCCGGTGGAAGCTTTCGCCACGGCGCCCATTGAACCCGAACAAAGGATGCCCGCGTGCCCACTTCGCGACTGACGGCCTCAAAGGGAACCTCCGCACCGATGCAATAATCGCAGCCCGTGTCGGGGCTGGTAAACAGCACCACCACCGAAGAATGCGATTTCAAATACGCGGGTAACTGACTGGGGGAAACGTCGACAACGGCGGCCTGACACAGCACGGGCGCCAACAGGGCCAGGAGCAGGAATGAAACACGACTAAGATAATGATTGCGCATGAAAAACCTCCTTGTTTTAAAAACAGCGACAAGCTGCCTTCATGAATATACACCCTTTGATGGGGCCCGCCACCGTCTCGATAGATCCCCGAGGACGCCGTATAACCCCCGCACATCAAGGGGATAATCGGGGAGACGTCGATTGCATAACTTAGCTTACGGTTTGATTAAAGTTGGTCCGCGATTGAATAAGCTCGTGCCATTTGTTTTTCAAGCTCATCGCTGGATATCCTGTTGTCATAAATGACTCTAAAATCCCTATCTAGATAACGAATGACATTTTTCTTTCCTTCCGGATCACAGCTCTTCGCAATATTTCTTACCTTTTCTAACCCCTGATATTCTAAAGGGTCTTCCCCTGAAATTTTGAGCAGCCCACTGATTTTTTCAATTACAGCAATCAGCTCACCACAAAGTCTTTCCTTGTCAGGACTTAGAGCCACGTTCATTCACCTATTTCTTTAGCTGACCTGAAATATTTTTTTAATCAATGGGGTCAGAGTAATTGATCCCAGGCCCCATTGATCCTGGCACTAATTTCCATTTTGGAGCGGCTTCAGACATAAATCCTTATATGCATAAAATACACGCGAGCCTTTATAGTTTATTTCGAACCCACTACAATATCTAGATTTGTATTTTTTGAAATACTCGAAAAGGGCCTGCTCTGGGCCAATATGTTCAATTCTCTTCAATAGGGTTTCAGCAAGGGTCACTTGACTTCTTATAAGTTTTTTTCGTGCGAAATCACTCGTCGCATGATTATTGAAATACAAAGTGCTTGTTGCTAAATCTTCGTACATCATAAGCGCAGCTCCTGCAACGACATCCTTAGGAACGCCGTTACCGTTCAGGTATTGAAGCCCCAAGGACTCTGCAGAAAGGAAATAACCACCAGCTAAAGCCTTATGATGCCATTTTGCTGCTTCAAAATCGTTTTTGGCCACGCCGTCATGAAATCCGTCATACAACTCCGCCAGAAGGCCTTGGCCTTCTGGGTCGCCATTTTCAGCTGCAATCTTGAACCATTTTTCTGCAAGCTTATAGCTTTGCTGAACACCATCCCCCGTTCCATACAGCCGACCTAAGCTAGTAGCGGCTGGGGGATAATTATGACTTGCAGAACGATTGTACCAATTAGCCGCATCAACCATGTTTTTAGAAAATCCATTAGAATCCCATTCGTGATAAAATCCCACACAATATTCGTCCAAAGCGCTGCCACCCTTGGCCTTTTCAATTAACCCACTGCTACCAAGCCTGGTCAATTCCCCCTCGCATATTTTTGCATTCCCAAGAACGGTAAAATTTGCTTCGCAAGGATGACAAAATAGCGCGAGGAAAAAAATAAAAGAGGCTTTCTTGAGATTTGTCACGGTTTCCGTCCTTGTTATAATGGCTTTGATCCAAATAAATGATCTGCGATCTTTGATCGAAAAGAACCACCTTGAGTGCTATACTCAACTTAGAGTAGTAATTTAGCACACTTAACCAACTGACTATAAATACAAATGAAGTCAAATTCATTGGTTTTTTCGTGCCATCGAGATGGGGTTGAGGCGTGAAGTTGTCAGCATTTGCTAATGCTAAAATTATTGACTCCGCCCCCAGACCCCTTAGAAATCACTCACAATCAACGCGTATATTTTTCTCACCCACCGGGAATAAAACTCGTTTCGAATAATAATACTTATTATATCTCAGGATGAGATTTTCACGCCCCCTGCATCCGGCGCTACGCAATTTTTTCATGTCGATACTAATTTCTGCCTTGCCCTCGCAAACCCTTGCATCACCAAAATATGGATTATTTTTGATCACCAAGCTACATCCCGAACTCATTTCGCCCTTGTTAATATGGATCGCCCCAAACCTCAAAGAAATCCCGTCGTAGGGTAGATAAAACCCCTGAGGGATATCGAATTCTATAAAGAGAGAGTCTGAGTGTTGTGATGTCTTAATACCAACGGATGCATAAAAATTAGCGGACTGCACGACCTCACATCCAACATTAACTTTGCCGACAACATTACTTTTGAGCCACTCAGAAAACTGTTCGGTATTTTTCCAAATATCCCCGCAAACACGCTTATCCTGAACAATCTTCAGATTGCTGTTCAGTACCACCACTGCCGGCACACTGCTCACACCATACATATGTTGCAGCTGCAGTTGATCTTTTTGATGTTGACTCACATCAAACACAAGGAACGAATAGCCCGGGAACTCCCTTGTGTTAAGTGAGAAGATTTTTTTCTCCAAGGGGATGGAGTGGATTGCCCAATTAGCAACAAAAACAACAACGAAACGACTGATCCCCGACTTTTGATCGGCGGAGAGCGCCTGTTCAAGTAAAGAGGAGTCGGAAAATACCTGCCATCTTTCCGACTTCGCAAAAACAGGATTCGCAACAAGTAGCAGCGCCACCATCAGCATGGCTCGTTTGATCAAAATAAATCTTGAAAATTTCATAAAAGTAGCATCCATGCTGCTGATTAGTCGGCTTGCCATCTATGGGCCAAAAGATCGGGGCGTTCGGGACAAGCAAAACGTGTGTAGCTGGCAATCAGAGCCTGACCCCAAGATGGGGACTCTACAGAGTTTCAGGGGCTCAGGCCAGAACATCTCGTCATTCCCACCCGGGTGGCATTAATCCAAAAGCCTTTGAAAAATCTTCAGCCTGAGACTATAAAGCATCTTAACTCTGGGTCAGTCCACACAACCCCTGCTCGAATGATCTCGAAAAATGCTCTGCAGACTTCGAGCAAAATAGGTCTAAGGAGTGGATTGGCCGCAAAGGTAATTCGGTCGCTTAGGATGACTTGCAAGTAGTTTGGTGAAAATCACGCCCGCCTGAACACTCTCTTCATGACTGAGCAGCGGTTGAATCTGCGAAATAAGTTGTTCGGCTTGAAAACTCATATTTTGGGGTCCCTGACGCTTCGCCAACCTAGCCCAAGCGAGGGCTTCGGCCAAGTGTTTGGGCGTGTGGCTGTCGCCTCTTAGGTAAAGGATAGCAAGAAAGAGTCGCGACTCTGTATCGCCACTATTGGCGGCCTTAGTTAGCCATGTTCGTGCTTCAACAGGCTTCGTAGACATAAGTGTTACACCAAGGATCCCTGCTGAACCCACGCAGCCGCCCTCAGCCGATTCACGCAACAACGTAATCGCTTTTTTTGGGTTGGATCCGACCAGCACGCCCCCTAAAAAAAATTTTGCGACCGGGTCGCCTGCCGCGGCTACAGATTTAAGATCTCGGATGAACGGACCAAGGTCTTTGTCGCCAGACTGAAGACGGGTTATATGATGTTTCAATACCTCAAGACAGGCAGGAGTCGGAATTGGGTGAGGAGCCTCCAACACGTCTGCCCCGAAACAAGTTGTGGACACCATGACGAATGACGCACCAAACACCAGAGCGAGAATCTGTCGAACACAGTATCCCCAACGTAATCCAACTGAGCTCATAAAGTCGGAAAACCCAATATATTCAAATAGGTTACCCATCATTGGGATAGATCGCATCTGCATTCCTTGTCTCCATCAATAAACGAACCATGAGTAATTTGAAGCGCCACCTAAAATTACTCATGGTTTATACGTCAAGTGCCAAATTAAACCAAGACAGTATTGTCAATACCTTCCTCCAAACATCAATAGCTAGCGCCATTTCTTAAATCAAACGAAATGACCGCCTTACATCGCGCGCACTTGAAATCTTCATCTGCCTGAGAGATCAATGGGGGATTACAATTTCAGCTATTAATGACGCTGGCCCCATTGATCTTTAAATTATTCATCGATACCTTGTTCATCAAGAATGGACTTGAGCTGCTGCACTAGCACACCAACTCGTTCTTTGCTGTACCCCATCCTTGTTTCAAAAGCGTGAATATCAACTCCGTAACAGATCTCCCTCATGCCAGCCATAAAAATTAAAATTTCCTCATAACTTATTTCGCAAGTCAACTTAGCGCCATTATTATCAATAACTTTCATGCATCCACCTAAATAAAATTTTTATACATTATGGGTATGGAGTTGAACGACTGGGCAACGAGTTAATGTACCCAACCCAATTATCAGGCTGAAAGCGGTACTCTCACCAGAACTAGAGTTTCTGGATAACTACTGTACCTGATAATTTTTGGAGATAAACCGACGGCAAATGCAAACAACGACGGATAGATGTAAAAAAGTCCAGCACAGGGGTGGGCTTTTTTGAGCATTCACCGTTCAGATGAACTTGAGAATCTTGAGATCATGCTGAAACGCTACTACCTCATCGACCGGAACGTCAGCGAGAAGGTTTTTTAGGCCGTGCTCGGCAAGCGCATCAACGATCAACTGACGAGCACGCGATTCCCCGTCTGGGTGCCAGCCCCCTGATAACACCAGGAGAATGACCCGCCACATCAGGTCTTCTACGGGGCGTTCGAAACCACCTTCAAAGCTGTAGTCAACCCGCGCCAATACTTGTTCGTGTGACCAGTGCTCAACTAATCCACTACACCTACAGAAATCAAAATAGGCATCCAGCGCCCACGCTTTGAGTGTTTGATATGGCACACGCTCTTCGCTCTGAAACAAATAAAGGCTCTTTCTTGGTCGAAAATACAACACCGCCGTTGTCCATGACGTTGACCTTAATGTTCGGCTACTTAGCCTGAAGTTGCTGAATGATGTTCGAGAAACTGGTGCATGGTGCACGTTCGGTTAGCAGATTGCTGGTGCCGCTTGCTACGATCAATGGGGTCAGAGAAAATTAGAGATATTTCATCACCCCAGGTTTCCTGCCACGTCGCATCGATTCAGTGCGGCGTCCGCTCAAGCGAGCCACTCTTCCCTGAAGTGGTCATTGCCCAAGGCCATTCTGACCTAGTTCCTTGGACGGGGCTTCAAAGATCAGAAGCGCTAATTTTACTCTGACCCCAATTATCTCATCTGCCTGAGAGATCAATGGGGGATTACAATTTCAGCTATTAATGACGCCGGCCCCATTGATCTGCTTCCTTGGAGGGAGTTTCAAAGATCAGAAGCGTTAATTTTACTCTGACCCCAATTATCCCACGAGAGAGATCCGATTGTGTGAAGGGTATTACGACGGTGGGTAAGACCTTATGTGCAGTTACCAGGGCCGTTCGTGAAGGTGTACTGGGGTAACATTCTTCGCAATACCTGTGTCCGGATCGAGGGTGTACTCTTGATAAGCCGAACCTACCAGCCAGATCACCGAGCCAGGTGACCACATTAAAATGTTTGCTCCATCACCGTTTCTGTCACTTGTAATGCGAGTTCCATCCGGATTTTCCAGCTGGATGTACATGAAGGGCTCTCTCGCACCGTCCTGTCCTTGCTCCTTTGCTAGGCGATGCAGTTGCTCCCACCAATCTTTCGGTCGGTTGCTGTCATCCCGCCGAACCTGCCAGACGATCTTTCCTGCGGGAGTTAAGCGGTAAACATTATAGTTTATGTCATGTGGTGATAGCGCACTGCCATCATCGACATATTCTCCAGCAATGATGATTTTGTCGCCATCAGGTAGTTGGAGTGTTTTCCAAATGGCGGGCTGTCGAACAAAAGCATTCATTCTAGGGGCCCTGCGTTGCTGAACCATTTGGAGAACTGGATAGGATTATTTGGAATGCTTTTTATCTGATACTGCACGCCACCGCCGCCACTATCAGCCCCCTTTAAAATATTGTTGGCAACACTAACTTGCATCTTGGCCCCTGAGGGGATTGTCACGTCGGTGATCATGTCTGGAGTCTGCGGCAAGGTATATTTGCTGGCAATTTGGCTTGGTGTAAGACTTGCGATGTCACCAGCTTTCATGACCCAAGAGTCAACTTGTCCCGATCTACCATTCTGAGAATGTACACGTACAAATTTATCCGTTTGTGTTGTTGATTGGTATTGATTACTCCTGCGCCCTTATAGAGCAACTAATCGAGATTATATGTAAATTTATCTTCCCAACCGAAACCTTCGTCTTGTAATCGAACTCGCTCCAAGATGGCGACAATTTTTTCAAAGGTATCGCCTAACACCTTCTTAGACATGGCAGAGTTTGTCCAAACCAAGTATGCGGGACGCTCAACACTCGTACTGAGTAAGTCCCAAAGGGCATCAAGATTATGACCGTAGTACTTCTGAACACCTAGAGCTTGAGCAAGCTGCTTATGAAAGTCCTGTTCACAGGCTATACGGTCACCCAAAATCTCAATTTTCATTTCCACGTACCAATTTTCGTGACGGTCTTGTAATGGTCGGTAGTTATATAAAGCAACCCATCACTCGAGTACAGCAGCCTGGTTCCTGGTTGATTGCTTCTAGACATAGTGTTGCTTATCCCGATGTCGACTTCACGCCAAATGCGACCACTTGCAGTGGGCAATACATTAGTTGAGTTTTCAAAAACGTCACCTCCAAATTGCCCTCCTGGCATGGTGTTGTTCAGGGCTTTTCCTGGTTTCCAACCATTCTGCATAGCCTCTGTTTTTGTCATATAGTTGCTTGGCAGCTGGCCTGTAGCTTTCAAGCTATCAACAACTTCATTTGCAGCCTGAGTTGTTTGAAGGTCGAGTTTTAGGCTCGCAGCTGTGGCGGCATTAGCCGCGACCGCCTTGCCAATCTTGGCCCCATCATTCAAAACCGCTGCCGACTTGGCCGCGTCAGATTGTGCCACGCTGCCTTCAGTCTTCGTAACAACCGCCGCACCCTTGTCAACCTGCTTGGACACCGCGCCTACTGCGGCACCATCACCTGCCTCAACCGCCTTGCCAACCTTGCTCGCATCGTTCAAAACCGCTGCGATCTTGGGCACGTCAGGACCCGGAGCCATTGTCATCAGAATGCCAGCATCTTGCTCGCCTAAAGCCTTGCTTGCGGCGTAGCCGTTGCCACTCTCGTAGTCTTTTGCCAATTGCTCGCGCTGTGATGGTGTTAACGCCCCAGCTGCGTACTTCCATAGGCTGGGCGTCGA
>JAGXHU010000061.1 GCA_024636015.1 Halothiobacillus sp.
ACTTCAGCGGGCGTTCCCTGACAGCCATTACCGTCGCCGCCCATGAGGTGGGTCATGCATTGCAGCATGCCGAGGGCGATTCGGCGTTTGAGAGGCGGCAGGAAATGGTTGAACGCAGTGCCTGGGCGCAGCGGGTCGCCGGCTGGTTGCTGGTCGCGATTCCCGTGGTCACGTTTCTGGAAAAACAGCCGATGCCCGGCCTGGTGATGCTGGTGGTCGGTGTATTGACGATGGCGGTTCCCCTGCTGGCTCAGCTCTCCAATCTGCCGATCGAGATGGATGCCAGCTTCAAGCGTGCCTTACCCATGCTGGAGCAGGGGGGCTGGCTGAGCAAGGCGGATCGCAAACCGGCCCGACAGATCCTGCGTGCCGCCGCACTCACCTATGTCGCCCAGGCGATCGGTTCGTTGCTCAACGTGCTCAAATGGCTGCGTGGGCTTAGAATGTGACCCATTTATACTCGGGATCGTCACCCCTTACCATTTACGATTCATGTTTTTTAAGGAAACTTTATGCATAGCCCCTTTCTTGAAACTGCTCTTGCCGCTGCACGCGCCGCCGAAGTCGTGGTGCGCAAATACTGGCAGCAGAACATCGATATCACGATCAAGGCCGATGCCTCCCCGGTGACGATTGCCGATGTCGAGACCGAGGAAGCGATCAAGGCCGTGATCCTTGCCGCGTACCCCGATCATGGTTTTTACGGTGAAGAGACGGGCAAGACGCGTCCCGATGCGGAATATACCTGGCTCGTCGATCCGATCGATGGCACCAAGAGCTTCGTGCGCGAATACCCGTTCTTCTCCACGCAGATTGCGCTGATGAAGGGTGATGAGCTGATTCTCGGCGTTTCTAGCGCACCGGTCTTCGGGGAATATGCCTACGCTGAGCGGGGTTGTGGTGCCTTCTGGGAGGACAAGCAGGCGCGGGTCAGCCGGATCGCCACGATTTCGGCCGCCACGTTGTCCGTTGGCAACCTCAAGACGCTGGCGGCCGACCCCATCGGCTGGGCGGGACTGGCCGGGATGGTGCGTGAGGTCAACCGTACCCGCGGCTATGGCGACTTTTATCACTACCACCTACTGGCGCGCGGCGCGATTGATCTCGTGGTCGAATCCGACGTGAACGTGCTGGATATCGCCGCTTTATCGGTCATCGTGCATGAAGCGGGTGGGGTCTTTACCGATCTGGATGGGCAGCCCGTGGGGCTGGACACCACAACCGTCTGCGCCAGTGCAACGCAGGCACTGCATGACGAGGCCCGTCGCCGTCTGGGGCACTTGAACCCTATCGCCTAGATTTTCGTTAGGCTGACGGGCCGGCCGTCGATGTATCAGGATCGGGCTGTGTGGGTTTGTCTGGTTTGGGGGGCGAGGTCGAGGGTCCCGGTTTGCTGGGGAAATCCATGGCATTGAAGATCTGTGCCACCAGGGCATCGGCATTGATCTTCTCGCCGCTGAGCGCCATGGCCAGCAACTCACTGCCCAGCAGGGGGAGCGCCAGAATCACATCCGGATGAACCCGGCGCACCCGACTCAGATTATGTGCATCGCTGACGGAAACGACGGTTTGCACTCGCTCGCTGACTTCCTTGGCGGCCAGCACGACGAAGGCATTGTCCGAATCGTCCTCACCCAGTGCCAGAACGGCTCGGGCGGTGCCGACATCGGCTCTGCGCAGGATGTCGGTATCGGCACCATCCCCGATGATCAGATCGACCGGGGGCTCCGAACCCTCTGTGGGTCGCTCCATCCAGATCGCTGTGACATGCAGACCGCGTTCGGTCAGGGCTTTGATGGTATTGCGCGCCAACGGCGTATCACCGATGACGACAATGTGTTCCTTGCGATTCATCTGTTTTTTTCTCGGTTGAAGCAGGGTGAGCAGGTTTTGGTTCATGAGCGGACCGACCAGCGCCGTGAGCGATGTGGCGAACACCACGAGGCCAAAGATAATCAGCGACACCGCAAACCAGCGGGCTTCCGGCGTATGCGGAATGATATCGCCATAGCCCACGGTCGACATGGTGGTCACGGTGTAATAGAACGCCGTGTTGAAGTCCCGAATGGGCGGGACGAATTGTGCACCGAAAACATAGGCTCCGATCACGCCATATCCCAGCGCGACCAGCATGCCAACCAGAGCATAGAGCGTGGCGGTGGCCAGGCTGGATCGCTGGAAAGTGCTCCGGGACAGAATCAAGGCGATCAGCAGGGCACTGTCGAACCCAAATAGCCAGGGATGGAAGGCGGCCCCAGGTAGAATCCGGAGGATGACGACGGCGAGTGTCATCAGCACGACCAGGGTCCATGCCAATCTTGATCGGAACAGCAGACCCACGGACATGACGATCAGCAACCCGCCGATCAGGCCGGTGGGCACCCCTCGAATCGCGAGACTGTCGTAACTTGCGCCGAGATTCTGAATATTGTCCAGATAGTCTTTGGGTAGGGTGGCAAATTGTTCCAACCCGTTCAGGGAAGGCAAAAGCTGGGCGAGTCCCACCAGGCCTACGGCCAAGGTCAGAGGGAAATGCGGAAACCACAGGGCCATCCGACTAAACCGATACCAGCGACTGCCCAGCATCCTGAGACGCGCGAAGGTGCCTGGGGCCAATTGTCGGTCCGGTGTGTGGTCGATGCTGGGGCTCATCCTGAACGGTTCCTCGGGGCGGTGATTTTATCGTGCGCGTTGATGGCAGGCCCTATCTGCCGTCGTGGCGCGCTTCGATGCCAACGCGGTGTCGAACATAGCCCGGTCCCCGCAAATCGGCAATTCGTGTCGGCGTAGGAATGTCCAACGTGTGGATGCTCCATTGGGATAATGAATTTACGCGGGCTCATTGTGCAGGAACGGTCTGCCGCAGATGCGTCAACCGCTGTTCGATTTCGGCAAACAGCGGGCGCGCCGACGCATCTTCCTGCATGGCTGCCGCCCGAAGCCGAGAGAGTTCGGTTTGGATGATGTTCATCTGGTTACCCTCGTCGGCAGTTCGCTCCAACAGTTCCTCCAGCAGACAGGCAAAGGCGCGGACCTCGATACGTTGCAGCGCTTCGGTAAGGGGCGGGTTGTCTGCCGGGAGCAGGGAAGCGGCACCGAAATCGCCCAGCAGGATCTCGCCTCGATCATCATGCAGCATGTTGTGTGCATACAGGTCGCCGTGCAGGATGCCCGTTGCGTGGAGATGCCGGGCCGCTGAGGCAATCCCGAGGGCGATCTGTAACGCCGTATTCAGATCGAAACAGGTATCTGGTGTGTAGCAGTCCCGGGTACATGAATCCAGGCTGGGCGGATCCGCCAGAGTACGGAATACCGGGTCGATCAATGCCATGACGAGACCGTGGGCGCTGCTGGGGTGGGCTTGAATCCTGCCCAGCACGGGAATCAGGTTCGGATGGGCACCGGCGTTGAGACAGGCGGTCATTTCGCAGAGCGGTAGGCCATCACTGGTGATCGCCCCCTTGAACAGTTTTACGGCAACCGGCCGTTTGCCCGCCTGGCTGAGGTGGGTCGCCTGATGGATGACGCCCGAGGCGCCCTCGCCCAGGTGCTGGGCGAGCTGGAGTTCATCCCAGTTGATACGGGTGCTGGCCGCATCATTCAGCACAGTCGCTTCCCGCTCGGTGCAGAAAGGGTTGCCCGCATAGGCCAGCCACGCAAGGCGTGGCATCGTCGTCAACCAGGTGGGCAATTCGGTGAACTGGTTGGCAGAAATGCGCAGGAGTTCCAGTTGGGTACAGTTGGCCAGTTCCTGCGGCAGGGTATGGAGCCGATTGCCCGCCAGCATTAGTTTTTGTAGGGCGGTGCATTGCCCAATCTCGGCGGGTAGCGCCTCGATCCGGTTGTCGGTGAGGATCAACCAGCGCAGGTTGGTTGGAAAGGCTTTGCCAGCCAGGGTGTGAATCTGGTTAGCCTTGAATCCGATCATGCTGAGTCGGGGGCATTGGCCCAGAATTTCCGGCAGTTCGGTAAATAGGTTGTCTGAGCAGAACAGGATGCGCAGCTGGCGAAGCCGAGGTAGATCACCCGGCAGTGCGGACAGGGCATTCCCGGACAGGTCGAGGATTTCGAGTGTATCGGCTAGATCAAAGATTTCACGGGGGAATATCTTGAGGCCACAGGCCAGTTTGAGCCGTTGTGTGCCCGCCAGCTGTCCGGTTTTGAGTTGTTCGAGAGTATGCATGTCTTGGGGGCGACTTTAACCCAGGCCGGTGTGGCCACGAACGAACAGTTCGTAGAGGGTGAGACTGATTTCGACCACGATCAGAATCATAATGTACCACTCGACTTTGAGTGCCCGGTCGGCCTGGAGGAGGTCGAGCAGGGTTTCGGCCGTACGGGTGATGAGTTCGAGCTTGCGTTCGAGGGCGTGGGCGCGTTCCTTCAGTTCGAATTCGTCTTCGAGTTTCAGAAACAGGGGCTCGAGTTGTGGTCGCTCCCACAATAATTCTGGTTTTTCAATGATTTCTGCCCGCCCAACCAACCGATGTTGGGTGAGGAGGGTTGTGCCGATGTGGCGGATGAGATTACGTGAACGCCGCGATCCGCGGCCACTTTGCTGCAGTTCCTTGGCCAGCGGTTCGATCAAGTCAAAGCTGGCAGCCACCTGTTTTTCATACTGGTTGAGAATGCTGCTTTTGGCCATGACGTCGGCGACCACTTGCAGGCGTCCGATCGAGAGGTCGTGCAATACCAGGATGTTCTTGTCCATGCCTTCGGTGGCATCCGGTGTCAGGCGAAGTTCGAGGATCTCGACTTCGGGTGTGGGTTGTGGTTCGCTGATAAAGGGCTGAATTTGATGGAGGAACGTCGCTTCTTCCACGGCATCGACATCAAACAGTACGACCGAGCCGAATCTGAAAAGAACAGCCCGACCGCGCGTGCCTACTGAGATGGTGAGCGGAGAACTTGCCAGTTGTTCAGTGGCTTCCAGTGCCCGGAGGTCTAGCCGGTCTCCGATCAGCAGGGCGCGGGCTTTGAGGAGCGTAGACATCGGGTTTCTCGGTGCGTGGGTTTCGGTCATTGTAAACTAGCACTGCTGTTGCTGCTCATGATCAAAATTTGGGCGACTCATCCGGTGGGCAGCTCCCTGGGTCGTCGTGTTCCCTTCTGGATATATGCTTGATGTTGTGTGCCTATTTCAAATCCGGGTTGTGCCGTTCCTGTACCCGCATCGAGCAGCCGTATGATGTGCAGCTGGTTGAGAAGCAGGCCCGATGCGTGGCCGCGCTGGTCGAGTATTCCTGCATCGACTGGTTGGCGCCGGTGGTCAGTGCCGAAATGGGTTTTCGCAATAAGGCCAAGATGGTGGTTTCGGGTTCCTGCGATGCACCCGTTCTGGGTATTCTCGACGGTGCGGGCGCCGGTGCGGGCGTCGATCTGACCGGCTGCCCACTTTACCCGCAGGCGATTCAGGCAGCCTTCGCACCAATCATGTCGTTGATCCGGGCGGCCCGACTGGCCCCGTACGATATAGCGCGGCGGCAGGGTGAGTTAAAGCATGTCCTGCTGACGTACTCCGAACGTGACAACGAGTTGATGCTGCGTTTTGTACTGCGTTCGTCACAGGCTTTGCCGGAAATCCGTCGTCATTTGCTGCAATTGCACATTGATATGCCGAATATTGGGGTGGTGTCTGCCAATATCCAACCGATTCATCAGGCGATTATTGAAGGGCCTGAGGAAATTCCGTTGACGGAGCGACAAACCCTGACCATGTGGCTCAATGACCTTCCTCTGTATGTCCGCCCGCGCAGTTTCTTTCAGACCAACAGTGCCGTGGCCGAGCGTTTGTATGCGACGGCGCAGGGTTGGATCGCCGAGATCGCACCGGCTGGCTTATGGGATCTGTTTTGTGGGGTGGGTGGGTTTGCCCTGCATGCGGCTCGGGTCGTTCCCGGGCCGATCACGGGTATCGAAGTGAGCACGGAAGCGATCGCCAGTGCCGAGTTATCGGCGCGGCAACAGGGCTTCGATCAGGTCACCTTTCGCGCCCTGAGTGCCGATGAGTTTGTGCAAGGCCGAACGGCCGTTCCGCCGCTCGTAATTGTCAATCCGCCCCGACGTGGGTTGGGTGCGGTGTTGTGTGCCTTTCTGGCGGACTCGACGGCGCAATGGCTGATCTATTCGAGTTGCAACCCTGAAAGTTTGGTTCGTGACATCCGAATGTTGACGGGGTTCGTTCCGGTTCGGGCGCAGATGTTTGATATCTTTCCGCATACCGATCATTGCGAAGTTTTGGTTTTGTTGGTCCGTCAGCCAGGGGGCGTGTAGAAGTCGGTCAGGCGCGCTTGATTTCCTTGTTTATTTCTCGGGGGAGTTCGATCTGAACGCGGGTGCCGGTAGTTCCGGCATCGTGTGCAGGACGTGGGTAAATCAGGATGTCGCCGCCGTGGGCCCGCACGATGGCCCGTGCGATGGCGAGGCCGAGGCCGCTGCCGCCGGTGTGCCGTGCACGAGAAGACTCCAGCCGCACATAAGGTTCGAATACCCGTTCACGTTCGGCGGCCGGAATCCCACTGCCACAATCATCCACATAGATTCGAACGGCATTGCCCATTTCCTCGATCCAGACATCCATTTCCCCGCCCCCGTACCGTCGTGCGTTGTCGAGCACGTTCTGTAACGCGCGCTGCAAGGCTTGAGGTCGTGCACGAATTGGCTTACTGGCTTCACCATGCCGATGGATGAGTGCGCCCAGCAGGACCATATCGTCGCAGAGTGCGTCCAGCAGGGCGTTGAGATCGAGTCGCTGCATCGATTCGGTTTCGGTGCCAGCGCGCAGAAAGGCGAGCGTGTGGCCGATCATCTCGTCCATGGCCGTCAGATCAGTTTCAATTTTCTGTTTGAGCAATTCATCCGGGAGTGTGGCTACCCGTAAACGCAGGCGTGTGATGGGAAGGCGCAGATCATGGGATACGCCTGCCAGTGCTTGCGCGCGGGATTCGAGCATCCGGCGGATTTCCTCCTGCATCTGATTGAAGGCCCGCGCAGCCCGTGCGACCTCGGTCGGGCCGGTTTCTGCTAGCGGTGGTTGGTTCAGATTGTGCGCCAGATTGGCGGTGGCATCGGCCAGGGCTGCCAAGGGGCGGGTTAACCGTCGAACGGCCCAGGCAATGCCGATCATGACGATCAATCCCAGTAACAATAACCAGCCCATGGCTTGCAACGGCCAGCGCATCGGCGGGGGCAGTGCATGTCTCAGGGTGAGGATTGTGCCGTCATTGAGGCGTGCCTGAATCAGTAGATAGTGCATGACGCGGCGGGTATCGCCGTGAAATCCCGGCTCAGTGAGTCCGAGTCGCCAGGGAGCGGTAATTTCAAAGGGACTGGCGGACATGGACCATCGCGGAGTGGTACGCCGGGCGTATCCCTCGCGGCGGGCAGCAAATACTTGGATGGTGATGGGTCTGGTCAGAGCTAGGCGTAAGCGTTGAGCAAACAGGCGGCTTTGCTCATTTTCATAGGGTTCATCGGGTTCGTGCCCCGGAGTGCGCCAGGGCTGCCTGAAGAGCAGTCGGGTCGGCGGCGCGTTCAAAAGGCGGGCTAAGGGGCGGCGCTCAAGCGGGGACGTTTCGTCCAATGACTCGATGATCTCGGCAATGCGCTGGGCGGCATAATTGCCCAGTAAGCGGTCGCCGAGGCGGGCGCGATCATGCAGGAGTAAACCAAAACTCAGCGCTAGGGCGGCTATCAGTCCCAGCAGCAAGGCGATGAGAATCTGCCCGAACAAACTGCGGGGCCAGGTAAGCCTGAATCGGTGGGTTGTCGTCGGTAAGGCTGAACTTTCTGTCCTCAATGATGCGATCCTATGGTGAGAATATAGCCTTCGTTTCGGATGGTCTTGATTAGGGTCGGCTCACGGGCATCATCACCAAGCCGACGACGTAAGCGGCTGATCATGACGTCAATGGTTCGGTCAAGTGGGTCAGATTCTCGTCCGGCCAGTGCATCCATTAGTTGATCGCGGGACAGCACGGTGTTGGCATGTTCGACCAGTGCCTTGAGCAGGCGGAATTCCCCGGTAGACAGCGGGACGACGACCTGGTCGGCACCGACCAGATGATGCGCCCCGAGATCCAGTGTCCAGTTGCCGAAGCGCAGGTGTCGGGCCGGCTGGCTGCCGCTGTGTTCGGCCCGACGAAAGATGCTGCGTATTCGGGCGAGCAATTCCCGGGGGTGAAATGGCTTGGGCAGGTAATCATCTGCACCCATTTCCAGTCCGATGATGCGATCCATTTCATCGCCGCGCGCGGTCAGCATCAGGATGGGGGTCTGCTGTCGGGCACGCACGTTGCGACAGAGCGTTAACCCGTCATCCCCCGGAAGCATCAGATCGAGAATGATCAGGTCGATCGGGTTGCTGGCAAGTTGCGCCCACATGCCGCTGCCGTCGCCCGCTTCGAGGACACGGTAGCCTTGCTCGGTGAGATAGTCGTGCAACAGGCTACGAAGATCGGGGTCGTCATCGACGACCAGAAGTGTTTTCGACATGCGTATGTTCCTGATTAAGCCGTGGTTCGCTGCCATCATAACGTAGTGGACTCGGTCTAAAGTCGATGTAACGGACGCCGATCAAAACCCTGACGCGTCGTTTACAAATTAACGCAGGCTTGTCGTGGCAAGTTTACATCCATGGGGTTAGATGAGTGCCGTGGGTATTTACCTGTCTTGTCTATCCCGAAGGAGTTTGTCATGAACCAGCATTTGAATGATCAGCCGTATCGAGTTGTCACCCGCATCCCGTCCCGGGCGGGCTTGGGCCTGGCCCTGATGGCCTGCGTCTTGTGGGGCCTGTCGATGAGCCAAAATGTCCGGGCTGAGGAGCCCGCCGCCCAACCTAGACAGTTGATGCAGGGGGGCATGCATGAGCGCATGTCGGGTCCGATGACCCCGGAGCATTGGGAAAAAATGCGGGCGGAGCGCAAGCGGCATGTCGAAGTCCGATTGCACGAAATGGCCAATCGGCTGCAAATTACCGCCACACAGGAACCAGTCTGGAAGCAGTATGAATCCGCGCGTCTGGCGATGATGCCGGAACACGTGCAACGCCCCAAGGAAGCGAATGCAGCGGAAATTGCTCAGTTCCGGGCGGATCGTATGAAAGCGATGGCAGAGCGCATGGCGGTTTTAAGCACCGCGACGGCGAGCCTGCGCAGTGCCCTGGATAAGAATCAACGCCTGGTGCTGGACGATATGGCGCAGCACTTCAAGCATCGGGGCGGCCATAAGTTTGGCGAGAAACAAGGCCAGCATTGCCCACACGGGTGACGATCGCGCCGAGGTGACGGCCGGCCGGGCCAGGTTTCCTTGGTATTGATCGAAATAAAGATCGGGGTACTCGAAGGAGGGCCCCTTTTTTTTGCGTCCCCCCGTTTGCTCAGGCGCCCGTTATCTCAGGCGTGAATCTGGCGTCGCGAGGGTGCCTGGATGTCAGCGTCACATTATTTCGGTGTCCATGTGGGGCAGAGGGTTGACACAAGAAACCAAATAACTAATATCGTAGTTATGAAAACAGACTACCAACAAGTCATTCCGGAGAGCTGGGCCGATACGGCCCGGATTTTCACCGCTTTGGGCGACGAACATCGGCAACGGATTCTGTTGCTGTTCGATCCCGGCGAACAACTCACCATCTCGCAAATCGTGGCAATTACGCCCTTGTCCCGTACCGCGGTATCCCATCACCTGCAGGTGTTGCGGGGGGCCGAGTTGTTGACGAGCGAAAAGCGTGGCAAGGAAGTATTTCTCTCAATTAATGCAGATCTGCTGTTGCGAACATTGACGCAGATGGCCGATTTCGTTCAGGCACAGCAGTCGCGACGGGTGGATTGATCCCGGCGTGCAAAAAATTTCCCTCAAGATGAAAACAGCAAGGATGAAAAGCCCATGAAAACCTTGATCAGAAAAATGATTCGCTGCGTGTTGCGGGGTGTGCTTCGGTTTTTGTTTCGGATCGATGTGCGGGATCGGGGCAATGTCCGCTGGGGCGGGCGACAGCTCATCGTGGCCAACCACGAGTCCTATCTCGATGGTCTGATGATCGGCGTGTTCTTGCCGGTTGACCCCGTTTTTGTGGTGCACACCGGCATCATGCGCAACCGCTGGTTCCGCTGGGGATTGAAGCTGGTGGATACCATCGCGGTCGATCCGATGCACCCGATCGGGATGAAAACCGTTCTAAAGACCTTGTCGCAGGGCCGCCCGGTTGTGATTTTCCCCGAAGGGCGAATCAGCGATACGGGCGGATTGATGAAGGTGTACGACGGGCCAGCCATGCTGGCGGCACGCAGCCAGTCGGAAATCATC
>JAGXHU010000062.1 GCA_024636015.1 Halothiobacillus sp.
GGGCATGCTGATCCCGATGTTTATCGTGATCGGGGTGTGGGGTGGACCGAAGCGGGTCTACGCGACCATCAAGTTCTTCCTGTATACCTTCTTCGGCTCGGTGTTCATGTTGATCGCCTTGATCTACATGTATTTCAAGGGAGGCAGTTTCTCCATTCTGCATATGCAGCAGTTGCCGCTGACGATGCCCGAGCAGATCCTGATCTTTCTGGCGTTCCTGATTGCCTTCGCCGTGAAGATTCCGATGTGGCCGGTGCATACCTGGCTGCCGGATGCGCACGTCGAGGCGCCGACCGGCGGTTCGGTGATTCTTGCTGCGATCATGCTCAAGATCGGTGGCTACGGTTTCCTGCGGTTCACATTGCCGATTACGCCAGATGCGTCCGCCTATCTGGATTGGTTCATCATCACGATTTCTCTGGTTGCCATCGTTTATATCGGGTTTGTTGCCCTGGTACAGAGCGATATGAAGAAACTGGTCGCCTATTCGTCGATCTCGCACATGGGTTTTGTCACTTTGGGCCTGTTCGTTATCTTCATGATCGCGGCGAATCCGGGGAACAGTTCGGGCACGGGCATCAATCTGGCGCTCGAAGGCGCGATGGTGCAGATGATTTCTCATGGTCTGATCTCTGCAGCCATGTTCCTCTCGATCGGCGTGCTGTATGACCGCTTGCATTCACGGGAAATATCGAGCTACGGTGGCGTGATCAATACCATGCCCTGGTTTGGTGCATTGGTCGTCGTATTTGCGATGGCCAACGTCGGCTTGCCGGGCACATCGGGCTTTGTCGGCGAATTCATGGTGATTCTCGCCGCGTTCAAGGCCAATTTCTGGATCGCCTTCCTGGCGGCACTTACCCTCATTATCGGGGCCTCCTACACCTTGTGGATGGTCAAGCGGGTCATCTTCGGCGACGTTCAGAATGAAGGTGTCGCGGGGCTTAAGGATGTGAACATGCGCGAGGCCTGGATGCTGAGCATCCTAGCTCTGCTCATCATTGTGCTTGGGGTCTGGCCCAATCCGCTACTGGATATCATGCACGCCACCATTGAACATCTTGCGCACCAAGCGCTGACCTCCAAGCTGTGATGACTGACATGATGAATGTGACTGACCTGAATCTGATGCCGGTACTGCCCGAGATTGTCCTGGCAGGGATGGCGTGCCTGATCTTGCTGATCGATCCTTTCCTGCCACGACGGGGCAGTACGGTCAGCTTCGTCCTGTCGATCCTCACCCTGATCGCACTGTTCTTCATTACGCTGCTGCATATGAGCCCCGAAGTGCGACTCAGTTTCGGCGGGATGGTGGTCAACGACCCGATGTCCGATCTGATGAAGCTGGCTTCTTATGTGGCCGTGGCTGTCGTACTGGTCATGTCGCGCGGCTATCTGCGTGATCGCGGCATGGATAAGGGCGAGTACTACATGCTGGCCCTGTTCGGCCTGCTCGGCATGATGATCATGATCTCGGCCAATCACCTTCTGCTGATTTACCTCGGTCTGGAACTCATGTCCCTGTCGATGTACGCCATGACGGCCTTCAAACGGGATGATGGCCGTGCTTCCGAAGCGGCGATGAAGTACTTCGTACTGGGTGCCCTAGCGTCCGGCATTCTGTTGTATGGGATGTCACTGCTGTATGGCGTCACGGGCGGTCAGCTCATGCTGACCGATATCGCTTCGGCCCTGACGACCGAACATTCATCCTTGGCATTGAAGGCGGCGGTCGTATTGCTTGTGGTCGGTGCGGTCTTCAAGCTCGGTGTTGCACCATTTCACATGTGGTTGCCAGATGTGTATGAAGGGGCACCGACGGCGGTGACCCTGTACCTGGCCAGCGCACCCAAGATTGCCGCGTTGGCGATGGTCATTCGGTTGTTTGTCGACGGGATGGGCGGCCTGCTGTACGACTGGCAGCCGATTCTGATCGTCACGGTCATGCTGTCGCTAGCGATTGGTAATATCGTCGCCATTGCCCAGACCAGCTTCAAGCGCATGCTGACCTATTCGACCATCAGCCACGTCGGTTTCATTATGCTCGGCATTCTCGCGGGGACTAAGGAAGGGTACTCGGCAGCCCTGTTCTATACCCTCGCGTATATCGTGATGTCGATCGGTGGATTCGGGATGATTCTGCTGCTGGCGCGTCAAGGGTATGAAGCGGAGGACCTGGATGATCTCAAGGGGCTGAATGATCGGAGCCCGGTTATGGCCTTCGTATTTTTGCTGTTGATGTTCTCGATGGCGGGTGTTCCCTTTACTTTGGGCTTCTGGGCGAAACTTAGTGTGCTGCAATCGGTCGTAGGTATAGGCATGTGGTGGTTGGCCGTTTATGCCGTGGTGATGTCGGTCATTGGCGCTTTCTACTATTTGCGTGCGGTCAAGTTCGTCTATTTCGACGACCCGGTCGATCGTACACCGGTCAATCCGGACTGGAATGTTCAGGGTGTACTTGCCCTCAGCGGCCTGACTGTCCTGCTGTTGGGCCTGTTCCCCGGCGTGCTGGCTGCTTGGACGGCTACGGCCTTCGGTGGCTGATGACGCGTACGGGGATTTGATGACACATAACGCGTTCGTTTTTTGGAGTACGTTTGAATGGTAAGTAATACCCTCGTTCAGGGCTATATTCTGGTGATGTTTGTTCTGGCCAACCTGCCTTTTCTGAATCAGCGTATGTTCCTGCTGATTCCGGTGACCGCGCCCGGCGGGCGGAAATCCTTTTGGATTCAGATGGTCGAGTGGTTCGTGCTGTATGCAGTCGCCATCGGCATCGGCTTGTACCTGGAAAACAGTATTGGCGGCATCCAACACAAACCCTGGGAGTTCTGGGTGGTGACATTGTTCATGTATGCGACTCTGGCGGCGCCGGGTTTCATTTGGCAGTATCAGCTGAGTCGGCATCTCTGGCCGAGTCGCTAACGGGCTGTCATTCCGCAGATACCCATGCAAAAAAGGCCCATTAGGGGCCTTTTTTTATGGAGACGGAATTCCTTGCGGGGCCGTGGGATCAGGTGCGGTATTTGATCAGACCGGGGGTACTTTCAGTTCACGGGCCATTTTGAGGTATTGGCCGCGACGCAGGAGCAGCAACCAACGATTGCCGCCGACCTGACGCCACAGTACGGTGGCACGAATCCCGGCGAGTAATAGGGCACGGATGCGGCTGGAGACGAGGGGATCCTCCAGAAAGCGTTTTTCACCATTGACGACGATGCGTGCTGACAACGTACTGATGGTTTCCCGGTACAGATGATTCAGATCCGTCATCAGCCCGTCGTCTACGCCATGTGCCGCCAAGGATGAGGCAAGAACTGAGAGCCTTTGGTGAACCTTGCCGGACTGGGTATCCTCGTCGAGGAAGGCCTTGGTTACCCCGATCAGGCTGACGGCATACCGGATCAATTCGGTATCGGCCGGCTGACGGTTCTGAGCCTCGAGCAACTTGTGGAAGGTTTCCAGCCCGTACTGGATCGCTGCAATACCGCCGAACGTGTCGGCAGTATCCTTTGGGTCGAATTGAAACAGGGAACGGACGCAGGACTCAAAAGCGGCCTCGTTCTCCACCTTGCCCTGATAGGCGAGTTCACGCACCAGACGGCAGCTTTGCAGGATGCCCGCCAGGGCGATGGTTTGGTCTTCGATGGAATTCATGCTTGGCTCAATGGGGGTGAGTGCCCCATTTTCAAGGGCACAACGGTGGAAGTACAACCGTTAGGCTGGGTAATAAAAAGAAGGGCCTGCACTAGCTCACGGAGAAATAGCCGAATCAATGACCGCGCCACCCAGGCAGATATCGCCATCGTAGAACACGATGGACTGCCCCGGCGTGATCGATCGTTGATTCTGCGAGAAGCGAACCTCGAGCAGATCCTCACCGATAACGTCAACCGTACAGGCCTGATCCGGTTGGCGATAGCGGATCTTGGCCGTCAGGTTTTTTGGGAACGTGTCGATGGGGTTGATCCAGTGCACCTGTTCTGCGCGCAATGCCGGGGCATATAACGCCGGATGTTCCTGCCCTTGGGCGACGACCAGGGAATTGTCTTCCAGATTCTTGGCCGCCACATACCACGGCTCGTCGCCCTGATTACGTAGTCCGCCGATCCCGAGTCCCTGTCGTTGTCCAATGGTGTGATACATCAACCCTTGATGCGTGCCGATCACCGTGCCGTCGACGGTGACGATATCGCCGGGTTGTGCAGGCAAGTAAGTCTTGAGGAAGTCGGTAAACCGCCGCTCACCGATAAAACAGATGCCGGTTGAGTCTTTCTTCTTCGCTGTCTTGAAGCCCGCCTGCTCGGCGAGTTGTCGAACGACAGGTTTGGCGAGTTCCCCGACGGGAAATAGGGTCGAATCCAGTTGTTCGCGGTTCAGGGCATGCAGGAAATAACTCTGATCCTTGTTGGCATCCAGTCCTTTCAGCAAGCGGACAGGGTCGTGGTCGACCCGCGCATAGTGTCCCGTGGCGATATAGTCTGCGCCTAGCGTCCGGGCGTGATCGAGGAATGCGCGGAACTTGATCTCGCGATTGCAGAGAATGTCTGGGTTGGGGGTACGCCCGGCCTGATATTCCGCCAGAAAATGGGCAAACACCCGATCCCAGTAGGCCTGGGAAAAATTAACGAAATGGAATTCGATGCCGAGTTTGTCGGCCACCGATAGAGCATCGAGCATGTCGGCCTTGGCGGCACAGAACTCTTCGTCATCGTCGCCTTCCCAATTCTTCATGAACAGGCCTTCGACCTGATAGCCGGCCTCAATGAGACGCAGGGCCGCCACGGAGGAATCAACCCCCCCGGACAGGCCCACGATGACGCGGCATTCTTGAGGTGGTTTGGTACGGTGGGTGGTCATGGCGGTCATTATTCAGTCAGGGTGTTCAGAACGGCCAGCGGAAATCGTTGGCCGTTTAGGAAATCGTCGATACAGCGTTGTACGAACGGGCTGCGGAGATCGGCCCTTCGTGCACGAATCTCATCGGTGCTGAAGAAACCTGCGGTCAGAATATCAGGATCCAACGGCGCGCAATCAGGTTCGGGATCGACCATGCCGCAAATAGCCACGCGCAGGATGCGCGGCCCTTCGCTCGGGTTGCTGTGGTAAATGCCGAGCAGAGTTTTGGGATGAAAAGTATAGCGGGTCTCCTCACGCACTTCGCGCACCACAGCCTCAAGCAGGGTCTCACCGGGCTCGACATGGCCCGCGGGCTGGTTGAGCCGAACATGTCCGTCGATCTGCTCCTCGACCATCAGGAAGCGCTGGTCGTGCCAGATCATGGCAGCGACGGTGATGGCGGAAAGAGGGCGGTGGCTGGCGTGATTCATCCGGGAATTATACGCTGGAGTGGCTCCAGATTGGATTCTGCCCGTAAGAATTGGGGCGTTGCCAACCAATTTCCAGCGAGTTTAGGCTTGATGACGTTGTTGAAAGTCTGCCATGAATCCGACGAGCTGTTCCACGGCACGGAGTGTCAGGCCATTGTAGAGCGAGGCACGGACGCCGCCGATAGCCCGATGGCCGGAAAGTCCGAAAATCCCCGCGGCCAGGGCTTCGGCAAAAAACCGCTGTTCCAACTCGGGCGTGGCGAGGTTGAATGCAACATTCATTAGGGAGCGATCGGCTGTCGCAGCACGGCCACGGTAGAAGCCATCACTGCGATCGAGGAATCCATACAGCAATTGCGCCTTCTGGCGATTGATTTCGTCCATGCGCTCGAGGCCGCCGATCTCATTCAGCAGCCAGCGGGTGACCAGCAGGACGACATAGATCGCGAAGACCGGTGGGGTATTGAAGTTGGAATGCGCCTTGATGTGGCTGCGATAGTCCAGGAAGCCGGGTAGGTCTTCGGGGACGTTCTGCAATAACTCGTCCCGAATCAGCACCACGGTGACGCCGGCTGGCCCGATGTTCTTTTGTGCATGGGCGTAGATCAGCGAGAACCGATCCGCCTCGCAGGGCTTGGATAGAAAATCCGAGGACATGTCGCAGACGCGCGGTACATGATCGTGCCCCAGCACCCGATGAAACTGGATGCCTTCGACCGTTTCGTTGGACACATAGTGCAGGTACGGCGCATCCGCTGAGAAGTCGAGTTCCTCGTCGGTCGGCAGGCGACGATACCCTTCCGCTTCGCCGCTCCAGAGTGTGCGGATCGGACCTTCACGCCGTGCTTCACCCAGAACCTTGCCGCTCCAGTAGCCCGTGTGCAGGTACTCGGCGGGTTGGTTTCGGCCGTGAAGCAGCGTCATGGGCACCATCGAAAACTGCTGGGTGGCGCCGCCCTGCAGCAAGAGCACGTGATAGTCATCGCCGAGGCCCAGTAGGGTGCGAATGTTGGTCTCCAGTTCCTGGACCACGGCGGCGAACCAATCCGAACGGTGGCTGATGCCGAGGATGGAAAGGCCGACCTCGGGTACGGAGACAATGGCCTCCTGCACCTGTTGAAGTACCGATGAGGGCAGTGCCCCCGGGCCGCCGGAGAAGTTCAGTTCATTGTTGGGATTGATGACGGGGGGCATGGCGGTCAATTTCCAGCTGCGATGGTATGGGCATGGACGCGCCGCGCGACCATCTGCTCGAAAGCGGTTTGCACCAGTTGGATATGCGCGGGTTTGTATGGGAACAGGTCAATCGGATCCATGGCGTGGACCACCATCACATGATCGATCTCAAAGATCAGGAGCTGGCCGTCCGGCGTCTCAGCGCCATCAAAGCAGACATAATCCAGGCCGCTGCGTTCATGGATCTCGGCGAGTGCCGTTCGGTGCCGGGCAACAAAGGCGCCGAAGTTGGCCATGAAGGCGGCTTCCTCGGTGCGTTTGGCGGCATCGTCATACATCCCGGCATTCAGGTAGTGAATCATCCAGTGGGCAGAAATAGCCATGTGGCAGATGAACGGTTCGCCATCGACCAGCGCAATGCGGAATTTTCGGTACAGGCCATCAGCCCATTGGTAATCGATAAAAGCCGAGATGAAAAATTCCTGCGCGGCTACCCGCGTCAGATAGTCGCTCAATGCGTCTGCCGTATCGATCTTCTCCAGATCCCGTCCGGCATGGGAGCCAACCGGTCGAACGATGATCGGATAACTCCAGCCGGGATAGTGGGTCGATAGGGTGGGTGCGGCTTGAGACAGTCCCATCAGCGTTGCACGATCCAGGGCCAGGGTGGGCGGCATAAGCAAGCCAGGAATATCCTGCAATAAGGTACTGGCCACGCTGCGTTCGGTGTGAGGTATGAACCGCGGGGCGTTGATGACCGGACGAGGCCAGAGGGCCAGCTCATCCTGCAATGTGTTCAGCATTTGCAGATGTTCCAGCGCATAGCCCAAGGAAACCAGCACAGCATCATGCTCGGGAATGGGCTGACTCAGGGGCGCATTCGGCGTGGCGTAGTAATAAATCAGTTCGATATCGGTGTTTTCGAGCAGACAATCAAGCGGCGTGTTGGCGGCGATATCACCGGGCACCATGATCATGAGCAAACGAAATCGGGTGGGCGGGCGCGTGGCAGGCCGGTGAAATACCCGTTGAATCAGGGAGAGCGCCTGATCCTGAATGGATAACCCCATCTCGCGCTGTTCCAGGCCGAACATCACCGTGGAGAGGTTCATCCACAGATTGGCATCGCTGGCGTTTTGCGCCAATTGTTCCAGCATTTCCTGGGCGAGCGGCCTCAGATCATGGCCATCGATGCTCAGACGTAGGTAGGGGGCGAGCCCCAGAAAACGGGTGCTCGTGGTCTCTTGAGTCGGGCTGCCGTCTGTGGGTGTCATGCGTGCTCGTCTATGTCTAGATGCGTGAGTCTGACTCATCATGAAGTGCGCCTGGACTCACGAAAATCTACTGCTGCAGTGCATTGATGAGGGACTGCGCCCCGCCTTTGACAAACCAGAAATTAGTCACCCCATTGGCACGGAGTAGGTACTGTAGCCAGCGGACCTGTTTGCCCTTGACGTCGACAAAATACAGAGTTCTCCCCGCCTGCTTCGCATGCAGGATCGCTTCCTTCAACTGAGCTGGCTCGGTGAGCGGGATATTGATATCGCGCATCTGGAATAGGGAAATACCCGCCCGTTGCCAAGGGTCGCGGATGTCGATGATGACGGCCTTAGGATCGGCATCCGTTTGGGCGAGCACCTTCACTGGACTCAGCAGCCGGGACTTGAAATCCGCATCCGAAATGAGTTCGCTGGCCGATTTCAGGGGGGTGCCATACATCAGAGTGTCGGTCGGGTATTTTTTTGCTATCGACAGGATGCCATCCGCGAAGACATAGGTCTTGGGGTCGCCGGCATCCTGCATGCGGATGGACGCCCGGTGGGCCATGGCGCACATCGGCCCATTGCAGTAAAACGCTGCCGGTTTTTTTGTCTCGGCAAGGATTTTTTTCACCCGGGCATCAAATTCGTCCTTTGGCAGAACGAAGGGAACGCAGTAGGCGCCTTTGACGTGCAGAACGTCAAAAGAAAACTGGGAGCGAACATCAATTACCGTGTATTTGTCCAGATTCTTGGCCAGTTCATCTGTGGTGACGTATTTCAGATTGAACGACGCATACAGCTCACGGGGTGCTGTCTGAGCAACCTCGGGAACTGCGGCGTCATCGGCAAAGGCCATTTGCCCCAAAATCAGGGCACAAAACATCATGGTGCCGACCAAGACCCTCTGCAAAATCATAAAACCCCCTAAACGCGTTCAAATAAGTAATGGGCCAATACCGTGCACGGCCATGGATTTCTTGTGCCAGCCGGTCAATGGCCTGCCGATGAGGCAGCATTCATGGCTTCGGTCTCCATAGTAATGTTTGAACGGTGAATTAAGCTAGAGTCTTGTGACAATTCATCGGTCGACTATGTATCGGGAGGGTGTGTATTCGACGCCTGATCGGGCTGGATGTGGGTGCGCGTACTGTTCTTTTGGACACGCCTGAGGCGATCAATGTTTATTGTGCTTGGGGTATGATGCGCGGCAGAGAAGCCGGCCCGCATACGCTAGGATCGGCAAAGGCCGAAGTACTTTAAAGGTAGATCACAACATGCCTGAGGACATAAATTTCGTGATGACGTCATGAGGACGGGGTTTTATACGTTGTTGATCTTGCTCGGCATGTTCTGGTCCGTGCTCGTGAGAGCCGATAACTTGCCTGCTGTATCTGCCAATGTCACCCACGATGCCCCCATCGGGCGCAGTATCAGTTATTACTCGGAGCGTGGTGGCCGACTCACGTTGGGTCAAGCCATTAATGCGTACGACCATGGGGCATTCACGGTTAGTCGCAGCCCGGTACTGAGTTTCGGCATTGGCGCCCGACCGGAGTGGCTACATTTTTCGATTAGTAACGACGAAACGGTCGCCGTGAAGCGTCGTCTGTCCATCGATATCTCCTGGCTGGATTGGATTGATGTGTTTATTCGGCGTGATGGCAAAACGACGGCCACTTATCACATGGGTGATCGTCTGCCGTTTGATCAACGGCCGATCGAAAGCCGTTTTTTTGCGTTCGACCAGCTTTTTGGGCCGGGTCGTACCGATATTTTTGTTCGAATCGCGACGCCAGATCCGATGGTCGTCCCCATTTTTCTGACGACACCCAACCAGGACGAGGTGCAATCGGAGTTCCAGAGTTATAGCTATGGTTTCCTCTATGGCTTCTTGTTTGCTCTGCTGATCTACAACGCGATGTTGTACGCCGGATTGCGGCAGAAACGTTATTTGCTGTACGCCGTTTATCTCGGCATGTTTCTGTTGATGAATATTGCGTACACCGGCCACGGATTTCGCTGGATATGGCCGGACAGTACCGTCTGGACGCAATGGGCCCAGCCGACATTGATGGTGCTCTATGCGGCAAGCGGGCTGCTCTTTGGGTTGAGTTTCCTTGATACCCGAGTGCACTTTCCTCGGCTGCACAAGGCAGTGCTGGGTTTGATTGTAGGGGTGGGTTTTCTTCTTTTGCTCACGATTCTGCTTGGTGATCAGCGCGATGCGCTGTTGCTGGCCTTCAGCTTCGTGTGTTTGTTCACCGTCATTATGCTCGCCTTGGGGGTTGCGTCCGTTCGCGCGTCCGTTCGGGGGGCGTCCTATTTTCTGTTGGCGGCTTTTGCGGCGATGGTTGGCGCTGCGCTGACAGCCCTGGCTGTTTGGGGCGTCATCCCCTTCAACGAGTGGACCTTCAGGGCTGCCGATATCGGGCTAATGCTGGATGCCACGTTGCTGGCGCTGGCGCTGACCTACCAGTTCCGGATAGGGCAGGTGGAGAAAATCCGGGCCGAAGAGCTGGCGCGGGTGGATCCGTTGACCGGGGTGAATAATAGACGAGCCTTCACGGATGTCTGCGGACCCGTCTGGCATTTCGCGCAAAGGCATAACGGGCATTTATCGCTGATCCTGCTGGATCTGGACCATTTCAAGCGGATTAATGATCGCTATGGCCATCCTTGTGGCGACGAAATCTTGCGCACTACGGCGAAGATTTTGGTCCAATCCATTCGCGATCATGATGTCCTTGCTCGTTGGGGCGGAGAGGAGTTCATCCTGCTGTTGCCGGAAACGTGTCTCGCCGAGGCGGCCGTGCTGGCCGAGCGGTTGCGCATTGCGATGGTTAATCACGTGGTGTCGTATCAGGGGCATCAACTCGGCGTAACTGCCAGTTTCGGGGTCGCTGAACGAACGACGAAGCACCATGTTCTGGAAGATCTGATCACTACCGCCGATTATTATCTCTACCAATCTAAGGGGCTTGGCCGGAATCGAGTCAGCCACCCCTGATCTACCGCGCCACGACGGCGTGGGCGAAATTTCGTACCCCTGTTCCGGATTCACTTTCCTTCTCCTGTCTGTAACACCTGAGTAACGCCTGTTACATGTCCGTCATGAATATGGGCATATGTTAATGTTTTTCCGCATATACATCGCTGATTTCCCTGTCTATCAGTTTATCAACCTCATTTTTTTGGTCCGCCTATGGGCGGTGCATGGCTGTGGCGTGTTAAGCCCTGCTTGAGGGCGAGAGGAGAATACTGATGAGCTGGATAGAGATGCAATCTACGTACTGGGGGGTGGCTCGTGGGGCTATCCGTGTCGTTCTGGTAACCGGCCTGGGCGGGATGGTGCCCGTTTTGGCAAATTCGTTTCCCGCTAAAGTCCCCGTTCCGGCGGACAACCCCATGACGCCGCAGAAGGTGGCGTTGGGGAAACAACTGTACTTTGACCCCCGAATATCGCTGACCGGTAATTTTTCCTGCGATACCTGCCACCGGTCTATGGGAAATGGTAGCGATGGTCTGCCGCTTTCCTTTGGCGTCATGGGGCGGGTGGACGTCCCCCGCCATGCGCCGACGGTATTCAACGCGGCCTTCAATACGGTGCAGTTCTGGGATGGGCGGGCGAAAAGCCTGGAAGATCAGGCCAAGGGCCCCATTCTAAATCCTGTCGAGATGGGCATGCCCAGTGCCAAATCTGTTGTCGATCGGCTGGAGAAAATACCCGGGTATCAGGTGGAGTTCAGTCAGGTCTTCCGGGGAAAAGACTCGATGACCTTTGAGCACGTCGTGCAGGCCATTGCCACCTATGAACGGACGCTCGTGACGCCCGGCAGCCCCTACGACCGATATATGAGCGGGGATAAATCGGCACTGAGCAGTAATGCGATTGCCGGTATGAGCGAGGTCAAGTCGATTGGTTGCGAGACGTGTCATGCCGGAATGATGTTCGACAATCCAGGTAAGCCCATGGGGACGGGTTTCTTTCAGAAATTCCCCCTACAGGCCCACAATCAGGAATGCGCCGCCTATGTGCACAAGTATCAGCTCGCGAAGGATCCCGGCCGTTTCGATGTCACCAAGAAGCCGGCTGACAAGCATGATTTCAAGGTGCCCAGCCTACGTAATGTCGCGTTGGAGGCACCTTATTTCCACAATGGCTCGGTTGCTTCATTGTCGACGGCAGTCCGGATTATGGCCTCCTGTCAATTGGGCAAAACGCTTTCCGACAAGCAGGTCAGCAATATTGTGGCATTCCTGGGTGATCTGACCGGCAAGTTCCCGAAACAAACCATGCCGAGGTTGCCGCAAACCCCGGACGGTACCATTTTGATGAGCGTCGCGAAGCTCGAGAAAGTGTCGGAAAAACTCAATAATCCGAAATAGATTTTTCCCACGCATCGACATGCAGTGAAGCGAGTGCGCCTCTGATTAACCGAATTTTGGTTAAAATGGCATCGAGCAGAGGTCCCCTAAAGAACACCTGTGCCCCGGGAACAAGCGGGACACAGGTGTTCTTGTATCTGTATGGGGGTGTCGCAGGTCATGCCGCCACGAGTGACGATACCGAACAGCAGCGATGTGTGGATTGGCAACCTGTATTGATCCCTTCCGGAGATCGTATGCCCGTTTACTTTTGCCCGCAGTGCTTCACACAGATCGAACCGAATATTCGGATCTGCCCGAACTGCGGTACCGATATCGTGCGCTATTTGAACGAGACTCCTTATCCTGAGCGCCTGATTCATGCGCTGCGGCATCCGGAGTCGGAGGCACGCATGGCTGCGGTGATCGGCTTGGGGCGGCTGGCCTATGCGCCGGCCACGCAACCCTTGTTGGATAGCCTGATGGCGTGGCCCGCCGATGTCGTTCAAGGCGAGCAGGCCATTGATTCTCTGGTGCGGATAGGGACACCGAACGCCCGGCAAGGGTTGACGCTCATCACTGATACCCATCCTTCGTCCGTCATCCGTCATTTGGCCGCCGAGTGGCGGGCAAAGTTGACTGAGTGAAAGCGGGCTTAGGAATGGATTGCCCAGAATTTACCCAGGAGGGTATCCGAAGGTGCATTCATGGGTATCCATCCACGCGCGCCAGACGCGTTATTCAAGGATCGAAGCGGGCCCGGTCCAATTCTTACATCCTCATCAGGGCATATCCCTGATCTTGTTGAATGATCAGAGTGGATAAGGCGGAGAGGGCTACCTTGATCTTCGGATTAACCTCTGTGGGCGTGAAGCCGTTATCCGCCAGGGCGTTGCCACAGACCATGAGTTGAACGCCAGCCTTTTGGAGCTCGTTAATCACTTTCAGGTTTGGGTTGGGATGCCCGAATTTGGCCTCGAAGGCCTTGTTGTCGAGTGCGATGGCAGTGGCGGGACCGTGAATAATCACCGTGAACTTCATATGATCCATCGGCACTTTTGCGGCAGCAAACACGTTGACGGCTCGTGCCACGTGGTCGAGGCTGCCGTTGAGTTTGTCCATTACCTTTGACTGGGTTACATCAAACAGGGCCTTGTAGGTTTTGTCGGGTTGGGGGCGGTCAATTGCCTCCGGCCAGACGTGAACCGGGCCGTAATCCGGAATCTCGGGATAAGACCAGAACCCGGCTGGGTGTTGTGCCGCCATGGCCACGGCGGGCGTGATCACGGGGGTCATGAACGAAAGAGCCAGAACGATGTTGCGAAGTTTGTTGGAACGCATGGGGGAATCCTCGATAGTGTCCTGGGGGCGGTCCAGGAAGATGCGAAAAGGCTCGAGGTTTGTTTAATAGTAATATCAGTCTCTACTAATAATTAGTATGGCAACCACGGCGTGTCAAGGTGTTGGTTCGATCTGGGGGGAAGGGGTAAGCTATGGTGGCTCTTGGCCCCGCTGATACTTGGCAAAGGCTAAATTTTCGTTCCATAGATCAGCAATAAGCCAGCATCGTGACCCAGACCCGGTGAGTTTGCCGGGTTTTTCACATAAATCAGGTTCATGCCGATCTTGGCGTTCTGGTCGAGCCGATGGGTCATGCCCAGTTCCCAGTTGACTTGGCGAATGCCGGGGTTCAGTACCACAGAAGGGGTGTTGTAGATCACGCCACCATTGTCGGTGCGACCGATGGCCAGTTTCATGCCGAGATCACCACCGGTGACGTGCAGGGGCTGGCTGTATGCCAGGGCGACGGCATTTACGTTGTTTCGCCAGGATATGCCCACAGCGGACTGGCTCAAGTTGGCATTGATTCGAGACAGAATTGAATCGGAGAAATTGGATTGGGCGTGGCCCTGCCGATAGGTGGCGAAGGCCTCGAAACGGTTTGTGGCTGCATCCAGGGAAAATCGTAGGGAGACACCATGCAGGCGGATGGCCGCCCCGTCTGCGGTGCTGAACCCGCCGCTGCCAATTGCCCCGAGGAAGCCGCTGGATTCGCGGGCGCGAATTTCCTCTCCTCGGATCTGAACATGCTCGCCGATATTCGCGCCGAGGGCGAATGCATACTGATCGACCCGATCATAGGAACCCAACTCGACCGCAGAGCCGGTGCCGGACCAGAGCTGGGTTTTGGTGAATACGATGTCGTTGATCTTTTGGGTGGCGGCAACCCCATCGGCTTGATAAACCATCCCAGCCAGCGGGTTAGCGCCATTGAAGGTGACGAGAGCCACCGGCAGATCCGCTCCCACCGCATCGGGCAGGGATTGTCCGCGGGTGAAGTGGAACGCGCTGAATGCCGTGTTGTTCGCGCTGTATTGGACATAGGCCATGGCGGGCCGTCCATAACTGTCGTAATCGATGATCTGATCTACGGCAAACATTGCGGGAGAACGCTCCTTATCCCTGCTTTGGCCCCGACCTTGACCGTGAAGCGATTGCGTTTCAATGGTTCTCGAAAGCGGTGAATGACGACTGGCCCTTGTTCATGAATCCGTCGATGAAGCCCTGCATTTCATACCCCAGGGTTTGCGTTGGATCGGTTGCCGTGGTGATGGCAGGTGCGATATTGAGGGTGTAATTACGCCCAATGGCGTCGAAACCCTGAAGACCGACGGATTCCGCCCGGACCTGTTGCTGTATCGGCGCGAGGGCCGCTGGAACGACTAGGCGAGCGGCTTGTGCCGGTGCGGTTTGCGGGTTGGCGTATGACCCGCCGGGCGCTCCAGTTGATGCGGTGGGTACGCTGGCGGCCGTGGTGGTGACGACGACACCGGCCGGTGCGAGTGCGGCAGGCAGATCGAGCCGGCCTTGACCGAAATAATAATTGCCGCAGTTCAGGTTGCCTGATGCCCCGCAGGTATTGATGCTCCACATCTGGTTGAAATTCTTGTCGGCGGTATCCAGTAAGCGCTGCTGTACTTGCGCCGGGGTCATGAACGACCAGTAGGATTTCAGCGTGGCGGCGGCCGCCGTGACCACGGGGGCGGCAGAGGATGTGCCCGAAAACGAACCATAGGCGGTATTGCTCGTCGGATCCGCACCGGTATTGGTGCCGGGTGCTGTGATGAAACGCTTTTGCACGTTGGGGTCATCACCCGCGAAATTTGAGTAGGAAGCCAGATTGTTTTGGCCGCTGTCCAGTGCACCGACAATCAGGGTTTGTCCATACAATGGATTGCTGGTGGACCAGGTCGAGGTCGTATTATTGCTCGTCGAGAAATTGAGGGTGCCGTTTCCGGCCGCGACAATCAGGCCCATGCCCTTGTTGATGACATTCTGGTATTGCGCATATTGCATATCCGTGAGGTTGTTGATCCCCGTTTTACCGGCTGCCCGTTCTGCAGCCACTTGATCGGCCAGTAGCTTGTAATAACTGATCGGGTCGAGCCCATAGCTGAGATTGGCGAAGCTCATGCCTTTGACGGCCGCATCGCCGAAGCCGTAGGCTACGGTTGCCGAGCTGGCGGTACTGGTATCGGTGATTTTTTCGATATACAAGCTGGCATCGCCCGAATACCCGATGTTGGCTCCGGCGATGATGCTGGCTACGAAGTTGCCGTGGGTGGACTGTCCGCTGGCGTAACTATAGTCGCTGGTGTCCTGTGGCGTGGTTGTCCCTGTGATGGTGGGGTATGCGTTGTTCATGGCGGCCGTCGTATTGATCCCGCCGCTGACGATGGGGCCACCGACGCCATTCTTGCCGCCGTTTCCTGTGAATTCCTGATGGGTGGTGTTGATCCCTGAATCAAGAACGGCCACACCGACGGATTGCGCTGCGGCCCCGTTGTAATCAAGCATTGCGGTGACCCGAGCCGAGTTCGTCGGTGCGCCGGGAGATGGCGTGAGGGTCGGTCCTGGTGTGGGCGCAGGTGTCGGAGCAGGTGCAGGCGTAGGTACATAACTACTGGGATCAGGCGTTGTTGAGCCCCCACCGCCACAGCCAGATAGCGTGGTAGAAATCGCGATCATGATGGCGATTCCAGCGTGTGAATAGTTCCCTTTATTCATCGTGCGTTACCTTATTTTGCGTCTCAGGGGTGCAGGATCGGGCATCAAGAACATAACGACCTTGAGCATCGCGATACCAAATGGCGGAATCCACCACAATGTTTGGTGCAGTGTGCTTTTTGGTAAACAGGGCGCAGCCTTGGCGGTCGGTGCCAACTTGTACCCAGATGAAATCGGATGATTTTGCATCAGTAGCCGTTTCATGGGCGGCGCATCCACTGCATACCCATAGGGTGATGGCAAATGGCAATAATCGGATGGTCGTGCCCGATTGCATTAGATTAAACTCCTGTTTTCTGGGCCAGGGTGGCCCATGCGTCCGATTAGCCTATCGACTCGGTGCATCACACGATGATCCATGCAGATGGCTTTGCTTCCGTTTTTTACGCGGGCTCGACTTCAGGTGACTTAATATCTACCGGGAAGGATGAAGCCAGTGTACTGATTTTGTCGGAGCGCATCATGCGTGTCCTGCGGCGCCTGAATCCTATCGTAGGGCGATTTTTTCAACAAGGAAGTCGATGGGGAATGGGTCTATTTTGCCAGTAGGGTTGTGGTAAAAACACATCGCGGTGGATATTGTTGCATCGACTAACCATCGTATCAGGGTGCGTGGGATCGATCACCAGGGCGATAAAATCGTTCCAGTTGTGCATGCACAGCCGGGCAACACGCGTGCAAGACCGTCGGGGCCGTAAAGAAATACTCGCTGAGCACGGCAAAGAACTCGGCGGGATTGGTGGCGGCATAAGGGTTCAGGGATGGCGCATGGCCACTTGAGATTTGATGACGCAGCGTTTCGTAAGCTTGGCTAAGCGCCGCTGCCCAGCTTTCCCTGCTCATGCCTCGATGTAAGGGGGGCATGCCATTCATGGCGCCATTCAGCCCGTCCAGCTTGTGGGCAAATTCATGAACCACGACATTGCGTCCGACTTGATGATGGAACAGCTCACTGTCAACCTCCGCCCAGGCCAGAACGACCGGCCCATGCAGCCAGGACTCGCCGCTGAGGCTGTTGGACTCGCTGTGCACCAGACCGAATTCGTCCGGTTGGGGGTGTTTTGCCCGAAATGCGCCGGGATAAAGAATGACTTCAACCCAGCCTTCGAAATAGGATGTCCCTAAATTGAGGATGAGCAGACAGGCCTGAGCCGCCACAGCCACCTTCATGTCGGTGGTGACTTCCAGGCCTTGCGCGCCGGTGATGGATTTCTGCGCCAAAAACCAGGTGGTCAGTTCCCGCAGCTCTGCCATTTGCACAGCGTCCAGTTCTTTTAACGTCCACATGCGGTGAGTTACATCGTGCCAGATGGGCTGCGGAATAGGATGGTGTTTCAGCAGCCAGCGCATGCGCCAGCGCCGCCACAGGGTGCTTAACGGGCGCAGGGTGCTGCCCTCCCGATCAAGCGCCCACCTGGTGCGCGCTCACACGAGCTCATCGTGTCCATCCTGGAGGCCGAATGTTGCTAGCGCCGCACGGGTCGTGTGGAAATCTGTGTGCAGAATGCTGTGGATACCGAGTCCCTCTGCCACCTGAACGAACAGCGGCGTATTTTCGATATACAGGACGTTTTCTGCTTTGGCTTGGGTGATGTCCAGCGCCAGTTGAAAGATGTCTTCATCGGGTTTGCGAATGTGGACGAAACAGGAGGAAATGAAGGCATCGACGAATTCATATAGCCGGAATGTATTGATGCGGTAGACGTTCAGCTCTCGCTCCTCATTGCTGACCACCGCGATCTTCAGGCCGTGTCGCGCCTTGAGCCGGTTCATGAGGCAAATCATCGCGTCGTCGGGTTGCGACTGCGCCACCATGAAGGCCAGAAAATCCTCCGGTGAGAATGCTCTTTGCTGGTGGAAAATGGTCCGCTCCAGATAAATATCGAGGGTGATTTTCCCTTCTTCATACGTATCGAAGGTCAGGTGATGCCGATCTTCAAAATCGGCCAGATCCAAGCCGAAGTGGCTCGCGGCCCGTTGGCGCGCGACATGATCCCAGCCGTTGGTCAGCAAAACTCCGCCAATATCCAGAAACAGGTGCGTGATATTTGGGTGGGCATTCATTTACAGACTCCATCCGGGGTATTGTCTTGGAATCAGTCAGTATCGCTTAATTTTTTACAAAAAAATGGTCCGAATGGATCCATCGATGACACGGCTTAATTATTGGGTCTGAACGGCGCACTCTATTCTGTTTCGCTGAATGTTGGGGGTTCTTCAACCGTACTGTTTTCCCAGATATCGTGGTTGATGAGGTACAGGTCATATATTGACCAGGGCAAAATGATTGCAGCGGCAATCGCCCAGAAAATTAAGTAATACATGAGATGTGCCGGGAAAAACAAGCCAAAGGGTATGAGGGACCCCACCACCCCGTAAAAACGGTATGCAGCGCGTTGTGTGTAGTAACCCACTTTGGGGTTGGGGTGATGTTTGTTTAATCCGTAAATCAGCATCGACATGCCCGCCCAGAAGATGCCCAGTGGGAAGGGTATTGCCAGTGCGATCAGGTTGCCGTAATTGAACCACTTGGCTGCACGGCGTGCCGAATCACCCGTGATGATTTGCGTTTTTGTATCAGAGTCGAGCGGGATGTGGATGGAATCAGTCATCAGAGAGCCTCCCCGGCCGGTACGGACGAAACAAACATGTATATTATATGAATGTTATTGGGCGCTCAAGATTAGTTGGCGGTTTTCCCGATGGGGAAATAGCATTTAAATGGCGTTGAATGTTCGTGCCGCTTCATTGATATGTCGGATTTTTTGAATCAGCACCGCTTCGGGTTTTGATTTTGGTTCGATCATGTCGCCGAGCGTGTATTGGTCCAGCTCGGTCCAGAAGGCATTGAGGGCTCGGTATAACGCCTGCTGCAGTTGGCAGCTACTTTGGATGGGGCACTTGCCATCAATGGAAAAACAGGCAGCCATCTGCCATCCACCTTCCATGAGGCGAACAATGTCCCCCACGCGCATATTTAAACCCGATTCCTCCAGCCGCAAACCACCCTTATGCCCTCGTTGAGCGTGCACGATTCCATGTTCAGCAAGCTTGTTTACAATCTTCATCAGGTGATTTTTGGAAATTCCGTGAAATTCTGCAATCTCCCGGATGGTAACCAGGCGTGGGGTTGGGGTATGCGTTTTCTGGGCCGCCCTTTCCTCTTTGGCCAAGAGCATGAGGATGCGCAGGGCATAGTCGGTTTGCTGGTTTAACTGCATGGGCGTTGTGGATCCTGAATGTGGGATGACAGGCTATCGAATGGGATCAGTGATGGCCTTGGTGGCTTGATTGTTCATAAATTGGTTTGGGTAATCAAGAATCCGGCAATTTATGCGTTGGGGCATGGCTCATCGAGCTGATCGCGTTTTGAATCGGCAGAAAATAACGGGTGACGACGATTGGGTTGTTCTCCGTTCGTGGATCAGCGCGTAATGAGCGCGTAGAGCAAGGGGAGTCTGGCAGGTAATTCCGACGGTTTTCGAATAATGATGAAATTGCTTTTACCGAAAATATGCGGCAGATATTCGTGCGCTTCTTGGTCCACGGTTACGCAAAAAGGGCGCAAGCCTTGTTGCCGCGCTTCGATCAGGGCTTTTCGCGTATCTTCGATGCCGTATCGGCCTTCGTAATGATCCGCATCGTTGGGCTTCCCATCGGTGAGTAACAAGAGTAGGCGCTCGCGGGTTTTTTGGCGGGCTAGAATTTCTGTTGCATGGCGTATGGCGGCACCCATTCGGGTGTAGTACGCCGAGCTGATACCGTTGATGCGCCCGCGCACGATGTCGCTATAGGGCTCGTCGAATGCTTTCAGCGTGTGGACGCGGACGTCGGTGCGTTGCTTTGAACTGAACCCATACAGCGCAAATTGATCGAGCGTCGTCGTGAGTGTTTCTGCAAACAGGAACAGACTCTCCCGGATGACATCAATCACGCGTTGATTGTCCCCGACCCATGCTTCGGTCGATAAAGAGAGGTCCGCCAGTAACAGGCAGGATAGGTCGCGCTCGCGGTTGCGATGATCGATATAAAAGCGATTTTCGGTTTCGTTCTGATGGGAAATATGCCGGATATAGGCGTCGATATCGATGTCGTTCCCATCCGGTTGCCCCTTGAGGCGCTGACGTACGGGCTGCAATGCACCGAATTGTCGCTTGAGTCGTTGTTGGTCTCGTTTCAAATGTTCGGGCAGGGCGCAGGGTTCGACATCTGTGAGCGGGATGGTATTCACACGGCATTGATCGGGTTTCAGGGTGCGCGTTTTGTAGTCCCACTCCGGGAGCATTTTGCCGTCGTTCAAAGGGGGGAGGGCGGATGCAGCTTTCGGCAGGTCAAGGCTCATGCTGAGTTTTTTCGCGATATTTCTGCTGTCCCGCGTAATCGAGATCGTATCTAGATCGTCGGCCGCCTGAGCGAGATCTTCATCCTCGTTTTCCTGGGCTTCATGTTCAATTTTGGCATATTCGGACCAACTGAAAATTGACTCCGGTCTGAATAACAGCAGACCGCCCTTGCGTTCGGGCATTTCCGTATATTCAGCCATCCTGCGTTTCTTGTCCGATTGTGTCGTACTTGATTCACGGGATGCCTGATCCTGATTTTTTTGCGGGGGTAGGCTTGCGCTTGTCAAAATATCGGGCCGCAGCCAGAGCAAAATCGGCTGGTGGGCGCGGCGCGCGTGGGGGAGCACGGAGATGCTTCCCGGTTCGTGCAGCGCATCGCGGATGGCTTGTTCCTGCTGCGCTTCATCGGGCGGGAGCCTGCTGGTGGGGCCACGTCGCAGAATCTCGGCCGCCACTAATCGACGGTAGATCGCCGCCATGCCGGGGAATCGTTGAATAATCAGACGTGTGGCATTCTGGTTTCGCGCAAGCCAGGTCTGTTGTGGGGGCAAACTGGTTGCTGAAAGGGCGGCCAGCCAGAGGTATAGCTCGTTGTTCAAGCGCTGTGTGGGGAAGCTGTCAATGACGGCGGGTAATTGCAGCGCCTGATGATCCACCCAGGCGAGTTCTACCTTGCGTTCACTGCCAGCCAGCCGTTCAAGTAGGCTGCGTTTGGCGTGGTTGAGTATGCTCCCCCCCGCTTGTATGGCAACACCATGGTCCCCGCCAAGCGCTCGAAACAATATTCCGACAGGGGTCGATATATCTGATAGTGCCACGGACTCATCGGGATATCGGCGTGTAGCGAGTCGGTTAATAAGTTTATGCCAAGCGATGCCGACCTGTTCTTCCATGGGTTCCTCCCTCTATGAGTGCGCGAAAATCGCGTTGACAACCACCATCAAGGCCTTCGTGATTTCCGGCTCGTCGGACAGGCACTCTACGATGGCTGCCCGGCAGGCAGTTTGGGGCGGGCACCCCGTGGCGATCAGTTTTGCCGCATCAACGATCAGTCGTGTGCCGGGGGCTTCTTCCAGATCATGATTCGCCGTACTGCGTAGCGCATTGGCGAGTGTGACGAGATGCTTGGCGATGGTGTGATCAACGCCGGTTTCCGTGATCACGATGTCGATTTCCCGGGCGGGTTCCGGAAAACCAAAGGCGAGCGATATAAAGCGTTGCCGCGTACTGGGTTTCAGACCTTTGAGCAAATGCTGGTAGCCAGGGTTGTAGGAAACAACGAGCATGAACTCTGGTGGTGCTTCCAGAACCTCCCCGGTACGATCGATGGGCAGGATGCGGCGATCGTCCGACAGCGCATGAAGCACCACCGTTGTGTCTTTGCGCGCCTCCACCACCTCGTCCAGATAACAGATGCCGCCGTGCCGGACAGCGCGGGTAAGCGGGCCATCCGTCCAGTAGGTGCCCGAGGCATTGACGAGATGACGGCCAACCAGATCCGAGGCAGATAGATCGTCGTGACAGGACACAGTGTGCAATGCCAAGCCGAGTCGTGCAGCCATGTATTCGACGAAGCGAGTTTTGCCGCAGCCGGTGGGGCCCTTGATGAGTACGGGTAGGCAGTTCCGGTAGGCATGCTCGAAGATCATGACCTCGTCGTCGGCCGGCGCATAAGAAGGAAAAACCTTGGGGGCTTTAAGGTTCTGCGCGATAGCGGTAATGGGCATGGGTACTCCTTCTTGATTGATCAGGTTGCGCGCACCACGAAATTACGGCTGGTCAGAAGGATCAGGGTGTTCGCGTATCCGTAGGTACGGTTGTGTGTGTTGCGTGGCATCGAACAATGTCACGCGGCTACTTCGGGCAAATGCGTAAACGGAGGAAAGCGCACCGAACATGATCAGTTCCGCGAAAACTAAAACACTTCTCGCAAAATCACCGGGCAAGGGTTCGGTGGTATTCGAACTGATGGCATGAGTCATGGCTGATTCCCCATGAATGGGCGTGGCCAAAGCCCCGCAGCATTTTGTTTAACGAGCCAGAGCCTGTTTTATTTCACTGGTATATTCGTAATCGCCGGTAATGAAGAAGCTCCTCAGGTAAATCAGCAATCCGGCAAAGAAGCTGAATCCGGCTACCTCTCGTACCCAGAAAAACACCCGGGCCTTGCCTTCCACTTGCATGAAGCTCATCGGGTGATCTGCTGCACGCTGCAAAATGACAGTCACAATCCCTGCGCCGGTTAGCGCCAAAGCGATGACAAGCATGCTCAGGACCATGACCCAGAACCCGGTTATTTCCCAGCGTTGAGCGGCCGCGCTGTTCGCCAAGCGGCCACGAAGCAAGGGCATCGCATAGGAAATAATGGACAGGGAGATCATCACGTAGGCGCCAAAAAACGCCAGATGACCGTGCGCAGCGGTGAAGTTAGTACCGTGCATATAGTATTGAGCAGGAGCCAGCGTAATCATGAGGCCCCACACGCCCGCGCCGAGAAAAGCCATGATCGGCGTGCCGAGCGCCCAGAGCATAGCGGCTTTGTTTGGATGCTCACGGCGACGCTGCATCAGCATCTTGAAAGAAAACGCGATCAGGAGCATGAACGGGATGGGTTCAAGGATTGAGAAAATCGAACCAAGCCAGATCCAGTACGCCGGTGCTCCCGTGTAGTAATAGTGGTGACCGATACCGATGATGCCTGAAATCAGCGTCATGGCGACAATGATGTACAGCCATTTTTCCACAATCTCACGATCGACACCTGTCATCTTGATCAGGATGAAACCGAGCAGGGCGCCCAGGATCAATTCCCAATCGCCTTCGACCCAGCCATGGACGACCCACCACCACGCGAAGCTGGCTTTAACGGTATCTTCCGGGAAATAAAAGGCGGGAAGGAAAAGAAGCGCGAGTCCCCACAGGCTGCCGACCAGAATCCAATTGATGGTGGTCTTGCGGCCTTTGATCAGGGTCATGGTTACATTGAATAACAGGGACAATGCAACCAGAACGATACCGACCTTGGTGGGTAATGGCTGTTCCAGGTAGCCACGACCCATAGTGGGTAGCGCTGCATTACCTGTCAGCGCCGCCAAGTGGGCATAAGGTATAAAAAGATAAGAAAGGATTGTCAGTACGGCGGCGGTGAGAAACACCCAGAATGTGATCAGCGCGAGTTTGGGACTATAGAGTTCGGTTTGTGCTTCCTCCGGGACAATGTAATAAGCGGCGCCCATGAAGGACATGAGCAACCACACAATCAGCAGGTTCGTGTGGCTCATGCGCACCACATCAAATGGTAATGCGGGAAACAGGAATGACCCATCCAAATACTGGAAGCCGGCAATCAGCCCAAACACAATTTGGCCGAAAAATAAGGTCAGGGCACCTATGAAATAGGGTATTGCCACCTTTTGAGACTGGTATTTCATATTTTCTCCTTATTAAATCATTAGACAGTCAGTGATCCAATTAGCCCTGGATATTCGGCGGCCAGTTGTTCGTGTCGATATTGGAAAGCCATTGCAGATAGAGCACGAGATCGTCGAGCTGTTTCTGGGTGAGATGGAAATTGGGCATCTGACGCCTGCCGGGTATGCCCGTGGGTTGGGCCTGTATCCATGCCTTGATGAATGCCGGCCCGCGCCGTTTATAAACATTGCCGAGCTCCGGGGCAAAATAGGCACCTTCGCCATTTACGGTGTGACAGCCAATACAGTTGTTGGTATCGAATATGTATTTTCCTTGCAACACAGCAGGCGTGAGTTTGTCGGCGTGATCTCGCTCCGGTATTCGATGCCAGGTATCGATGCTGAGTGCCACATAGATGGCAAGGAAAAATACAGATCCCCCGAGAAAAATATTTCGGGCCATCGCTTTGGTGAAGACTTGTTGCATGGGCTTGACTCCTTGGGCACAGGATGTTGTTTTAGGTTCTCGGCCATGGGCAGAGGCCTTGGTTAATTGGTCGGCCATTCCTAATCACGACCACTCGTCTTCTCGACATGGGAGCGGACATGTTTTGCATGAGGGATGGCAACCCCATTAATTAAAGTGAACTGAAGCCGCTCATAACGTCGCAGTCCACTTGATCGAACAGTCATGGGGTCGTGGTTATTACTCGGCACTACAAGATCCTTACTTCACACAATAGTGGCCATATCCCAACCACGCCCCACAAAGATGCATACTACATGAATCTTTGTGGGGCGCAAGAGATGTATGGAGAGTGAGTTTTTACGATTTCTGAGTGCCCGATAATCCCATGCCGTTACAACTTGTGTTGATGCATGCCAGAACCAGAAGGAGGCGAGAGCTGTGGGCGACATGAATCGTCACCAAAAGAAAAGCCCCGATCTGGGGCTTTTCCTATTTGAAGTTCATGCCAACGAAGGTGAACTCCTTTTTGGGTGAGATGGCGGGAATTAAATTCAAGAATAAACTGCTGATAGAAAACAGTTAAAATAGGAATATGTCACATCGAGCGGACGCTAAAATTAGCATCTGGTTCCCCCATCATGCTCAGTTAAGCTCCAGATACATCAATGCCCGACCGACGATAGTTGAAACTACTGATCATCAAACCCGACCGGCATGACCAGTGCCGGTTCACCAAACTCAATCAATTTCGCATCCGACTTTGAAAAGTAGTCCTGCCAAAAGCGTTTGAGTGCTACGAGCTTTTGCGGACTGCGATAGCTGGCCTCTGGCTTGTGCCCGATCACGGTAAACAGCGCGCCACCCAGCACATAGACGCGTGCACCGCCGAAGTTCGCCAACATGCCGTCATGCCCGATCTTGGCGATTTCCGTCGTTGGATTGATCTGACGCAACCCATGGTTGGCATAGAACGAAGTCAGGCTCGAGTTCTCCAATCCATCTGAAATCAGAAGCATGATCTTCTGCTTGGCAGGATCTTGAGCGATCGAATCCGAGACCGTTTTGAGGGCCATCAGAATATCTGAATGATCCAGACTCGACGTGCTTTGGCTCATTGCGGCATAAGTCGACTTGAGCGCCAGGCTTTGGGCGTACTCTTTTTGATTTTTGATGCAGGTTTCAAAGCTGGACAGCCGGGACATAACCACGTTCCCGATTTTGTCCTGCGGGATTGGCGTTTCGATGACGCCACTATGCACGACTGAAAGGTATCGACCCTGGGAGTATGCAGAGAACTCGGCTACGACGAAACGAGTGCCCGGTTGCAGCACGCGCAACAGGTTGTTCAGTGCTGACTTTTGCAGCGATAGATCAAGCTGGACGGTCTGATCGATCAGAACATAAACCAGCTTGTCATAAGA
>JAGXHU010000063.1 GCA_024636015.1 Halothiobacillus sp.
ACCTCTACAACCACCAGTTACCCCAGTCCGCACTGCAGAGTCGAACACCCATCCAGGCCATGAAAGACTGGTATCAAACGCACCCACATCTGTTTATGAAACGTCCTTATAATCACACGGGATGCGACATATAGCCAACGAGTGCGCAGCACGATTGTACTCCCTGCTGAATGCTGTTTTTAGGGCAGGGTTATTACGTCTCCAATAACCAACGTTTTTGGCTGTGATACATGACCTCGATTTCAGCAGGGGGGACAGATCGGCTGAAATAGAAGCCCTGGCCGTATTGGCAGCCCATTTCGCGCAGGAACCGATATTGTTCGGCGGTTTCCACGCCCTCGGCCTGGGTGGGGAGCCCCAGGCTTCGTGATAGCTGGATGATGGCGGTCACGATAGCGACGTCGTCTTTATCCTCTGGCATTCCGAAGACAAAGGACTGGTCGATTTTGATCTTGTCGATGGGGAGTTTCTTGAGTCGGTTCAGTGAGGAATACCCCGTGCCGAAGTCATCCAGAGCAACGCGCAGTCCTTCATCCGCAAAATGTTTCAGGGTGGCTTCCATGCGTGTCGGGTCCTGAATGATGGCGGTTTCGGTGACTTCCATCTCCAGGGCGCTGCGGTCGACGCCTGTGCGGTCGATGACTTCGACGAGCTTTTCCAGAACGTCCTGTTGCCACAACTGGCGTGCGGAGAGGTTCACCGCCAGTTGCAGCGTGATTCCCTGGTCTTGCCACAAGCGCAACTGACGGCAGGCCTCTTCCATGACCCAGTCGCCGATTGCGATGATCAGCCCGCTATCTTCTGCCACCGGTATGAATTCTGCGGGAGAAATCGGTTCACCGTCGTCGCCCCGTAGGCGGATCAATGCCTCGCAGGCAATCATTTCACCGCTGGAGAGTTCAACCACGGGCTGATATTCCAGCTGGAAGGAACGTTGTTCGATAGCCTTGTGGAGTTGATTGACCAGGGAAAGCCGTCTTTGCTGGTAATCGGAGAGCTCCTTGGAATAGAACTGATAACTGCCGCCCCCCATGTTTTTGACCTGGTACATGGCGCTGTCGGCATGTTGCAACAGGGTCGACTCATTCCTGGCATCATTCGGGAACAGGCTGATGCCGATACTGGCGGACATGTAGCTGGGTTGGCCGTTAATCAAAAAGGGCGCCTTCATGGCCTGGATGATGCGATCGGCGGCGCGGCCGGCCGTAATGAAAAAATCTGCTGATGGGTGAAGTGTGTCCGTACGGGAGTTTTCCATCATTAAAATGAATTCATCGCCCCCCTGACGAACCAGCAGATCGGTTTCGCGGGTACTTTTGTGCAGTCGGGCCGCGACTTGGCAGAGCAGTTCGTCGCCGACCAGATGGCCCTGGGTGTCATTGACGAGCTTGAAGTCGTCCAGATCGATGAACAAAATCGCGACTTCACTCCCCTCGCGCCGTGCCAGTGCGAGGGATCTTTCCAGGGTCGCCATCAGCATTTCCCGATTGGGCAGATCGGTTAGGGGGTCGTGCGCGGCATGGTAGGCAATTCTGGCCTGAGCGGCCTCGCGTTCGGCAATCTCGGCCTCAAGAGTCAGATTGGTGCGGCGCAGTTGGGCAGTCAGCGCGGCGCTCTTCAGGTCGCGCTGAATCAGAGTGAAAATATACAGGCAGAGTAGGGCCGTGAACGACAGACCGGTGATCAACACCAGCATTTCAGGGCGTTGATTGGGGAGAAAGTACCCATCCATGGGATGGCCGGCAAAGGTCCACTCCTGGTTGGCAACCTTAACAGCCACCTGGTAGGGCTTGGCGGGTGAGGGCGCCAGCGGTGCGGCGTCGGCTGGGGCCGCTTCATCCGTGATATTGGTATGCAACAGCTGTCGCTCGCCGGGATTTGTCGTATCGAAAACCTTAATGCCGATACTTTTCTGCTTCTCACCCCCCATGGCACCGACATTGATGAAGTCCATGTCGATCAGCTCGTAGGCAAAACCCAGCAGTGCGCCCTTGCTAAGTTCACCGCGTCCGTTGGCAAATACCGGCAGGAAAACCATGAAGCCGTTGCGGCCATCCCTGTCTTTGCGCAATGGCAGGGCGGCGGTTGCGACCAACCCACCAGACTCGACCGCGCGCTGCATGGCGTGCCAGAGCACAGGGGCCGAACTGGCATCGAAGCCAAGGGGATAACCCGCAGGGGTGAAAGGCTCCGCCAACTGGATCGGATAGTAAGCATCCTTGGTCGGTGCGGGTTGTAGCACGGAGGGTTTCAACCGATCGGCGGCGGCGTGATTGGCAAAAGCGGTGATTGGGCGATTCAACAGGGTTTCGAAGGCACTGCGCTGTGTAGACGGTACCCGTGGAATCCATCCCAGCACACGAACACCGGGATGCTGGCTCAGGGGGATGGTGTGTACCAGTTGCCGGAAGGCGTCTGGCTGGCGAACCTGGGCATCGACCCGTAATTGATTGGCGATATGTTTGACCGGGCGCAGCACCATCTCCAGTTCCTGTTTTACCGCCCAGACATGATCCTCAAGTTGCAACTCGAACTGATATGAAACTTGGTCCACTTCGCTCTTGTGAACGCTGCCATGCACCCAAAATGTCAGGCCGGTACCGAGTAGAGCGGCCAGGAAAACCGTGTAATAACGTCTGATCAGGGTTGCCACTCTCGGGAAGAGCATCTTTTTATCCTTGTTCTATGCAGGTCGGTACAGGCTGGATATCGGCAACATATTTTCGCCAGCGTCCCGGCTCAGTATCGGCATCTCAACATCTGCGATCTTACCCTGTTACCGTGGAGACACGAATAAGCCCTTCAATCCAAATCGATTGATCGGGCATCTGATGTCACAACCCAACGGCATGATTCCCGATCAACACCGATTGGCGTTCGCAGTGGGCCGGAATTCCGGCTCGACAATTCAACGGTTTAATCAAACCCCCTCGGCAGGTTCAAGGGGGTGGAAAACACAGCATCAGGGAAATCCACGAATGAATAATTTGACCACGAAATTTGGTGGCAGCTTTAATAAAATATGGATCGTCGCCGCGGCTATCGTCGTGGTGGTGGTCATTTTCATCGGCAGCTTTTTTACCATCATCGGTCCGGGTGATCGGGGTGTGCTCATGAACTTCGGCGCGGTGTCCAGCCGGGTACTCGAGCCCGGTTTCCATTTCCTGATTCCGCTAGAACAGACGGTCGCCAAGCTATCGGTTCAGGTGCAGAAAACCCAATCATCTGAATCGGCCGCCTCAAAGGACTTGCAAGTCGTCACCACCGGTATTGCCGTCAACTTCAACCTGGTGCCCGGCCGTGTAAACAAAATCTACCGGGATATCGGTGGGCTGGATACCGTGAAGCAGAAAATCGTCGCCCCGGCCATTGCCAATGCTGTGAAGGCAGTCACCGCGCATTACAATGCCGATGAACTCCTCGCCAACCGCGACAAGGTACGTGCCGAAATTGCGGATCAAATCCGGACATCGACCAGCAAATACGATGTGAACATCGACGGCGTCAACATCACCGATTTCAACTTTTCGGCCCAATACAACCACGCCATCGAAGAAAAGCAGGTCGCGCAGCAGCAGGCGCTCAAGGCCAAGTATCAGCTCCAGCAGGTGCAGATTTCAGCCCAGCAACAGATCGTTCAGGCGAAGGCAGAAGCACAAGCGCGCATCGAGTCCGCCAAGGGCAAGGCAGAGGCGACCGTTCTGGCGGCACAGGCGGAATCCAAGGCCATGCAACTCAAATCGAGTGCCATTACCCCGGCGATTCTCAAGTTGCAGACCATCCAGCAATGGAACGGCAAATTGCCACGTGTCATGACAGGCGCAGGCGGTGTGGTACCGTTTCTGGATGCCTCCGCATTGGCGGGCATGAAGGGCAACCAAGTCGCCGTTCAATCGAAATAGTGATCGCAAGCTCAGGTTTTCGTTCGCATAGCCGGACGACGTAACTATCCGCTGTTGGTTGGGGGGCCGGGGAGGGCGTGGAGCACCCCAACCATTTTAAAGTCGATTGATGTTGGGGTTCGCTCCAAACCCCAATCCCAACCCGCCCGCTTCGGGCTGCACCTGATTTTTAGGGTGCGGCATCTGCCTTGCCCCAGCATTGAAAATAAATTTTCTCTGCGCCTCTCAAATTGTTAAACCAAACCACCAAACCCTGATCTAATAACGGGGCCGGAGAGCTTTGCTTCGGTCTTTTTTCCGTTCGAGAGGGCTTGTTCATTGTGCGTATTGTCAGGAATCCAGTTATGAGTCGCGCGGCGCGTTACGGTGTGTCGGTTTTGGTTTTACTGTTTGCGATGGCAACCCAGGCTTCGGCCGGGCCGCTGAAAGTGGGTTATGTGAATTCGGTGGCCCTGATGGAACAGGCTCCCCAGGCGGATCTCGCCAAACAAGCCCTGGAGAAGGAATTTTCGCCTCGTGAACGGGAAATCCATGATTTGCAGCAAGATGTTCAGACCCTGCAGAACCGGCTGGACAAGGGCGGACCGAGCATGAACGCCACTGAACGCAGCAAACTTCAGCGGCAGATCGATCAAAAAGGCCTTCGCATCCAGCAAAAGCAAAGCGACTTTCAGGACGATCTCAACATGAAGAAAAACGAAGCCCTCGGCCAGTTGCAAAAAACGGTACTGAGCGCAATCAAGGACGTCGCCAAGGAGAATGGCTATCAGATGATTCTGTCCGACGGTGTGGTCTATTCCGCACCAACGGTGGATATCACCAAGCTAGTGGCCGAGCGGCTGAAGCAAATGGCCAAAGGCAAGAGTTAATCGACCGCGCAGCAAAGCGTCCAATCGGAAGTGCGGCAGTCGGGTACATCAGGGGCGAGTGTTGGATGACCTCGACATCAGACGTAGGTTGGGGTGAGGTACGAAGAGCCCAACGAGTATTGATTCGGTCAGTTTATGTTGGGGTGCGTGCCTTACCCCAACCTACGGGCTTAATTTTAATCTGACCGCAATTATTCGATCGATTACTCAACATCCAATTGCACAATTAAATAGAACAGGCCGTGTTAGCAAGCACCCGATTGTTAAATTCCAAGCTGTATTTGACGGATTTCTTGGCAAAGAACATCGTACTTATTGAGTATTAATTCAATCTGAACGTTTGCGGTCTTTTGGGCTAAATTAAAATCCCAAGAAGAATTTGGTTTGTTCTTTTCACTGATGCATGCCCTGAATGCTCTCATCTCAAGCACCGATAATTCAGCAAGATCCATTCCATATTTGTATAATTTTTCAGAAAAAAAGAAAGGCCGATTTTCACGGAGAAATGTGACATAGTTAAGATATGAAGACTCGGCTTTTGTAACCATCTCGTCGTCTCTGTCTGCATATACGGTGAGATACAGGTTTCCCAAACGGGCGATATCGTCAACTAGAGTGTCAATACGTATCCACATCTCCTTGTATACTAAATTTTTGGTTTTCTTTTGGGCCAGGTCGTGTGCGCTCATAAGGTACACAAAAACTATATTGTGTATTGCGCCTATTAGCATTAATGCTGTGCCGAAAGCATATGCCTCAGTACCAGGTACTTCTATTCCTAGGTCAATACCTAGCCAATCTCTTAATACCGCGTTAAATATAAGATCCTCAATTGGGGGTGAAATAAAAACAGCTGCGCCCGAAAATAAAAGTATTCTGGTTACAAAGTTTGAAAATGGTCTGCGTAGGAAGCGAAGAACTGCTTCCACAGTTATGTTCCAGATTTCAGTGGTCTTATTCATGCGCTACCTTTTAATGAAGTTGATATGAGTTTGTGGGTGTATTGTGTAGGGATTTTTGCTCCATGTTTTGATGTTGCCTCTAAAAACAAATAAAATATAAAGTTGGGAAATTAGTTTCAGTTATACATATATGGAAGTGCGGTGGGTGGATGCGATCCCATATGTAAATTAATTTAAATATTATTATGTTAATAAGTAGTATCGCTCTGTCGTAGAGGGGGTGGTGTGGAATAATTATGGTCAGAGTAAAATGAAGCACGGTGATCATAAATTGAATGATTGATTTTAATTGACTGCATAATTTTTGGTTGCAATTATTTTACTCTGGCACCCATTATCATGGTAAAGCTTGGTGTTATGCAATTTATCACTAATCATTATAAATAATAACCTCAAGCATCTCATTGTAGTGAACTTCGTCAACTTCTTGAATCCATGTAAAAATATCACCAATTATATTTTGGCTTTCACCAGCAAGGTTTTCCGAAGAATCTTCGTTTATTTCAATAACAATACTGTGGGAATACTTGTTTATGAACCGGTAAATTTTTTCTTTTATTACTTCATCTGTTGTTTCACAACCATTCAATCCACAAGCCATAAGTTGAGAAATATCACTTCGATGTTTTGGAAACTTAAAGCTAAAAAATGATTCAAGTAACTTCCTTGCAAGATTCGCAGTCAGAAAGGATTCGTCTCGAGACAATGTAGGAGCGTCTTTGTATTTATGAAGTTTTGAAAATATGTAATGGTATTCTGAATTGTAATTTACTAAGCTGGGGTCGGCGTCTTTAAATGTGGAATGGCGTGGAATAACTGTTGATGCTTCAATTGTATAAAAAAAAGCAATCTGGTCTTTAGGTGGATTCTTTCTTCGCCTATTGCGGTTTATGCCTTCGAACCAGTCACGAATTAATTTGAAGTAAGTAAAGTTGTGCGTAAACACAAATAATTGTTTTACCTTGTCGCAATTGCTGCGAAGAAACGAATATGCATGAAATAGGTGGTTCGAATCAAAACTTGATACAGGATCGTCAACGATAACAACAGTATTTTCCATCTTGTTATCGTTTTCCGATAACTTTGTGATAAAGTAAACAAACGCAATGGCTGTTTTTTCCCCCTCACTCAAATTCCCTTCTACCAGATCAGAACTGTTCCGAAGTATTTCATAACCTTTTTTAACAGGATTGAAGCGAAGTGTTAATTCACTGCGACCAAGGAACTTATGAAGTGATTCGTTAAATTGGTCAGCCCCCAAACCTTCATTAGATAGTGAATCTTCAAGGGTTCTTATTGCAGCATTGTGATTTGTTATGGTTGTTTTTAAAATGTTATTTTCTTTTGTACGGTTGGCGATTTCCTTTTTCATATCATGATAGCCAAAAGCCTTCACTTCAGTTGCAGCATAATGAAGTTCAAGCTTCTTCTTGGCTTTGTTTGTTTCTTCTTTAAAGTTACCTGACTTGTGATTGTGTTTGCCTACAGATGCGCTAATCGAGGTCATAGCATCGTTAAATCCATTTATTGAAAATTCGTTGATCGCTGCTACCTTAAGACCTGTTTCAAGCGGATTTCTTGTCTTTTCCTTCAAGGTAATATGCCACGCTGATATTTCTTCATTTAGGACTGTGATAGCTTTTTCTAAAGCTGTATAAGCTTCAATGTATTCTTTTTTGAACTCTTCATAAAGGTCGCTTGTCGCAGGTAGAGCAGGGTTTCTCATGTATTGACTAGCAAGCCAGTCATCAGCTTTCACGAGCCTGACTTGAAAGGCTTTGTAATCGTCATTGAAATGGGCATCAAGCTGCTTGATCCGCTCTTCGGTGATCGTATTTCCACAAAATTCACAGGTGGTTGTATCGTGTTGTTTATGAAGTTCAAGACCAGTTTCTACCCAAGATTTTATGTCACCATGCTCAACAAGCCTTTGAATGGTTTTGCTTACTACGCTGGTCTTTAGAAGATCATCAAGACGTTCTTTCGCCCTGGTGAAAGTTTCTTGACTTATGGTCTGTAAGGTAAAGGTAATAGGATTCTTTTGATCTGGTTTGGCAGCATTAGTTAGCTTGATGATTTTGTCTTCATCAAGAAGCAGATCATCTGCTTTCATGGCTTCAATATTAGCGGATATAAATGATTCAAACTTACGTTTATCATAGTTCAGATAATAGCGGTCAGTCGTGTCAATGGACTGAAGGCTTGTTTTCATGTGTCTGGCGCTATCAGTGCCAAATTTTGAAACAGCACCGTCCATCTTTGAAATTTCTTTGGCCTCTTTGCTATGCACTTCTAAGTTTGTCTTTTGAGCCTTCTTCAGCTCTTCCAGTTTTTCGCGTTCTTCAATTTTGGCTTTGTCTACAAGCAAGATACTTTTGACAACGTTGTTCCATGAAATGTTTTCGTCAATGAAATCTTGATTGAAGGTGTATACGTTTAGGTTGGATTTGCTAATGTTCGCTTGTGTAATTGCCGCGCTACCGTCAATATTTATGGTGAACTCAGAAGAAAGAAACTTTTCAGAATTGGCTTTATTTTCTATGCACCGGAACAAAGATGAAAGCGTAGATTTACCGCTACCGTTCCAGCCGTAAAATAGGTTGTATCTTCCAAAATCCTTAGAATTGGCGTTAGTGTGGTTCTGGAAGATACCGAACCGCTTGAGTTTTTGTATATTTTTTATTGACATACCGTCGTCCTTAAATTAAAAATCACTCAAAGCTCGATAGGCGTATAACTCTTAGCTTAGCGGTGGTGCCGCGACAGCGATGACATTGGCTGGAGCGACATGTTGTGTTTAGTCGTCATTCCGATATTCAGGATCATGAAGACAGTAAGGGCAATAATATTCGCTGTGGCCGGTGTCATCCAAATCCATTTGTTTCATTTGCCAAAGAGGCCAAGACTGTCCGCATATGCCACAGTCCATCTCTATGTCGTCTGATTCCTCGTTGCTACAAAATGTACACCGGTATCCGGTATCTGAGTTTGGGTTTGGTGCCATTGTGTCATGATCGCACTCGTAGCAATGATATACAGCACAATTCCCATCTTTCGGATCGCAGCCAGTCAGGCGCTCTTCAACCAATTCTTCGGCTTTTTTCAGTCGACCTTCATATGTGTTTGCAAGCTCATGAAACAGATCATATTGCTCACTTTGTATGTGGCATGATATATCTACACTTTCATGGGATTCATCAAATTCGACGATTGCACTCATTAGACGCCCAATTGTTTCTTCTACTTCATTAGTATCCATTGAAAATTTGTGATGTTCGATTCCGTTTCTCAGCTTTTTTAGCCAAGACAAATCTTTTTCAAAACGCTCAGTAATCTCATGGCCTTCGTTCTTTAGGAAGTTTACGGCCTCGAATAGCCCTATAGTATGAGACTCATCATTTAAGTGCTTTGCGAATGGATTTTTATAGATAAGTAGTGGGTGCGATCGTGTAACGTAATATTTAAGAATGAGTTCGAAGAAGTGTGATAAATGCTGAATGCAGAACTTGTATGACTTATCGTTTCCATCGCGTCCATCTTGATAACGAGATAGAGCTTCATTAAGGCTATCTAACGCGTTATCTAAGAGATCTAAATTTAAATCAGGCATAAAACACATACTCTATTGTGCAGATAAATTACAAGCAATACACACTACTTGCCTACATATTCCTATTAATCCTATTTCAAATGGAGTGCGCCAGGGGGAGAAGTAAATACTTCTTCCGCCCAATTGGCCTTCCTGGTTAAAGCATCACCGTAAACGTCTGGAAACTCAATAGTCTTGCTAATTTATTTGAAATGCGTCACGCGTGACGTGCTGCTAAGTCATTGGCTGAGTGGCCTTGCGCCGCCAGCAAATGACCAATTTCTTGGGCTCTGTGGGCGCCGATTGTGGGATAGCTATCCCTTCCGCTCCGATGCATCGTAGTTGCTGAAATGCCCTTCCTTGGCGGCTTGCGCGCGGGCATTGGCAATGATTTTGCCGCTTTTGCCCTGTGGGGCAGGGAGGGAGATGAGTTTCTCCAGTTCGGTGCTGCCGCAGGCTGGGCAGGCGGGCGTTTCGCCGGAAAGCACCAGCATTTCGAAGGTTTTGTCGCAGGCTTTGCAGCGGTAGTCGAAGATGGGCATGGGGTTTCCTTGTTGTATGGCTTGTGGGTGTCTGGGGCTCGGGGTGAACGCGTTGGCGTGTCTTTGATGTCGGCTTTCAGGGCAGGGCATGCACACGTCGACGGCGGAGAAGATTCAGGCAGGCCATGCTTGTAGGTCATCCTGGCAGCCATATCCAGTGCGGTGTAGTCGTCCGGTGTGACGAGATCGGGGTTGGCCCCGTGCGCCAGCGGCGTTCGACGGCGGCTGCCTTGCCGGTGGATGAAGCGTACATCAGGCAGGTGGCGCCGTTGTCGTTCTGGTGGTCGATGGGGCAGCCGGCGTCGATCAGCCTGTTCACGATGTCTAGGTTTTCGCCGACGCAGGCCAACCACAGCGCCTGATTGCCGTCGGCATTGGATTTCAGGGGATCGACGCCAGCGGCCAGCAATTCGTCGACGCGCGCAGGATCTGCGGCCCGGGCGGCGCGCATTAGCGGAGTCATGCCGTTGGGCAGGGCGCCATGCGGGTCATCGGCGGCAAAGCCTTCGTCGATCAGCCAGTGCTGCAGTTCGGCACTCAGTTGGGGGCGGGGTGTTGCACCGGTGGCGTATTGGGCGGCGCTGTTGGCCAGTGAGCAATTTCTGTGGGGGCTCTGGTGATAGGTGAGCTGCTGGCTGGCTTCGGCCACCTGATTACTGGCCGTGATCGGGTTATTGAATCGGCAGGGGCGGCAACGTTATGTTGGGGAGGCCGAGTGGACGATGGCTATTTGATTCTGGAATGGTATGGGGGCAAGAAATAGCCCCGGTTGTTTAGCGGGGTTTTAATGAAAATGGGAACACGCGTTTGTGTCCCCATTTTTCGTTGTGACTGCTCGAACCTGCTGGGCATCTATGCAAGTAGTTGGCCCTGCAGGCGTTAACCTATTCTGAGTGGAATACGGTTTACTGGCTTTAGCGGGATAAGCGGGCGGTTTTGCTCGGACTTACTTGGCAGGAGCTGGCGTGACACTATTTTCCTTGGCCCATACTCGGCATTTCTGTTCTGCCATGCTCATCATGGTGCCACGCAGTAGGGCATTGAAGGCCGCGGTAAACTGGCCCTGCGTCTCGGAAAAATCCTTGAAAATGGCCTCATTGGGTTTTTGCCCGATTTTTCGGCTGGACATCAGGGTATTGGCTGCTTCGTGCATCTGCTGATGTAGCTCGCGGACTACGTTAAATTCCTTGGTCTGACCCGGCGGAATTGGGGTCTGATCCATGAATTTTCCGAAACGACACTCGTGATGACTCTGGAGGATCTTGCTTTGGTCGTACAGCAGGGCGCCCATGATCTTGCTGTACCAGGCGAAGTGCCAGTAGGTGACTTCTTCGAAGCCATCGATGAAGGTTTCGTAGTCGAAATCATCGATGGGGGCGGGGGAGTTTGTATTCATCAACGATAATCCTTTGTTGGTTGGCGATGTGCTGAGTGTACTGCAAAAACGGGTTAAGACTGTGTGGCTCAAAGGTTGTCTGAGCTTCCAGGGATGTCATTCATTTGTTCGCCATATATTGCGTGATGAATTCATCGAGCCCAAAGTTTGGGCGCCTCCGTCAGGCGCCCAACAGTGCGGATAGTTCTGCAGCGTGTCTGTGTATTTATCCTGTTTAAAGGTTGTTCAGGTGGCCGCCCGCATGGGGGTACTCAGCTCGGCGAGATACGCGCAGTCGATGAAGCTGGCGGTGGGCGCCGGGCCATGACGGAGGGTGATGGGCTGCCCGGGCTCGCCCAGATCGCTGATGACGGAAACCGCGCCGGAGAAATCGTCTGCATGGGTGTAGGCGTTATCGGTGACCAGCACCGGAATACCGGCGGCCAGGGCTGATTTGACACCATTGCCCGAGTCTTCCAGCGCGATGCACTCATGCGGTTCGAGTTTCAGCGCCTCTAGGGCATAGACATAGATGTCGCCAGCCGGCTTCTTGGCGGGTACGACGTCACCGGCGGCAATCACTTCGAACCAGTCGATCGATTCTTTGCCGAGGGTGGCTTCGAGCAGACCGGTCACATTTTCGGGGGTAGTGGTGGTGGAAATAGCCAACCGTATGCCCTTGCTGCGTGCTTCGTTCAATAGGCGGATCACGCCGGGGCGCAGGGGGATTTCGCCTTCGGCGAGCAGCCGTAGATAGTGTGCGGTTTTCGCCTTGTGCAGTCCGGCGATCCAACGCGCCTCGTCTGCCACGGTGGGGTAGGCTGGATTGTGCTGATCGATGAAGTGACGAATTCGTTCCTTACCGCCGGTAACAGCCAGCAATTCACCGTACAGGGCTACGTCCCAATCCCAGTCCAGCCCGGCATCCCGGAATGCCAGATTGAAGGCCACCCGGTGGCCGTCGCGCTCGGTTTCGGCCATAGTGCCGTCCACGTCAAACAAAATTGCTTTTAACATCGCTCAAACCTGTTCCAATTCATATTCGATAAGGCGTAATAGGCTATCCTAGCGCCTCAAAACTTGCCAGTATGGTTTAGTGTGTCGGTATGAATGTGGTTGGGCCAAACAGGGAGAATTCAATATGCAACGCCTAGGAGCGAGTCAGGGAGCCAGCTGGATTGTCGGTGGGTGGCGTTTGATGAAGGAACGGATGACGCTGGTTATCGGGGTGGTTTTCCTGGCGTATGTGTTGATGTTTGTGGCCAGTATGTTGCCTTTCGTGGGGAATGTGCTCGTGGCGCTGGCGAGCCCGTTTCTGATCGGCGGGGTGTTCGTCATTTTGAACCGCATTCGGGAAATTCAAGAACGCAGCGCACTAGAGCCATTGGCCCGCGAGCAGCCTATTTCCTGGGATCTGCTGTTTTCGGTCTTCCAGAACCCGGTACTGCGCAAGTCGATGATCGGGTATGCCTTGGTATCCATTGGCTTTCAGTTGCTCATATTGCTGATATTTGCCGCGTTCATCACCGTGATGCTTTCCGGTATTGATCACACTGTGTTGACGGACCCGACTGCCACAGACCAGCAGCGTTTAGAGCTGCTGTTGCCCCTGCTGATCACGCCGTCGGCCGGTATGCTGTGGGTGATTGTCCTGGTTGTGGCGGTGCTCTACAGCATGGCCGTATTTTTTGTTGTGCCTTTGATTGTGCTGCGGGGCGCGCGTTTGTTGCCGGCGCTGCGGGCGAGTTTTTCCGCCGTATCTGCCAATTGGTTGCCTTTTCTGGTGTACGGGTTGATCTGGTTCGCGCTGCTGCTGACGATTCCGTTCACGTTGGGGCTGAGTCTCATCATCCTGGGTCCCTTGATGATCACAAGCGTCTATGCGGCATTCGAAGACATTTGGCCGGAAGATACGTCCGAAGATCATGATGTGTCTGGGAGCGCGTTGCCGTCCGCCAAGTCACCACAAAAATATACCTCCACGGTTATGTAAGTGCGCATAAACCAAGAGGATGAGGCCGGTACCGCACGACCCCGTCGGATCGTACTGGTTGCGGATGATTACGGGCTTTCGCCCGAGGTTGATGCCGGTATTCTTGAACTGGTCGAAGCAGGGCGTTTGAGTGGTTTTGGTTGTCTCACCCAGATGGCACGCTGGCCGGATGCCGCCCGAGCCATTCCTGCCGATTTGCCCACGATCGACGTCGGCCTGCACCTGAATCTTTCTCAACCCTTTGGCGATGCCTGGTATCGGCCATTGCCCCGTTTGATCGCCTTGTCCTATCTGGGCGGGCTATCTCGTTCTGTGATCGAACGCAGTTTTGCGGATCAGATCGATCGATTCACAGACGCGATGGGCCGCGCGCCGGATTACATCGACGGCCATCAACATGTGCATCAACTCCCCCTGGTGCGGGATGTGTTGCTGGATTTGCTGGCCGAACGCGGCCTGCGGCCCTGGCTTCGCGTCACCGAACCGGTGGTGCATGACGCGGTGAACGTAAAGACCTGGATGATCGCCCATCTCGGGGCACCGGTTTTTCGTTCAGCCTGTCAGAAGCTCGATTTGCCCACCAATCCCGCTTTCGGCGGGGTATATGGATTTGATAAGGATGAAGCCGGCTATCTGGCGCTGTTGGATATCTGGCTGGCACGTGCGCCGGATGGCGCGCTGCTGATGTGTCATCCGGGACATTCGGCCGAGCGTACGTTGCTTGATCCCATTGCGATGGCGCGTGGTGTGGAGCTTGGGGTATTGCGTAGCAAAACCTTCGATGACCTGCTGCGTCAGCATCATCGCGTTTTGTCCACAGGGCAGGCGACATTTTCCTGAGTGCCTATGCCTATGCCTATGCCAGGGCTTGGGCCGTTGCCAGGGTATTGGGCCGTTGCCAGGGCTTGGGCCGTTGCCAGGGTATTGGGCTGAATCACTCAGTCTGGCTTCAGTTTTTTTGAGTCTTTTGGCTCGCCAACGCAACGCCCGAGGGCGCTGATCAACCGTTCCATAACCAAATGGTCATCTTCCGGCCACGCGCTGGCTTCCTCATGCCCTCATAATGACCCAAAGAAAAGTCATTTGGGAAAAGGGGCAATATGCCAGGTGTTCAGTTATGTCAGGGGCGATCCGTCCGTTTGGGGACGGGGATTACTGCGAGTTTTTTGATCGTCATGCTGGCCGGTTGCGCCCAGTATCAACCAATCATTTTGCCCACGCAGCCAGATTACAATCACAATCGTGCCGATCATCCATTATCGGGGCAGACACTCACCTTGGCTGAAATTCAGCATCGAGTGGTGCGGGATAACCCCGATCTCAAAGCAGCCCGTATGGCTTTGGCGGTCAGTGAAGCCGGTGTCCGCCAAGCGGGCGCGTTGCCTGATCCCAGCTTGAGCTTTGCTCTTGATCACCCGGTAAACGGGGCCGGACTCATTAATGCGCTCAACCAGTCGATCAGCATGGATATCTCGTCGATCATCACGCGCGGCGCACGTCTGGATGCCGCACGGGCGGAGAAGCTCCGAATTCGTCTGGGCCTGGTTTGGCAGGTACTGACCACCGAAGCCGTGGCGGCAAATATTGATATCGCTCTGATCGGCATCAGTCAGCAACACGCGCTACTTGATACGGATGCGGCTGCCGTGAACAAACGACTTGGGCGTAGTAAGCAAGCCTTGAAACGGGGATACATCACGCAGGACATGGTTGCAGCCGACATCGTGCGTGCGGCTGATTTGGCGCGCCAGCAAGATGATCTGCAGATGCAGATGACCACCCTTCGGCAGCAGCTCAATGGCCTGATGGGGGTTGCGCCAAACTCGTCTTGGCAGCCCCCGGCTCAATTTCCGACGTTCGCGTCGACCGACACACGTGCAGATCGAGATAACGAACAACACCTGGCAGAACGCCGCCCTGACTTGCTGGCTTTACGCGCGGGCATTATTCGGGCAGATGCCGATTATCGGGCCGCCATTCTGCAACAGTTTCCTGGCCTGACCGTGGGTTTGAGCCGTGCCAATGACACCAGTAACGTGCAAACGGCCGGCTTTAGCATTGGCCTGACCCTGCCGATCTTTGGGGGGAGCCAGGCACAGGTTGCCCGGACGAAGGCAACCCGGGCGCAGTTGGTCGCCGAGTTTCAGGCGCGCATCGATCAGGCACGTGCCGATGTGGTTCAGATGCGTAGCAAGTTGGCGGGCCTTCGTACGCGTCTTGTACAGATCGATGCACGACTACCCATCCTGATCCAGACGGCCGCCCATGCTCAAATGGCCTTAGATTCGGGGTATTTTTCCGCGGGTTCTTATTTGGCCGTGCGGAAAAGTTTGACCACCGAACGCCTGAATCAGATCCAGACCCGTCAGGCCATCGCGCAGACCAGCATTGCACTGACCACGTTGCTGGGCCAGCCCCTGGCCACTGCCTTATCTTCTTCCCCTACGGTCGATTCTCCGGCCGCCATATCGACGACGCCCGATCTGAGCAGCCGTCCATGAATCGTTTTCGTTTGTTCGGCCAGCTTCGGCTGGCTCTGTTGCCTGTCGCCTGCCTGTGTGTGGTGGTATCTCTGTTGAGTACGATTGCGCCATCGCGGGCTGCGGAGCCGACGGTGTCTGCCCTGGTTCAGGTGCAGTCGCTGGCCCGAAAAACCTTGACCCCAACCATCCAAACTTACGGACAGGTGATCGCTGATCCCACCAAGACCTTGAGTGTGACGACCCAGGCGGGCGGACAAGTGACGCAGTTGATGGTGGAGGCTGGGCAATGGGTGCATAAGGGGCAAAAACTGCTCGTGCTGACGCTTAACCCGAAGGCCCGGCTTGATTATCAGAAAGCACAGACGCAGCTGACGGTGGCTGAGCAGGATCTGCATCAAAAGCAGTATCTGTTCGCACGTCAGATGGCGACGAAACAGGAGATCGTTCTTGCCCGTCAGGCCGTGTCCGACGCGCGCAAAACCGTGCGGGCCCAGGAAAAAATAGGCAGTAACGAACCCGTTCATGTCATTTTGGCGAGCGAGGATGCCCTCGTTTTGAATATCCCCGTTTCCGTCGGGTCGCTAGTCCCCCCCGGCGGGGCTCTGCTGTCCATGTCGTCCCGTCATGCCCTGTTGTTGCGACTGGGGATCGAACCCGAGGATGCGCGGCGTGTGTCGAGCGGAATGGCGGTGACCTTTACCCCGGTATTCGCGAAGAGCGACGGGCAGAATATTCCCGACAAGGCGGCGGTCGTGCGGGTGGATGGTCAGATCAATCCGGCCACACGTCTGCTGGATGTCGTGGCACGCCCGGATCTGTCCTCTTTATCGGGAACGAATACCAAGGGCGCCGCCACTTCTGATTTGATCGCCGGGATGACCGTGTCGGCCCGAATTGATTTGCCTGCCCAGACGGGTTTTGCCGTGCCGATCGATGCGGTACTCGATGTTGGGAATGATGAGGCTCACTTGCTTGTTGTGCACGATGGTCACGCGGTATCGGTTCCTGTTCGAGTCGGGGTCTCGGTCGGTAGCATGACACTGGTCGAACCTGTGGGCTCAGGGGCGTTACACGTGGGTGATTCGATCGTTGTGGTGGGGCAATACCCGCTTCAGCCCGGAATGGCCGTGCGTATTCAGTCCCGCAGCCCTACGACGGGAGCGTCCCAATGACGTTGAAGAAGGTCAGCGCTTTTGCCGAATGGTTGCTGTCTCATCGTCGGTCGATTCTGTTTCTTCTCGGGTTGTTGGTGTTGGCGGGGCTATACGCTGGAACCCGCATGCCGGTGTCGTTGTTCCCCTCTGTTTCCTTTCCGCGGATTGTGGTCGCCCTGGATGCCGGCGACCGCTCGGCGGAACAGATGCAGATGGAGATCACGGTGCCCATTGAGCGGGCCTTGCGGAGTGTGCCGGGCGTGGTGGCGATTGATTCGACAACCAGTCGCGGTGCGGCGGATGTCGATCTGCGTTTCGCGTGGGGAACCGATCTGCCACAAAAGGTGTTGCAGGTGCAGGGTGCGTTGACCCAGGCGGTTGCACAATTGCCGGCCGGGGTGCAGTTTCGTGTGAAGCGCATGGACCCGACGAAATTTCCCGTGGTGGCTTACAGCCTGACGTCTGACAGCATCGACCAGACAGATCTGCGGCGTATTGCGCGCTTGCAGATCCTGCCGGTTCTCTCAAGTGTTTCCGGCGTACGACAGGTCACGCTTCAGGGCGGGCAGGTTGCGGAATATCGGGTGTCGGTGAATCCCACCCGGCTGGCCGCACTGAATCTCTCAATGCAGGATGTGGTGCAGGCCTTGTCGGCCGAGAATACCGTGCAGGCGGTCGGCAAACTTCAAGCGCGTGGTCGGCTTGACCTGTTGCTGGCTGATGCGCGTTTCGCAACGGTCGATCAGGTCCGTCAAACCGTGTTGCGCACCGGCACCAACGGTATTATCCGGCTCGATGAAGTGGCTGACGTGCGCACCACCACGGTGCCGAACTATCAAATTGTGACCGCCGATGGAAAACCGGCCGTCCTCGTGCAGATCTATCAGAATCTGGGTGGCAACACGATTGCCATTGATCAACGGGTACAGGCCAAACTCGCCGCGCTCGAATCGAGTTTGCCCAAGGGGGTGACCTTCAAGCGTTGGTACGATCAGAGCACGGTCATCATGGATTCGGCCAATTCGGTACGTGATGCCATCCTGCTGGGGATCGTGTTCGCTACGCTGGTTTTGTTGTTGTTCCTGCGCAGTCTGAAATTGGCACTGATCACGCTCGTGATGGTACCTGCCGTACTGGCGGCCACGACGGTGCTGTTATCGGTGCTCGGCATGAGTTTCGACATCATGACCCTGGGGGGGATGGCAGCCGCGGTCGGCCTGATTGTTGACGATATCATCGTGATGCTCGAACAGATCACCCGCAAGCTGCGGGCCCAGGGACACGGTCCGCGCACTGTGATGCAGGCTGCGCATGATTTCACGCACCCGCTGGCCGGCTCCAGCACGGCCACGATCATCATCTTCCTGCCGCTGGCGTTCCTGAGTGGCGTGACCGGCGCCTTTTTCAAGGCGCTGTCGCTGACGATGGCCACCGCATTGATTATCTCGTTTCTGTTCGTCTGGCTGGCGCTACCGCTGATTGCCGACAAACTGCTCGGTGCGCGTGATGCCCATGCCGAGAAAGAGGGACGCTTCGTCCTGCTGGTCCACCGGGGTTACCAGCGGTTGATGCAGCGGCTGCTCAGGCAACCGCTATGGGTATTGCCCCTGATTGGGACGGTAATCGTGGTGGGTGTGTTGGCCCTTGGTCGGGTGCCATCCGGATTCATGCCCGCCATGAATGAAGGGGGTTTCGTGCTGGATTATCAGACGGCACCGGGCACCTCGCTGGTCGAAACTGATCGCCTGGTGCGTCAGGTGGAGCACATCTTCGCCACGACCCCCGAAGTGGCCACCTGGACCCGGCGTACGGGTACGCAACTGGGGGGCGGGCTGACCGAGGCGAATCAGGGGGATATGTTTATCCTGCTCAAAAGCCCGAAAGGGCAGCAGGCGGTAATGGACCACATCGCTGAACGCATCAACACTGAGGTGCCAGGCTTCAAACTGCTGGACATGAACCAGCCCATGCAGGATCTGATCGGCGATTTGAGCGGGTCGCCGCGCCCGGTCGTTGTTCGTTTGAGCGGGGCAGACTGGCCGACCTTGCAGGCACTCGCCCCGAAAGTGGCCGCGGCCCTCAACAAAGTAAACGGCCTCAAAGAAATCAACGATGGCCTTGTGATCGCGGGGGGCTCGATCGATATCCGAATTGATCATGCCAAGGCAGCCTTGGAGGGGCTCACGCCTGCTGGAATCACGCAACAATTGGGTGATCTCCTCGCGGGGGCTGTGCCCACCCGGATTCGTCATGGGCAGGAAATGATCGGTGTGCGTGTTTGGTTGCCCGCGCGGGATCGTCAGTCGTTGGCAGATATCGAGCAGATGAAATTGCGCGCCCCCGATGGCCACCTTGTACCGGTAGGCAGGGTGGCGCAGCTGACGCGCGTCAACGGGATTGCTGAAATTACGCGCCATGATCTGCAACCCGCGGTATCGGTGTCTGCACGTATCGAAGGGCGGGGTTTCGGCGCCACCATCGCCGACGTGAAAAAGGTACTCGATAAACCGGGTTTGCTCCCTGACGGCGTGCATTACGAATTCGGCGGACTGTACCTCCAGCAGCAAAAAGCTTTTGGTGGGTTGATGCTGGTGTTCGTAGCGGCGGCGCTGCTGGTGTTTCTCGCATTGCTGTTCCTCTACGAACAGTTCACCGTGGCGCTTTCGATCATGGTCGCCCCGCTACTCGCCGTGGGCGGGGTATTCACGGGGCTCTGGATTGCAGGCCAAACGCTAAACATCACCGCACTCATGGGCATGATCATGATTATCGGGATCGTGACGGAAGTTGCCGTGTTCTATTTCTCAGAACTGACCATACTGCGGCCAGCCGGTGAACCGCTCACGCAGCAATTGCTGATCGATGCGGGCATCAACCGGATTCGCCCCATCGCCATGACCACGATTGCCGCCATTCTGGCCTTGCTGCCACTGGGTTTGGGGATCGGGCAGGGTTCTGCCATGCAACAGCCCCTGGCCGTCGCGATCATTTCTGGTTTGGCGATTCAGATGCCGTTGGTGCTGGTGATTATGCCGGTCGTTTATCGAGTTTTTCTGGGGCTTGGCAGACAGAAGTCATTGACGCAGACTTAAATTCACCGTGGGCAGGTAGTGGGTACGCATTGCCGGGTCGCAATTTGCTATCATGCCCCCCACTATTGGCTTGTCTAAGGAGACGCCCTCATGGCGATCGCTAACCGTCGTTCGGTAATGACCCTGTTTACCAACCCTGAAAACCCAGACTGCCACCGAACTCGGATCGTTCTTGCTGAAAAGGAACTCACCGCCGATATCATCGATATATCTGTCGGGGAAATTCCGGAAGACTTTCATGACTTGAGCCCGGAAGGTACCGTGCCGGTGCTGGCGGACCGCGATCTCGTGATCACCAATGCCCGTGTCATCATGGAGTATTTGGACGAGCGTTTTCCGCATCCCCCCTTGATGCCGGTTGATCCGGTCAGTCGTGCCAAGGTGCGTACTGCCCTGTACTCGATCGAGCGCGATTGGTACGGCCTGTTGCCGGAATTCGAGCGTGGCGAGAAAACCGTTTCGCGGGCACGCAAACAATTGCGGGAAGGGCTCTTGGCGTTGGCGCCGGCCTTTGGTCATCAGCCTTTTTTCATGAGCGATGAGTTCAGCCTGACCGACGTGACCCTCTCTGCCTTGCTCTGGCGTTTGCCGGTCTATGGCATCGATTTGTCGGGTGCCGGTTCCAAGCCTGTGCTCGATTATATGAAGCGCATGTTCGATCGGCCGACGTTCCAGTTGAGTCTGACTGAGGTCGAGCGCGAAATGCGTGATCGCTATTAAGGTTTAACCATGCTTTCCAAACGTCCTTATTTGGTGCAAGCCCTGTATGAGTGGACCGTGGATCAAGGCCATGTGCCGATTATCGTGGTTGATGCCACGGTATCTCGGGTGATGGTCCCGACGGCGCACGTCGAGGAAGGGAAAATCCACCTGAATATCAGTCCGAGTGCGGTCCGTGATTTTTCCATAGATCGTGCGGCCATCGCCTTTGAGGCGCGCTTTGGGGGTACGCCGCAATCCGTGTTCGTACCCATGCGGGCCATCGTCGGTATTTACGATCGGGATTCGGGTAGCGGTGCACAATTCCCGCCGGAGCCGGATGAAGAGTTCATGGATGATGACGATCAGTCCACCCCACCGGGACTGAGCTTGGCGGGCTCGCAGAGCCCCCGACCGCCGACACCAATCCGCCCCGTGCCGGATCGTATACCTGTTAATCCATCAGCTCAGGGAGATAAAAAGGGTCAGGATGGGAACGAGGGACCGGATGACGAACCACCCTCGCCCAAAGGGCCCAAAGGACCAAAGGGTTCCCCCCTGCGGATTGTCAAGTAAGCGCCGACGGCATTATCGTCCGATGGCTTGGCTGGGCAGAACGGTCCTTCACGATTGCCCGCAGCGCCTGTCTGTTACAAGCAAGGCGCTGCATTTTCCCAAGAGCGAAAGCCGCTCATGCATTTCGATGCATCGATTCATTCAAGAAATACACCGAACATTGGATGTTTGGGCTGAACCACGGGTTTGGTTATACTGAGTTCAAGTTGTTAAAATTTGCGTGAACTATTGTGTTTAAAATTATGATTTATTGTGTATTTCAATGAGTGCAGTCAAGCACACCATGTTGTTTCAGCCACAGCGGATGGTGGCCGATCTTTTTCTGATCGGCCTGATTCTGGTCATGGGCTATTACAGCATTTCGCTGTTTACCTACTCACCGGGCGATCCCGGGTTCAGCACCACGGGGCAGAACGCGCACATCCATAACGCGGGTGGGTTGATTGGTGCCTGGCTGGCGGATTTTTCGCGTTTCCTGCTCGGGTATGGCGCCTATGCGCTTCCTCCGATGGTTTTGGTCTTTGCCTTGCGTCAGTTCGTGCGCCTACGGGCAGGGAACGGGCTGCTCGATGTGTTCATGGCCATTCAGATCGGCGGCGTGGTGTTGACTATCTTTGCGGTGACCGTGCTGGCGTCCATTCACCAGCTTCCACCGGATGCAGCCATGGGCGTGTCGGCCGGCGGCGTGATCGGCAATGTGCTAGCTACCGGGGTCATCCATTATCTGGGTGCGCTCGGGGGCACGGTGTTGATGCTGGGTTTTTTGATGCTGGCATTTTCAACGGTTTCCGGATTGTCCTGGTTTGCGGTTTTTGAACTGGTTGGGCGGTTGATCGAAGGGCTATTCAGCCTGGTTGTTCGTATGGGTTCGTTTCTGAGTACTCGATCGCTGCGCACCGCGCCGTCCATGGGCGGAGGAGGAGGGCAGTCTGATTTCACGCCGGCACCGCGAAAACGGGCCAGCAAGCCGCGTGAATCCTCTTTCCGTGAGGACCCCCGTATTGATGCGTCTTCGCCCGCAGCCATTGAGGCGCCCAAGCCCCTGCTGCCCGCGTTGGCAAAGAAAGGGCGCAACTTGCCTGGCAAAACCCCGCGCCAGGTCCAGCCGGTTTTGGGCACCGAGAACGGTTTGCCGATTGTCGATCTGCTGGATTTTGCCCCTAAAGCGGATACGGGCTACAGCCCCGAAACCCTGCAGGCAATGTCCCAGCTGATCGAAGATCGGCTGGAAGAATTCGGCGTGCGGGTCGATGTGGTCGCCGCCACGCCGGGCCCGGTCATCACCCGGTTTGAATTGCAACCGGCAGCGGGGGTCAAGGTCAGCCAGATTTCCAATCTGGCGAAAGATCTGGCCCGTGCGCTCTCGATTATCTCGGTGCGGGTGGTTGAAGTCATTCCGGGTAAATCGACCGTGGGTCTGGAAATTCCCAATCAGGTACGAGAAATCATCGCCCTGCGTGAGTTGATAGAATCCAAGCATTACCAAGACAGCCGCTCTCCGCTCACCATCGCGCTGGGCAAGGACATTGCCGGTGGATCGGTCACCGCCGATCTCGCTCGCATGCCGCATCTGCTGGTGGCCGGTACGACCGGCTCGGGTAAATCGGTCGGCGTGAATGCCATGATTCTGAGCCTGCTGTATAAAGCGACGGCCGACGATGTTCGTTTGATTCTGATCGATCCGAAGATGCTGGAACTGTCGGTCTACGAAGGCATTCCCCATCTGCTCGCGCCGGTGGTCACGGATATGAAGGAAGCCGCCAATGCCCTGCGTTGGGCAGTGGGCGAGATGGAGCGACGCTACAAGCTCATGTCGTCGCTGGGCGTGCGTAACCTTGCCGGTTGCAATGAGAAAATCAGTGCCGCTGCCGCCCGCGGTGAGCCACTTCGAAATCCCTTCCACAATCCTGCCGAGGCGCTCGATCCCGATCTGCCGGCAGCGGAGCTGGAGCGGTTGCCGTTCATCGTCATCGTGGTGGATGAATTTGCCGACATGATGATGGTGGTCGGCAAGAAGGTCGAAGAGTTGATCGCACGGCTCGCGCAGAAGGCACGTGCTTCGGGTATTCACCTGATTCTGGCTACACAGCGGCCGTCGGTGGATGTGATCACCGGCTTGATCAAGGCCAATATTCCGACGCGGATTTCATTCCAGGTCTCCTCCAAGATCGACTCGCGGACGATTCTGGACCAGATGGGTGCGGAGAGTCTGCTGGGTCATGGCGACATGCTGTTTCTCCCGCCCGGTACCGGGCTACCCAAGCGCGTACATGGTGCGTTTGTCAGCGATGACGAGGTGCATCGGGTGGTTGAGGCCCTGAAGGCACTGGGCGAACCAAACTATATTGAGGCTGTGCTGTCTGATGAATCGGCATCCGGCATTACCTTGCCGGGTGAAAAGCCGGTCTCGGCTTCGGGCGAGGTCATGGATGAGTACTATGATCAGGCCGTGGCCATTGTGACCGAGACCCGCAAGGCCTCGATCTCCTATGTGCAACGCCGACTGAAGATCGGTTACAACCGGGCGGCACGTTTGGTTGAAGAAATGGAAAACGACGGGATTGTTGGTCAGTTGCAGGCCAATGGTTCCCGCGAGGTTCTGGCGCCACCGCCGCCTAAGTGATCTGCCTGATTAGCGGCAGATCTTATTGATCTTTATTCCTCTGTTTTTTCAGTTTTTGTACCCGTTCAATCGGTGTTTCAGGTGTGTGTCATGATCTGTCGTCGCGTGTTCTTGCTGTGTATTTGTGGATTGGCGATGTCCGGCCCCGTCGTGTATGCGGCCCCCGGAAATAATATTGCGCCGGGTGGTGACCAGACAGATGTTCAGTCCTTTCCGCTTGGCGCGGACACCAATCCCGCCGATACCCGGCCGCTGGTGACTTTCGTTCATAACCTCAAGACGTTTTCCGCTAATTTTGTGCAACAGCAAGTCAATGCGCGCGGCCTGAAACAACCGGCATCTTCCGGACATTTTGTCCTGGCGCGCCCTGGCCAGTTCTACTGGATCTACGAAAAACCGTATGTGCAGAAGCTGATTGCCAATGAGGGCACGCTGTGGGTCTATGATCCCGATCTCTCGCAAGTCACCCGCATCGCGATGAGCAAGGATCATGGCGCCCCGATCGGTATTTTTCTCGGCACAAAGCCCCTTGAATCGGTATTTACCATTACGGCGCAAGGCAAGAATGACGGGTTGAGCTGGTTTGGTCTGGTTGATCGAGCCGGGCAGAGTGATTTCAGTCAGCTGCAAGTCGGGCTGGATGGAGAGGGCATTAAAGCGATGGTGTTTACCGACAAGCTGGGCAATCGGACGACGGTGCAGTTTAGTGCGCGACAGGTCAACAAGCCGGTGGATAAGTCGCTGTTTGATTTCAGCCCGCCGGCGGGGGTTGATGTGGTCGAGAACCGCTAACAGCGATTTTCGCCTTCAGCCCAGTCATCATGGCCGATTTATTCCACCAAGAACCCACGCCCCCCCTGGCCGAAGCTCTTCGGCCGAAAATACTGGATCAGGTGATCGGTCAAAGTCATCTGTTGGGGCCGGGCAAGCCCCTGCGTTTGGCATTCGATGCGGGTAAACCGCATTCGATGATTCTGTGGGGCCCGCCGGGCGTAGGCAAGACGACGCTGGCTCGTCTGACGGCGCATGCCTTCGCCGGTGAGTTCATTGCACTGTCTGCCGTCTTCTCCGGGGTCAAGGACATCCGGGCCGCAATGGATCAGGCGGAACGGAACCTGGCGATGGACAAGCGCACCATCCTGTTCATCGACGAGATCCATCGGTTCAACAAGGCCCAACAGGATGCATTGTTGCCCTATGCCGAATCGGGTCTGGTGATTCTGATTGGTGCCACCACCGAAAATCCCTCCTTCGAGGTGAATTCAGCCCTGCTGTCGCGCGCGCAGGTCTATGTGCTCAAATCGCTGACCGAGCCGGAACTCCGACAACTGATCGACCGGGCGCGTGAAACGGTGCTGGCGCATCTCGATTTCGAACCCGATGCCCTGGATGGGCTGATCGGGCTGGCCGATGGTGACGCCCGCCGCCTGCTCAACATGCTGGAGCAGCTTGATACAGCGGTCAGCGCGTCTGGAATCCGGACGATCACCGCAGATTTTCTGCAGAACGCGCTAACCCAAAGCACACGTCTCTTCGACAAGGGCGGCGAGAATTTTTACGATCAAATATCGGCATTGCATAAATCCGTACGCGGGTCGAATCCCGATGCGGCGCTGTACTGGTTTTGCCGCATGCTGGATGGCGGTGCAGATGCCAAATATCTGTCACGCCGGATCGTGCGGATGGCCTGGGAAGATATCGGCCTGGCCGATCCCCGTGCGATGCAGATTGCCAATGATGCGGCCACCACCTACGAGCGACTCGGTTCGCCCGAGGGCGAGCTGGCCCTCGGACAGGCGGTGATTTACCTCGCGATTGCGGCGAAAAGCAACGCGGGGTACATGGCCTTCAATCGGGCGCAGGCCTTTGTGAAGCAGGATCAATCTCGCGAGGTGCCGATCCATTTACGCAATGCGCCCACCAAATTGATGAAAGAACTGGGTTATGGGCACGCCTACCGCTATGCTCATGACGAACCCCATGCCTTTGCGGCCGGTGAAACCTACTTGCCGGATGGCATGGACGACCCCGCCTGGTATCAACCCGTACCCCGCGGGCTTGAAGAGAAAATTGCCCAGAAGATGGCCTTCCTTCGACAACTGGATGAGGAATCCAAATCATGAATAGCGATCACGTTCACCGCATCGGGGCATCAGCTCCAGCGATGGTTGAGTGAACACGGAACCTACATCGCCTGATGATTTGGCACATCTGAGTCCTTTACATTCAGCATCCGCATTACGATTGCGCTATCACACCATTGAATTGACGGGCATGGACATTCATGTCCGTACCCTGCGTGACAATCAGCAGTTTTATGATCCGGATGGGGTGGCCGAGCAACTCGGCATTTCTTCCGCTACCTGGCCCCTGTTCGGTATTATCTGGCCCTCGGGCATGGTGCTGGCGAATCATATGGTCAGCCATGCGATTGGTGGCCTGCGGATACTGGAAATTGGTTGTGGTATCGGGTTGGCGAGTCTGGTGCTGAATCATCGACATGCCGACATCACCGCGACCGATTATCATCCCGAGGCGGGCGCCTTCCTGATAGAAAATGTGCGGATCGATGCAGGGGGGATCATTCCCTTTGTGCGTACCGGTTGGGAAGATAGCGCATCCGAACTGGGGCGCTTTGATCTCATCATCGGCAGCGATTTACTCTACGAACAGGCGCACATCGCACTACTTTCCGACTTCATAAACCGGCATGCCCAGCCTCACTGTGAGGTGATCATCGTCGACCCCGGTCGGGGTAATCATGCATCCTTCAGCAAACGAATGCTGGCATTGGGCTACAGTCATCGGCAGGAAAAACCGGCTGCGCTGGATGTGCTTGTCAAACCATTCAAAGGCCAAATTCTGACCTACGACCGTCACTGACGCCTTGGTCTACTCTGTGTGCGATTGCGCGTTTGGTGCCTGACCGTAAAATCGATAAACGCCGCTACCCGAGTCCTTGGCGAGATACATCGCCTGATCGCTGTGCTTGAGCAGACTGTCGACATCGTCGCCGTCCTGCGGGTACACGGCGATCCCGATGCTCGCACTGGGCTGCACGATCTGGCCGTGAATCTCGATGGGCTCGGAAAGAACATCAATGATTTTCTGGGCAACAAACGCCGAGTCGTGCGGCGCACTCAGATTGGCCAGCAGTACGATGAACTCATCCCCCCCCTGTCTGCCTACGGTATCTTCTGCACGCAGTGACGCGCTGAGGCGTTGGGCGACGACTTTCAACAATTGATCGCCCGCATCGTGCCCCAGGGTGTCGTTGATTTCCTTGAAGCGGTTCAGATCGATGAACATGACCGCAAATGGCGTTTGGCTACGGCGCACACGCGCAATGGTGTTCTGGATTCGATCCTGCACGAGGCGGCGATTGGGCAGATCGGTCAGCGCATCATAATGGGCCAGATGGATGATTTTTGCTTCGGCGGCCTTGCGCTCGGTAATGTCGTGCATGATGCCGATAAACTTGCACTGACCATGAAGGCTGAACTCGGACACCCGTAACTCGATGGGGAAGACGTCTCCATTGCCTCTCAGTGCATCAACTTCGCGCACGGTACCAATCACATGACTATCGCCACCTTTCAGGTATCGCTCAATGTAACGGGTATGTTCACCGGCATTTGGCTCAGGCATCAGCATCGAGATGTTTTTGCCGAGTACATCGGCGCTGGGGTATTGGAATATGCGTTCTGCCGCCGGGTTAAAGAGCTCGATGGTGCCATCGGCCGCAATACTGATGATACCTTCGTCGGCATTATCGAGCAGCAAGCGCACATGACTCTCACTATCCTTGAGCCGTTCATTGGCTTCGCGCGTTTCTTTTTCGGAACGGACCAACTGATTGATCAAGGGCGCGAGCAACCAGCGCAGAGCCAGCAGAGCGGCACTGAGCATCAGAATCATCAGCGGAATGAGGTAACGCAATTGGTGCCAGACGGGTGCATAAAGCTCCCCGCTGTCCATTTTAAGTACCATCCCTAGCCCGAGTGAATCCACGGGGCTATACGCCGCAACGACTTCCTGATCGCGATAATCACGGGTAATGACAAAACCGGTTTTGCCATTTAGGGCATAACTCATGGGTAGCGGCGCTCCTGCGCCTGAATTGAAATTTATTGTCAGAGTGTGGCGATAGAGCGTGGTTGGAAAGCATTTCATCTTATTTTGAGTGGCCTTAGCACACAGGGCAAAATCCGATGTCGCACCCCGTCGAGGAAGCGTTGATTCGAACATATTCGTCAACGCGGGCAAGGGGTTTTCGGTGACGACTTTTCCAATTATTCGGCCATCATCAACAATATTGATTGTTGCCCGCAGATAGTACTTTCCCTTGTAAATCAGTTGGGTGTTCTGCGCGAAGTGAATAGGCACATCAAGGTCGGGGGCGGTAACGAAATTACCTGCCTGGACGATTTTCTGTCCCTGTACGTCATACAGGGCAATGGCGTTCAGGCCCGTAATCAAAAACGACTCTACACCTTGCCTGAGCGCGGTTCGGGCATCTTCATCATCTTTTTTCGTGTTGACATCCGATATCTGGCTAATCAGAAATGGACGTGTGGCCACCGTGGCGCTTTTTTCGAAACTTTGCCGAATTTCCGATTGAGCGAGCGTGACATGACTTTGCAACGAGGCTTGCAGGCTGGTTCGGAGCAGATCTTCCGCATGGTTTTTCATGATGTAAAACACCATGGTGCCCACGATTGCTGCTGAGATTATCAGGATCAATCCCGCGACGAGGGTAATGCGTTTTTGCTCAATCTTGGAATGAGGCATAAGGATATTAATGTTCTTGCTACTCTGATCTCGCATTATGCCATGGCGAGATGCTGGGTCTTTACTCGTATTTTCCTTTATCTGTTTAACTATTCAGAGAAAGTAGGCGTGCGGTTGGTAAATCGTGCCGCGTGTCTTTTCGACACGCAATTCGACTACACTGCCCCTACGCCAACTATTGAAGGGGTAACGGCATGAAACGGATCTTATTCGCCTGGCCAATCCTGCTTTTGGCCCTTTTTACCGGTGCGCATGCGGCTGGCAAGCCACCAACCGATGACCTCGCCGTCAAGATCACCCGGGATATTCCGTCCATCACCGTGATGGATCATGGGCACAAGGTTGTGATTGAACGGAATCAGAACCCGGACAACACGATCGTCCCGGAATATGCCAAAACCAGTCGCGAATGTCCGCCGTTCTGCGTGCAGCCCATTCAGTTGCTGCCCGGTGTGCATACCATCGGTGAGATCGAGTTGATCCAGATGCTCAAGCGTCATGCCGAAGGTGATAACTCGATCATGCTCATCGATTCACGTACACCGGACTGGTATTTGAAGGGCACGATCCCGAGTTCGGTGAACATTCCCTGGACCATGCTGTACCGGGGTACCGACAACTTCGACCCCTTCATCGTCGAAAACCTGCTTACCGAAAAGTTCGATGCCAAGGTCAAGGATGGGATCTGGGATTTCCGTGGCGCCAAAAAACTCATTCTTTTCTGCAATGGGCCGTGGTGTGGTCAGTCCGCGACCAATATCAAAGAATTGGTGAGCATGGGTTATCCGGCGGACAAGCTCTATTGGTATCGCGGTGGCATGCAATCCTGGCACAGCCTGGGGCTGACGACCATCAAACCCAACGAATGAACGCCCCCCAGTTCATTAACGCTGGGTATCTTTTGATCTAAATTGATTGGCTCAAGTGATACCCAGCGGCGAGCCGTACCGTGCTTTCTGCGCCAGAAAACGTCGTTTGGGATATCTAAAGGCTCTTGGAGCGCGACAACAGATGTCGAACGGGCTCGTCGAGCGCCTTCCGAAGGTGAATGGGTTAAGGATTCTAATCCCGCAAAAGAAGTTAATTGACTAATTATTACCTAACCTTCATGTTGCGCCCATCTATTGGTTACATTCTTTGGGTAAAGTAGGGTGGTCGAAAGTGAGTTTGAAGTACGTGGGGCTGTTGAACCTGAACCGGGTTCGCATCGATCAAGCATCGAAGCCCATTTGGTCTGGTTGTGGTTCCACGTTAAAACATATTTTGGGGGTTCTATATGCGCCGCACACTGTTATTAACCACGCTGGCTGTTATGGCTTTTTCCAGCACCGCTGCGCAAGCTGATGGATTGAATTTGTCCGATCTGCTTGAGGGATTTGAGCATGGCGGAATCATCGTTCGGACGGCGCCGCCGGTGTATGTCGTCGTGCCTTCCCCACGGGGGCGCGACGATCGACCCTATGGATATTCGGATCATCACCGAGATGATCGGGCTGACTGGCGGGCCAGAGAAGATCATCGCCAATGGCGGGAACAGCACGATCGCCGTTACGCGTATCGGAACGAGTACCGCCGGGGCGATAACTATCGCGAGGGTGGGGATGATTGATCCGTTCAGGTATCTCGTCCTGAACGGCGTCCATCAAAAGGAGACTGCCTCCGCGTTTTCTTAAGGCAGCGGTTATTCGTTTCCCTGCCATAGATAGGCATCCATGGAGAGTCCGCCATAAGCCAAACTGGGATGAAAACCCAGCGGGGTATCTTCACCGGCGGCACCCAGGGCAACGAAGAGCGGCAGGAAGTGTTCTTCCGTGGGATGCGCTTCAGCACCATAAGGCGCAGCGCGATAGGCGAGCAGGGCGGGGACATTCCGGCTGGATAGCTGTTCGGTAACCCAGTCATTGAATGCCTGCGCTTTCGGTACGATGGGGGCACCACTTGACCAATCCAGCCAGCCAAAATTATGAGTGATCGATCCGGTCGCGATAATCAGCACACCTTCCCAACGTAGCGCAGTCAGCGCCTTCCCCATCGCCAGATGATTTGCCGGGCTGCCGTTTTTGATTAACGACAGCTGGGTTACCGGGATGTCCGCCTGCGGATACAGGGCAGTGAGCGGAACCCATGCCCCATGGTCCAGTCCTCGATTGGGGTCGAGCACGGCCGTGATTCCCGCCTCTTCGAGCAATGCCACTGCCTGTCGCGCCAGTGCCGGCGCGCCGGGCGCGGGGTAGGTCATGGCATGAAGCGACGGGGCGAATCCGCTGAAATCATGAATGGTCGCCGGTGCCTCTGCGAGACTGGCTGTGGGAATGCGTTCTTCCCAGTGTGCCGAGATCATGAGAATGGCCGCCGGTTTTGGACAGCGGCGGCCGATTTCCGCCCATTGAGCTACGGCATCATGGGCATGCAATAGCGCATCGGGCGCGCCGTGGGAAATGAACACCACGGGCATGCGTTGTGTTGACATCGTCGACCTTACTTTTTCAGCGCTTCGACGGGCAGATTGATGGTGACCTCGTCGGAGACGCCGGGCGCGTATTTGGCCATGTCGAACTCAGAACGCTTGATCCGCGTATGTGCATTGGCACCAACCTCTTCCTTCTTCTCGATGGGGTTCTGCATGACCTGGAATGAGGTGACCGTTAGGGTTACCGGCTTGGTAATGCCCTTGATCGTCAGGTTGCCGTATACCTTGACCGGTTTTTTGCCTTCAAACTTCACGCGGGTCGATTTGAACGTGATGGTCGGATACTGCGCTGAATCGAAGAAATCCTTGTCCTGCAGGTATTTGTCCAGCAGGGGTACGCCCGTATTCACGGATTTCGGATCGATGGTGATATCCACGGAACCGGTTTTGGCCACGGGATCGTAAATGATCGTGCCGCTGGTCTTGTTGAAGCTGTGTACCTGATTGGAAAAGCCGAAATGGTTGTATTCGAAGCGGGGTTGCGTATGCGTATCGTCGATCACATAGGTCGAAGGGGCGGCAAAGGCGCAGGTGGAGGCTGAGGCCAGAAAGAGGGCCAGAACACTCGCCTGGGTGCGAACAAGAGCGATATTTTTCATGAGGGTTCTCCTTTGAAAATCATGACAACGAACTACTTTTGACGGGTTGCAGTGCCTGCAACGAGTCGGAACTTGATTTGTACGTCATTGGCGACAGTGCCGAAATCGGCCCACATGCCTTCACCCACACCATAGTCGGCACGTTTGAGTGTGACGCTCCCTTCGAATACACCGCGGTTTCCTTCAGGATGGAAGCGGGCGGTGGCTTCAACCGGGTGTGTTTTCCCTTTGAGGGTCATAAGGCACTTTACCCAGTAAAATACTTGGGAAATAGACTCTAATTTGGTAATGATTATTGCTGAATTAGCAACAGTCAAACGAGGTGCCTGTGGATCGACTGGACAGCATGCGGATTTTTATACGGGTTGTTGAGTTGGGAAGCTTTGCGGCAGCAGCCCAGCAGATGAATGTAGCGCCCTCGGTTGTTACCCGGCAGCTTGCTGCCCTTGAACAGCATCTGGGCATCAAACTGCTGGCCCGCAGTACGCGGCGCTTGAGTCTGACCTCGGCGGGTGCGGCTTATCTGGAAAAATGCCGTGAAATTCTGCGGCTGGTCGAATTTGCCGAAGCCGATGTGCTGGACGATCGCCAGTCGCCGCGTGGCCATATCCGCATCACCTTGCCGGTTTCTTTCGGGGTTCATCAATTGATGCCCCTCTTTGGCGCATTCCTGAAGGCACATCCCGAGACATCCCTGGAGCTGGAGTTCAGTGACCAGCGCGTCAATCTGATCGAGGGTGGCTTTGATCTGGCCATCCGTATTTCCGATCGATTGAAACCCGGCGATGTGGCGCGGAAAATTGGTAAAAGTCGCTCGGTCATCGTCGCGGCACCGAGCTACCTGGCGCAGAACGGTCGCCCGCAGCACCCGCAGGATCTGCTCAAGCACGAATGCTTCGGCTACTTGCTCGCATCCCGATCCAGCTGGGCATTTGTGGTAGATGGCGTACTGCAATGGTTTCCCATCCATGGTCGCTTGCAGGCAACCAGCGGTGATGCCTTGCTCACGGCGGCCATTGCAGGCCTGGGCATCACCAGCGCCCCCTGTTTCATGGCAGATCAGGCCATACGCGCCGGAAAGCTTGAGGTCTTGTTATCCGAATTTGATTCGGCGGAGCTGGGTATCTATGCGATTTATCCCAGTAATCGCTACATTCCGCATCGGGTTGATGTGCTGGTGGATTACCTGGCGCAACAGATTCTGCATGAAGATTAACGCGGGCTGGCGACACGCAAGTGCGGGGTGCGTCTTGGGTGCGGCCACTAATCAATGGGGGCATATCCGGCCCACTGCGCCCCGTGCGGACGATCGTCGAGCAAAGATTACCCCATCTTCATGTTCCGGCCACCTTGTGGATATGCACCGGTTGTTATGGTGATCCTGCATCAACGACATCGTTGATCATCCTTTGAAACCAATGAGGTAGTCATCATGAAATCACGTTATATCATTGCAACCATCACCGGCGTCAGCCTTTCCCTGATGGGCATTGTCGGCGCGCAAGCCTATAGCGGCGAAACGCTCGCCAAGCATGCCAAGGTCAGCATGGCCGAAGCCCAGGGTCTCGCCCTGAAAGCGCACCCAGGAACAATCACCGATCAGGAACTGGAAAAAGAGGGCGGCGGCAGCGGACTGCGGTATTCTTTCGATATCAAAGGCACCGACAAGGTAGTCTATGAAATCGGCGTTGATGCCCAGACGGGCGCCGTCCTTGAAAACGACAAGGAAAGCGCGAATCCCGATTAACCTTCGGGCCGTGTCCTAAGCGAAAACGATCCGGGCCGACAGAAACTCTGTTGCGCCCGGATTGTCTTATGGACAGTCCGAAGATTTGTCTCGTTGGGGGAGTCGTAACTTCACGGAAAGGAGAACAAACATTGCGCCGCATGAATTTTTCTACGATGTTTTCAACACTGGTCATTCTGCTCGCCCCGCTGGTGACGTCCTCCGCCCTGGCCCACGCCGACGAAATCAACTGGAACCTGCTCTATGGTGGCCCGGCCAATCTTGGCGGCGCGCTGAGCCTAAACGCACCACCGCCGGTTTATGTCATTGTGCCCGCCCAGCCCGATACACCCAATGTGGGGAGCCCGCCCCGTCACCATCGAGTATATCGGCACCATATTCATTGGCAGGTCCGCGATGCGCACCACCATTGGCGCCCCCGACACTATGGCGCCTATCCGAATCAGTAACGTCGTGGTGATGCCGATGTATTTCGTCTTCCGTCGGTTGGTCATTGCCTAAGTATTTCGTCTTCCGTCGGTTGGGGTAAGCCTGCGCACCCCAACATCAACAGATAATCCGTGCGTTAAAGTGTTGGGCTGCTCTGCGTTTAGCCCAACCTACGGGCTGGCGTTAGCCCGCTTTGCTTACCCCAACCTACGAGTTGTGATCACCCCGTAGCGTGGACGGAATCCATTTGATCGATGCGGCAGCATCCAGCACGAGAACCCGCCAATGTCCCCCAGCGCAGCCGACATGCCGCCTGATCTGTTTTCAGAAATGACCTGGTCGGATCGGAAAATCGATCGGGCCATGCTCGAAAAGCTGTCCCTGCTCGATACGCCGGTCACCCTGATTCGTTGTGATCTTGAGGAGACCGATGCAACGCGGTTGAGTTTTCGGGGTTGGGTGTTTGACGAATGCAGGCTCCATCGAACGCAGTTCACCGGCGCACACATGGAAGGGGTGCGGTGGACGCGCTGTCGCGGCGGGTTTACGGATTTCACCGGGGCGGATCTCACCGATAACGCGTTTGTATCGAGTGATTTCAACAACAGTAATTTCCGTGGTGCGCGGCTGTCGTCCGCGCGGTTCACGGGCTGCAAGCTGACCGGCGCGAATCTCACGGAAACGAAAGCCATGTTGGTTATTTTTGAGGAAACCTTGCTGACAGCCGCTTCACTGCGCGGCTTCTCGTTCAGGAAAGCGGTGCTTAATCAGCTCGATTTCCAATTCGCCGACTTGCGCAGCTGCGATTTCAGGGACGCCGTCTTTGGCGATTGCAGTTTGCGGGAAGCCAATCTGGCCGATGCCCGTTTCGAAGGCGCCGATTTGCGCGGTGCCGATCTCGGCGGAATTCGGCTTCAGGATGCGCGTCCATTCAGAGGGGCAACCATTTCACGCAGTCAGGCGAGCCAGTTACTGGCGGAACTGGGCTTGAACGTGCAATGACGATTCGACCAGGTGCCCGTATGGGCTATTGCCCAATGTCACCCAACCTACGAGCTGGATGGTCATTGCCTAAGTAACTCGTCTTTCGTAGGTTGGGGTAAGCCGCAGCGCACCCCAACATCGGTGGGTAGTTCGTGCGTTAGAGTGTTGGGCTGCGCTGCGCTTACCCCAACCTACGCGCTTAATCAGCTCGATTTTCAATTCGCCGACCTTCGCAGCTGCGATTTCCGGGACGCCGTCTTTGACGATTGCAGTTTGCGGGAAGCCAATCTGGCCGATGCCCGTTTCGAAGGCGCCGATTTGCGCGGTGCCGATCTCGGCGGAATCCGGCTTCAGGATGCGCGTCCCTTCAGAGGGGCAACCATTTCGCGCAGTCAGGCAAGCCAGTTACTGGCGGAACTGGGCTTGAATGTGCAATGACGATTCGCCCAGGGGGCCGTAGGGGGTATTGCCTAATGTCACCCCGACCTACGTGCTGGATGGTCATTGCCTAAGTGTAGAGTCCCGGATGATTGCATCGATCTGAGGCGCTGGCCTTTGTTTGTTGCCAGAAGCTTCTTTCGGTCTATCATCGACGACTATACCCGCAGTGGGAGGAGTCGACCATGATGGTTTCTTTGCACAAGAATG
>JAGXHU010000064.1 GCA_024636015.1 Halothiobacillus sp.
CATTCTTGTGCAAAGAAACCATCATGGTCGACTCCTCCCACTGCGGGTATAGTCGTCGATGATAGACCGAAAGAAGCTTCTGGCAACAAACAAAGGCCAGCGCCTCAGATCGATGCAATCATCCGGGACTCTACACTTAGGTACGCTTTTATTGCTTGGCGATAGCACAGCCTCGCGAAAATCCATAGTTGCGGTTACTGGACGCGCATGAAGTGTGCGGGAGCAGTACAGTTGCTTATCAAGCATTGGCACTGCGGCACGTGCACGCATTAGTCTCTCCAAATCAACCAAAAATGCTAACACTCCAGTGTATTGGCCGCACAGGGATAAATCGTTGACATACCAAAGCATCACTTAGGCCCATCCAGCTAGCACAGCCAAATCTCGTTCGGCTTGATCAAAAAAACCATCGGGCCATTCGCTGAGATTTCCTTTTGTATCAATCTTCGGCGATACCACATGTGCTGGGTCATCCTGAGATCGAGGACGATAATTGAAAAAGTGAATGGCCATGTGCTCCGGGGAAATTTCCCCTCGACTCACGGCCAATCGAACGCCGTTAAGTACATGATCACTATGGGTTTCAACAATGACTTGCACGCCTGATGCAGCAAGTATGGCAAGAAAGCGCCCCATGCGGGACTGCCCCATTGGATGCAAATGAGCTTCAGGGCTATCAATGATTAGTACCTGCCCGGCTTTGGCTATAAGCCCCGCTACTAATATTGGAAATGCATAGGTCAAGCCATATCCGATATTGGCAGGGCGTCTCCATTCATCTGCACCATGATTGCGTAGCTCAAGCTTAACCAAAGAGGTTCCTCTAATACGCTGGGCATTTGCTTCAGCGCCTGGGAAGAGCTCAGATGCCCATGCATTAAACTGCTTGCGCAAGATGGGTGAGGGCTCATTGGGATGTCGACGTGCGGTTTCAACATCTTCATCAAGCAGTTTTTCAAACCACCATGCTGCGAATTCCCCTTGCGCACCAACATCGGCCCACACTGGTTCGGAAGCCTCAGGAGCTGGGAATACTTCTACCGTGCCAATTCTCACAGCGGACAGATAAACTATTTCAGCCAATCGCTGGGTGGTACTTTGCATACTGTGCGACACATTCCGTGGTAAGAGATTTGTCAAATCCTTGCCAGGGGATACGGTCTGCACATTTTCATGCCCAATTTGCCATTTGATTTGTTTGATTGGTAGCGCGTGTCCGCTACGTCGTTCATCCATTGCCATAAACCAGTCAATTCGACTATCGGCTGTTTCAACTCCTAACATCAATTCAGGCGCCCCACCTTCCCGCAGAATATCACCTGGTGACCCAAGACGAACCAGTGAGCCGTTTAGTGGAATGAGCGGTAAGTGTCCGCCTTGACGCAGAGCCTGAGCCAAAAGCAACATTGCCTGTAGCGTTGTTGATTTACCTGCAGCATTAAAACCGGTCAAAAGCGTCATGGAGGCCAGTGGCAGAGACAAAGTCTCGAAGCACTTGAAGTTCTGTATATGAAGATGATTTAACATAACAGCGCCTCGTTGATTGCTGCTCGCGCCATTTCAAAACGTGTCTTCACCTGGCGGGTACTATTAGTTGAATAGGTAATTACCTGATTGAAAGTTGCATCTTCGATCAGGCTCGCGACTACTTTCCGCAAAATTTGCGCATTGGATTTAACCAAACTCACTTCAATGTCGGCAAACAAAACCGAGCAAACGTCAAATAATGCAATATTAATAACAGACCGTGCGGCAAAGTCCTCTCTACGTGCTAGCGACTTGCGAAAAGCATGTTCGTGGAATAAATATTGATTCGCCTTCATCGAGTGCAAAAATCTGGAGTAAAGCAGATCAAGATCAACACCCCCCTTCTGCATCTTTTCTAGAGATCGCGCAAGAAAAGCGTCCATATCGCCACCTGAGTACTTTCCTTCACCTAAAATATAAAAGGCGCAAAACCGGTTGATTGCTTCACGATCACGCATTGATTTACTATCAAGAGACCTACCACTCGCCGCAAGAAACTCTGGGCTATTGCTGGCCTTCTTGAGCCATTGTGTTGCCGGCCCATTGAACAAACAATTCCGCATTTGTTGCCTGGTTAGTGATACGCCACTATTTACTCGTTCAAATATGTCAAGTTTGGCGCGCTCAGGTGCTTTAGCGTCAAGTATATACAAGGTGAGTTGCGTATCTTGAATACGCTCTTGCAACAGAAGAGGGAGATCGGCGTACTTCATTCCATCAAGAGGGTGAGTCGGTTGATCCCCTCCTGCGTTAAGAATTAACCCAAATTTACCGGCAAGGAAATTACTGAATGTGGTCAGGCGCTGTAAGCCATCGACCACTGCAATACGCCCATCCTTCGCTTCAGCCACATAAAATACAGGTAGAGGAATTCGCATAACGCAGGATTCTATTAGGCGTGACTGCTTAACGACTGCCCACACAAAATCCCGCTGAAAGTCTGGATCTAGTTGATAACGACCAGCTTCGATTCTTCGAACAACCTCTTGTACAGTTCGGGTTTCAGTTCGTACAAAAACAGCGTCTAAGGGATAATCGTCTCCCCAGCCCTCTGACTGCGAACTATCTAAGCCTTCAATCTCTTCGCCTTGCTTCGATAGGAGCGCGGACGCGCTTGATGAATTCGTACTCATGAAACCTCACAAAAAATTTGGATAGCTGCACATGGCATCACAGAGTTAAGAGGATACACTTAGAACACACTTATAAAGCTGCTTCAAGAAAACGTTTTTTCTGGAAGCATGCGCTTGGCCAGTTTCAACATTCCAGCCACTCTAAAAATTTTGTGATGCCCTCGAATGACTCTCATCACCGAATTCCTGACTATCCCTGTTATGAATGCAACCGTCCGGATCTCGGCAAAAAGCGGACGATTGCCTTCATCCTCGCTGACCTCCGTTCCCTATCTTTTTTACAACCGTCCGTGAAATCGGGGTAGAACCCCGAGGATACTAAATGAACATAGTTGATTGCCCCAAGAGATGGACAGGATGAGCTTTAAATGTCCACAAAATATCTATGAGTTATGGACATACAATAATTTCCCCCTATCCCTTTCATCACATTGATCCAATTTACTTTTTACTTCGTTTCTCAGATGTCCATATATGGACATGCGACGAGTGACTCAGCAGCACCATGATGGTGATGATGATGGCGATCACGCCATCGCTGAAGGCTTCCAGCCGGTTGGTTCCCATGAGCGACTCACCTGTCCTAAATTATTTCCTGCCGGATAAGGACTACCGCCGCCTTCGGCTGTGTTGGCCCCGTTTACGACGGTATATGGGGCACCCCATCAAGAACAAGTCACAGGGTGAGGATCAGGGTTTCCGGGCGCCAAAGGCCAAAAGCAAGCCGCCGAGCACCATAGCGCCCACGCCGGCCCATACAGGGATATTAACGGTTTTATTGTCCTTGACCGATAGCGAAATCGGACCAATCTTTGCCTCTTGGGTGCTTTTGGTATAGGTGAAACTGCCATAGGCCAACCCCAGCGCACCCGCAACAATAAGCGCAATAGCAGTGATTCTGAGTGCATTCATTCGACTTCTCCCTGAATTTAATAATTAACGCGTTGCTCGTTGCCACAGACAGCATAAGGGTCTGTGGCGAAGATAAAAACCATGAGCCCTATAGGCATTTTCCCACTGATCCGGAACACGTTTGTTGGGCTCCAAAGGGGATTTTGGCGCGTGCCATACGCACTACAGTCGGCGTCCCCGAATGAGTCGAATCAAGATCATCACGATGGCGATGACCAGAAGAATATGAATGAACCCACCCAGGGTGTATGACGTAACAAACCCCAGAAGCCAAAGAATAATCAGGATAACGGCAATTGTCTCAAGCATGAGCCACCTTCCTTGTTGCCAAATTTTGCGGGAGTGATAACGCCACGCCCGACCATCACACACGGAAATAAACCTGATCGATACCCGTATTGAACAGGCTGACTCTGAGCACCATACCATCAACCACGCAACGGCGCCTCGCAACGTGAGTGCCCCGGAAAAAGGAAACGAGAATAAGCAGATCGGACGGGAAAAAATCGTGTGGTTGATCGCAGAACATGACCAGATTGGCCTAGCCGAACCCGGCATTAGGCCACGCGGTAACCCTCCGCCATCAGCACCCGTCGGACTGCCGGGCGGGACAGCCCGTAGGCGATGACCGGAATCTCGGTGATCGTTTCCAGACACTTCAGGGCTGCTTCATCCCAGGGTAGTGATTCGTTGCGCATGTCTTTCTCCTGCCGGCCCCGATCAAGGGCAGGGTTACAAGGCTGATTTGCACGCAAATCATTCAGGTAGAAGCAAGACATGCGCAACCAGGCCATCTAATTGTTTTAAAACAAAACATGAAGAACTCTGTTGGAAGATAAACTGCGGATTGTTGTGTTTTTTGTCTGAAAGAAAACAAAAATTTCAGCCAAAGATAAAAAACGTGGGCGCATGGCACCACACGGTCGGTCGGGCGAGAACACAAACCGGCGCTCAAGCTTCGTTAATTACGCAGGCCTTCTTTCTCAGCGTACATGTCGGCATCGGCATGGTCGATCAGCTGTTCATGACTTTGGCCGTGCATTGGATAAAGCGAGGTGCCGATGCTGGTGGAAATATTGAGCACATGTCCGCCAATTTCGTAGGGCGTGCCGATCACCTCATGGACTTTCTCGATGACCCGGGCAACCCCCACCGGGGTGTGAATCTTGGTGAGCAGTACGGTGAATTCATCGCCCCCCATGCGCGCGATGGTATCCGATTCCCGAAGACAGTCGGTCAACCGGTTCGCCACCGCCTGCAGGAGCCGATCACCGATATCGTGACCATAGGTGTCGTTGACCTGCTTGAAACCATTCAGATCAAGATAGAGCAAGGCAAGGTGTCCCCCATCGCGGCGGGCGTAGGTCAACGCCCTGTCGAGCCGATCATGGAACAGCGCACGGTTGGGCAAATCCGTCAGCGCATCGTGCCCCGCCATATGGCGCAATCGCGCTTCCGTCTGCTTGTTCCTGATGGCGCTGGTCACCTGACTGGACACAAACTGCAGAAGGTCACGATCCTCCTCGGTGTATCGCACGTTGTGGGCGTGGCCGCGCACGACCAAGGCCCCCATGATGCCGTCTTGAGCGGTCAGTGGCACGCCAAGCCAGTTCGGCTTGGCGCCAAATTCCGCATCCGAAGGCACAGGTGATATCGTCGTGAGCAAGGCCTGGCCAGTTCGGATCACCCGAGCGAGATGGGGGTGGGCATCCAGCGGCTGGAATTCGGGCGAATACACATTTTCACCCACAAAATACGGAAATGTCAGGCTGTCATTCGATTTGTTGTACAACGCAACGCCGAAATTGTTCGCTGGGAGCAGTTCGCCGATGATCTGATGAATATGCGCGTATAAAACAGGCAACTCCTCGGTGGCATGGGCCGCTTCGGAAATACGGTACATCGCACTCTGCTTGCGCTCGGCGCGCTTGATGACCGTCACATCACGTGCGACGGCCAAACGGATGAGGTCGGTCTCCGACCAGCGCGCCGACCACATGATGTCGACTATCCGGCCGTCCTTGCGAACATAACGATTCTCGAAATGCGTCTGCAGCTGGCCGGCCATGATATTTGAGGCCGCTGCGAGTGTGCGCTCCCGATCCTCCTCATACACCAGCTCGATCATGTTCCGGCCGATCAACTCATCGGGCGTATAGCCGAAAATTCGCTCGCAGGCGGAACTGATGAAGACAAACCTGCCTTGGGGATCGACCGCGCAGACGGCGTCGACCATCAAATCCATGATTTTGGCGAGGAATGATGGTGTGGGCTCAGTCATGCAGGAATGAAGTCATGGCGTACTCGAATCTTATCCTTCAATTGAAAAGAGAGTCCGTTCTTCTGAAATTAGCTAGCAAAGCTTTCTAATAACCAGTTGTGGCAGCCGCCAGAGAAATTCCAGAAACAACCGGGCATGCATCCCGGTCAGTAGAAAATTGTCGCGCAGATATTTGAAATGCGAGACGCCCCCCTCCTCGGCACTGAAATAACGGACCGGCGTGGGCAGATTGATTGGCTTCACTCCGGCCCAACACAACCGCACAACGGCCTCGGGATCGAAGTCAAACCGGCGCATCCAGCGCGTTTTCTCCATGATGGCACGCAACGGCGCAATGGGGTACACGCGAAAACCAAATAGCGAATCGCCAATGCCCATCCAAAGTGTTTCCAGATTGGCCCAGCCGTTCGACACCTTGCGCCCGTTGACGCGCAAACGCGGGGCATCGGCATCGAACACGGGCTTGCCGAGGATCATCGCATCGGGGGCCTGCAGCGATTCGGCCATGAACGCTGGAATCCGGTCGGCGGGATGCTGCCCATCGGAATCCATGGTCAGCACATGGGTGAAGCCCGCCGCCGCCGCCTGGGTGATGCCCTGCAGAATGGCCGCCCCCTTGCCCCGATTCTCGGGCAACACGATCACCCGCAAGCCGGAATCGGACGAGGCCATCTGCTCCAGCCGCTTCGTACTGCCATCCGTACTGCCATCCACAACCACCCACACGGGTGCCCACTGCGCCCGCGCCGCCCGAACGGTGTCGAAAACCTTCTCGCCGGGGTTATAGCTCGGGATAAGCACGAGATGGGTGGTCGAGGCAATCGAGTTCATGAAGGGGGGTTCCGGGATAAAAAATAGCGCAATTCGGTTTCGATGCGCGCGGTTAGTGCCGCCGTCTCCCGACGAGTCATCGGGCTGATTGCCGTCTTGGATTGCGTGGGTGGTTCCGCGCCAAGCGGGTAGACGGGGCCAAGCCGAACCGACCAATACTGTGGCAGTTTCGGTTTTCGCCACAAGGGCCATCCCTTGCCCAGATAGGGCGCCGGATCCGGCGAACTGAATCGGATCAGCAGGCTCTGAATGGGGATTCCGGTACGCCGCGCAATGAGCGCAGCGCTATTGTTGAGCGCATCGAGCGGGAATTGGCGCGTTCGGCTGCCCTCTGGAAACAGAAGGACATGCGCGCCCTCGTCCAGCGCCTGCCCGGCCTGTAACACCATCTCAAGCGGTCCCTTGTTGGAGATATATCCTGCCAGGCGCGCGGCCGAGCCGAGCAGGATATTGCGCATCAGGCTGTCCTTCATCACACAGACCACATTCGGCAGGCGCGAGACGATTAGCACGACATCGAGCAACGATGGATGATTGGCAACCAGTATTCGCGGCGGTTGATCGCGCAACGCATCCAGATCACGCAGATCATAGTGACTGGCGCAGGCCAACCGCAAAAACCCCAGGTACAGACGAAACCCCCAGGAAATGATGAGCTGTCCGAATCGGCGTCCGCGTAGACCGGGCAGCAGGGGGCGCATGATCAACGCAAAAGGCAGCCAGAGCAGGCAAATGAGCGCGAGAAATGATAGCCCCAGCCCCATGGCCAAATACTCATAAGCGGCCCACAGCGGTTTGGCATTCCGATCGGCGCGGGTCGTCATCGTAGGAAGTAGCTCATGACGGCGCTCGAACCAGATCGCGGCGGGCCTTCCACGCTTTGAGCGAGCGCCGGAGGTGCCTGAGCGAACTCACGTAATAAATCAGTTTCAGCATCCAGAGCGATGGCCAGATCGGCGTTTTTCCGAAAATATCGCCCGCCAGCAGCGATAGCAGCGCCTCCCTGACCCGGAGGATATTACGCGGCCCCATGAACAAATCCCGCATGGTGGGATTGGTCACGCGATAGATGAACCAGGAAAACTCCCGCGGCCCCAGGCGCATCATCTTGTCGAACCGACGCAGGGCGGCGGGGGCACGGGCGGGATTGGTGAGGCACTGATCGATGGCCTCGGCGGCCAGAAGTCCGCTCTGCATGGCCAGCAGCACACCGGAGGAAAACACGGGATCAATAAACGCGTAGGCGTCGCCCAACAGCACATAGTTATCGCCGTGCGTGCGATCGGCGCTGTAGGCGTAATTGCCGGTGGCCTCAACATCACTCACAAGCACGGCATCCACCATGCGCGCGGCCAGTGCCGGGCACTGCTGAATATTGTCATTCAGGAATGCACTCAGGCTGCGTTCGCCTCGGCTTTTCATGTGATAGGGCCAAGTCACCATGCCGACACTGGTCACCCCATCGACCAAGGGAATGAACCAAAACCAACCGTGATCAAACCAGAAAATCGAGATATTACCCTCGACCTGCCCTGCCTTGCGCTGCACATCCCGGAAGTGACCATAGACGGCGGCGCTGTTGTGTTTGGGATTTCGCTGCTTGATCTGCATGCGACTGGCCAGAAAGGTGTCTCGGCCGGAGGCATCAACCACAAACCGGGCACGCCAGCGCAGGGTTTCGCCGTCATCCCGCTCGGCCGTGACCACTGCCCCTTCGCGATTCGACAGGAAATCGACTGCCGTTGCCTTGCAACCCTCGAAGACAGTCGCGCCTTTGCGTTCGGCATTGCGGATCAGGATTTCATCGAATTCCGAGCGCCGGACCTGATAGGCCATCGGCTGGGATTTGTCCCAGGCATCGCCGAACTCGAACATCTGCGTGTGCTCATGCCAGGGAGACACGAACTCGGCGCCCCATTTTTCCATACCAATCGCGCGTATATGATCGCCGACACCCAATCGATCGAACAGGGGCATATTGGCGGGCAGCAACGATTCACCGATATGAAAACGCGGATGATGCGCTTTTTCCAGCACCACCACCCGATACCCCCGCTCGGCCAGCAGGGGTGCCACGGTGGCACCCGCCGGGCCGCCGCCGATCACCAGCACATCGCAGGATGTTTCGTCGATCTCTGCCTGTTCCTTGTTCATAGCTTCCTTTTCCACCTCTGGTTCGGGTGAATTTCTGGTGTTCATTATCGGTAATGGGATTTGACGCATCGCCCCAACTCGAGACGCGTAGCCCCGGTCATGTCACACGTATCCTGCCAGCCATGTTAGCGGCTTTTCCCTGCCCTAAGGAACCTCTGATCAATTTCGCGTGGTCGAGATGGCCCCTCGGAAGCAATCTACAGTATTACTGGGTAGGATTAATGAGTGCAGGTTCCCGACAACCGGCCTTCGAAGGATATTCGGGTAGAAGATTCCATCGGAATGCCTGAAGGACGAGTACGCCCTTACGTGCGGTGGGGCGTTTTGAAACAGACGCCCCATACAGACCATCTGGAATGCCCGGCCATTCACTGCCACAATCCCCCCCTATGCCTGTTTCAGAATCCCGTCTGCTCAATCTGGGCGGGACTGACAACGAGAAACCCGAACATGAGCTATTCCGGCAATCAGCACCATCGCGACGAGGGATCATTGAGCCAGCCCAACACACCGGAACGACCGCCCTACCCGGCAGAAATTAGCGCGCCGGAACCACCTTCGGACCAAACCCCGGACCAGTCCTGGCAGGGTGCACTGTATGAGCGCTTTTTCGTATTGGCGCCACTGAAGGCATTCGGCACCATGTTCTTCATGGTTCTGTTCTTCATGGCCTATCTGAAATTGCTGCATGATCCCGTCTTCGCTGTCACCACCATGCCTCTGACACCGGTGGACCACTGGATTGTGTTCGAACCTTCCTCCCTCATGCTTTACCTCAGCCTGTGGGTCTATGTTTCCCTCCCACCGGCACTGCTCCCAAACCGGCAGATCCTCGTCGGATACGGGTTGGCGATTGCCGGGCTCTGCGCCATCGGACTGCTGATCTTTCTGTTTTTCCCGACCGCGGTACCGACACCGCACATCGACTGGGCCAAATACCCGGATTTTCACCTGCTCAAGGGCGTGGATGGCACCGGCAATGCCTGCCCCTCCCTCCATGTGGCCACAGCAGCGTTCTCCGGGATCTGGCTCAGCCGACTCCTGCGGGACATGCGCTGCCCGGGATATTTTCAGATCATCAACACCCTCTGGTGTCTGGCAATTATCTACTCGACCATGGCCACCAAGCAGCATGTGTTTCTGGACGTTGTGGCGGGTGGCCTGCTCGGCATCATCATGGCCCTGCTCTCTCTGGCCTGGTTACAACCGAACAACCAAAAACGGGCGCTCATTGAATGACATTCGTCTAAGATGCCGACCATGAAACCATTGAATACATCCCCGAGGGCGGCATGAGCGCCCGCCCCATGTCCCCGCTCCGGTTAAGCCACTACACCATGACCAATGCCCTCGGCACGGGGGTTGATGCGACCCTGTCCGCACTGCGGGGGCGTCGCACGGGCCTGGCCCCCTGCGATTTTCTCGATGTCACCCTCGACACCTGGCTGGGCCGTGTAGCGAACCTGGAAAATCGGCCGGTAATCGGTGCCCTGAACGACTATGACTGCCGCAACAACCGACTGGCACAGCTGGCCTTGCAGCAGGACGATTTCGAAGCCGCTGCCCACACCGCAAAAGCCCGGTATGGCGCAAATCGCGTAGCCGTGATCATGGGGACCAGCACCTCCGGCATTCTCCATACCGAACTCGCCTTTCGTGAACGCAATCCTGAAACGGGTGCCCTGCCCGTACCCCTGCACTACCCGAAAACCCATGAGTTGTCTTCGGTGGCCGATTTCACCCGCCGCTATCTCGGTCTGACTGGCCCGACGCTATCGATTTCCACGGCCTGCTCCTCCAGCGCCAAGGTATTCGCCAGCGCCTGGCGCATGATCGAAGCCGGCTTATGCGATGCCGCCGTGGTCGGCGGCGTGGACAGCCTGTGTCTGACGACGCTGTACGGCTTTTCTTCCTTGGAGTTGGTGGCGCCCGGCCCGTGCCGTCCCGCCGATACCGACCGAAATGGAATTTCCATCGGGGAAGCGGCGGGGTTTGCCCTGCTCGAACGGAGCGGACCGGCGGATGATCAGGGCATTGCCCTGCTCGGTTACGGCGAGAGCGTCGACGCGCACCACATGTCCACGCCCCATCCCGAAGGGCTGGGCGCCCGTCTGGCCATGCAGCGCGCGCTGGACCGAGCGGGCCTGAACCCATCGGATATCGATTATATCAACCTGCACGGTACGGCTTCGCGCACCAACGACAGCGCCGAAGATCAGGCCGTCAGCGGGCTGTTCGGCACGGCTACGCCTTGCAGTTCCACCAAGGGCTGGACGGGCCACACGCTAGGTGCTGCGGGCATCACAGAGGCTTTGATCGGCGCCCTGTGCATCCAAAACGGATTCATCCCCGGCAGCCTGAATACCGATACTGTGGACCCGACTTTCACCAGCGCCATTCAATTGGATAACTGGCAGCAGCCTGTTCGCCATGTACTGAGCAATTCCTTCGGTTTCGGCGGCAACAATGCCAGCCTCATTCTGGGCAGGATCAATCGATGAACGTGTATATCGACGGTATCGGGCTGTTCGGGCCCGGCCTGCACGGCTGGACGGATCACATCGATCTGTTTCGCGGACGGCGGGCCTACGAAGCCGGTGATCTACCCGCCTTCGATCACGCCGTACTACCCGCCACCGAGCGGCGGCGCGCCGGAAAATCGATCAAGCTGGCCGTCGATCTGGCCGGTCAGGCCATTCGCACAGCAAATATCGACCCGACCGAACCAGCCATCGTGTTTGCCTCGACCAGCGGCGACACCGAGGTGCTCACCCATATCTGTGCAGCCCTGGCGACCGAGGATCGAATGATCTCCCCCATGCGCTTCCACAACTCGGTCCACAACGCAGCTTCTGGCTACTGGACCATCGCGGTGGGGTCACGGCAGCCCGCCAACGCCATCGCCCTGCACGAACTGACCGCCAGCGCGGGTCTGCTGGAAGCGGCCACCCAAGCCGTGACCGAGCACATCCCCGTCCTGCTGGCCATCTACGACATTCCCTTCCCGCCGCCGCTGGATGCTGCCGAACCGATCACGACCGTCTTCGGCACGAGCTTCCTGTTACGTCCGGAGCGCAGTGCCCATAGTCTGGCCCGACTGGAGCTAAGTCTGACGGCCGACGAAGCCGCCCTACCTGATTCGATGCGTGATCCGAAACTGGAGGCGTTGCGCTGCGGGGTGCCCGCCGCGCGCATACTGCCGCTGTTACAGGCATTGGCGGCCGAGACCCCATCCACGGTGGTATTGGACTACCTCACCCCGAACCGTCTGCGGCTGAATGTCACGCCATTCCCTGACGCCATAACAAGCGAGGCCCTGTCATGAAACGCGCCTTGGTCACAGGCGGCAGTGGGGCCATCGGTGCCGCGATCTGCGAACAACTGGCTGCCGACGGAATACATGTCTTCGTGCATGCAAATCGGGGGCTAGACCGGGCCGAACAGGTCGTGGCCCGAATCCGTGAACGGGGCGGTTCTGCCGAAGCGCTATGCTTCGATGTGGCTGATACCGAAGCCGCCGCCCGTGCCGTTGAACGCCTACTGGCCGACGATCAACCGATCCAGGTGCTGGTCAACAATGCGGGGATTCACGACGATGCCCCGCTGGCTGGCATGTCGCCAACGCAATGGCAGCAGGTGATCGACGTTTCGCTCAACGGGTTTTACAACGTCACCCAACCCTTACTGCTGCCGATGATCCGTACCCGTTGGGGGCGCATCATCAATGTCGCCTCGGTGGCGGGCATCATGGGCAATCGCGGTCAGGTGAACTACTCGGCCGCCAAGGCAGGCCTAATCGGCGCCACCAAGGCCCTGGCCCAGGAAGTCGCCTCACGCGGCATTCTCGTCAACGCCGTCGCACCGGGCATTATCGAATCGCCCATGAGCGAATCCGCGTTCACGCCGGAACGCATCGGCCAGATCGTCCCGCTCAAGCGGGCGGGCAAACCGCAGGACGTGGCCGATCTGGTGAGTTTCCTGGTCTCCGACCGGGCAAATTACATCACCGGCCAGGTCATCTCGGTGAATGGCGGCATGGCGTAATGCCGATCGCCACGATGCATTCGGAAACTCCGGCGACTGACCCGCGCAGCTTTATGCTGACCTTCGACGATGGCCCCGTACCCGGGAAAACCGATGCTGTGCTGGCAACACTGAGCCGCTATCTCGGCGAGGACGGTCAGCCGATACGGGCGGGCTTTTTCATGGTCGGCGATGCGCCGGTCGGCTTCTGGCCAGGGCGACGCTATTACGCACCCTACGAGATCTGGATCCACAAGGGCAGCATGCGCCGCCATCCGGAGATCGTAGCGCGCGTACGGGCGGCCGGTCACCTGATCGGCAATCACACCACGCACCACATCTGGCCCCGCTGGCCCTGGTACCGCTCCGAAGCACGGCTGACGGCCGAATTACAGGCTTGGGAAACCATCGCACGTGAAGCCGCCGAACAGGACCCGACCGCACGGGCCGGGGACGAATCGACCACGGTAACTCCCAGGAATGCATCTCCCAGGAATGAATCTACCAGGCTGTTTCGCACACCCTATCTCGCCGATACGCCCGAACTGACGCGGGTCGCCCAGACACTCGGCTATCAAATCATCGGCGGAGAAACCGTGGGCGACGCCTCCCCGGAACATACGGTGCAGGACGTACTCAAGCGAGTACAGCACCTGATGGAAACCCCACAGAACGATAAGACACCAGTCGTGCTGATCTTTCACGACATCCTGCCGCTGACCGTCAACCATCTGGGCGACGTCATCGACTGCCTCCTGGATCGCGGTTATGCACTGCGCCATTTCGATCCCGCCCATCTTGCTGACTAACGAGACGGAAACGGAACAGGGTTCAAATCAGAACAAGGATCAATCGAGCAACCCCGCTTCCAGCATGACGGTAGCCTGCCCCGTCAGCAGCACCCGATCACCGCCCGCCACGCTGAAAGCATAACGCACGATCTGCTCGTTGCCCATCAGCAGGCGGGCCTCGATGCGCAGCGGTTCGACGCAATCATCCAGCGCATCAACACGAAACGTGACCTGCTGAACCCGGGTGAGGTAGCCCTTCTTGGCCGCTGTTTCCCGGCGGGCGCGTAAAGCGCCGTGAACCGCCATGGCCTGTGCCGCGTACTCGATGCCGGTCGCCGCGCCCAAACGCCCATCCAGCCGCATCGGGTTAGCGGCATCCCGATGACTGACCGCGATGCAATGAATGACGTCGTTCTGCCAGTCGAGGACATGATCGAGCAGGCACATCGAACCATCATGAGGAATCAGATCCGCGATCTGCGCCCGATCAAGGAAGCGGGGAGGCATCAAGACGCCGCCTTTTCGCCCGGTTCGCCCGGTTCGCCGGATTCACCTGGGGCGGCAAATACCGCAGACAACAGCAAGGCAAGCCAGGCACCCGGTGCGACGGTACTACCGAACGCCTGCAGAATCGGCAGCTGCGAGAAGGCGAGCGTGCCGAAGGCAATCACGGTCGTCAGATTCGCCAGAATCAGCGAGGCCAGGGTGAGTGCATCGGGCGACTGCCCTCGGCTGAAGAACAAGGCATAGTTCGACCCCACCGCCACAATCAGCAACAACCCCACCAGATGCAGCAGGGTCAGCTCTTCGCCCAGCAGATTGAGCCCCGCCATCACCAGTACGACCGCGATCGCGAGCGGGGTAAGCACCTGCAGCAAACGTCGTGGCGAACGCAGGGTTACGGCCAGCAGGACCACGATGCCCAGCACACCGAGCAGGGAGAGCGTGATCGTGTTGTTCAAATAACCGTCGTAAAGCCGGTTGGAAGCACCGAGCATGTCGACAAACAAGGCATCGTGCACCTGCCCCGCCGCCAACGCTCTTTCGATCAACGGCCCGATTTTCGACTCAGCCTTCTGTGTACCCACCGTATCCTGGGGGGCTTTCGCTGCGGATATCCGCACAGGCATGAGCGCCAGCCACTGGCCATTCCGATACTGCAGCAGATTATCCAGAGCAAGGCCGAAGGAGCTGCCCTTGAGCGTGTCGGCCGTCAGGAGCGGCTGATGCCGGGCCACTTCCACGGCCGCAACGAATGGTGCGAGCTTGTCCGCATGGATGGGCAAACCCTGCACGGCCTGATCCAGGTTGGCCTTCAGGGTGGTGACATCCGGCAAGGCATGCTGGCGTGCTTCCTGAGTCGCCTGGCTGGGCAGGAAGCTGCTCGGCGAATCGAAACCGCTAAGCACATGGGTATTGACCAGGGGCTGCAAGGCACGGCTGGCCTGAGCCGCCTGTTGCAGCACGGCTTCCTGACTATCCCCACGAATGACGACGAAATAGCGGGTATCCGGCGCGCCCATGTCGGTACTCAGTTGTTCATCCACTTGCTTGGCCGCCTCGGGAATCGGGCTCAGGCCGGACAACCCGGTCTGCCAGATCGTATCGTGGCGCACCACCAGCACCACCACGGCGATCAGGGCCAGCAGAATCACGCCACCACGCAACCGGGGCAAGCGCCGGAATATCGGCTGGAGCCATTCGCCGATGCCGCGCAGGGGGCGGGTATTCAACGTCGGCGTTGGCAAAAGCGGCAGCACAAATCGGGTCACCACCGCCGCCGTGATCAACCCCGCCATGGAGTACAGGCCTATCTGCGCCAGTCCGGGAAATCCAGACAACAACAGGGCTGCAAAACCGATCACGGACGTCATGACGCCCAGTCGGATCGTAGACCAGAAGCGCGTTACAGCCGCTTGCGTCCCCTGGGTCTGAATAAAATAGTAGATCGAATAGTCGATGGATTCACCGAGCAAGGTCGTGCCAAATCCAATCGTGATGCCGTGCACGGTGCCGAAACCGAGGCTGACCGTCGCAATGGCCACGGCCACGCCAGTCAGCACCGGCAACATGCCCAGCAACAGCATCGATATCGACCGGTAAACCAGCAACAGCAGCAGCAGGATAGCCACGCTGCTGATGATACTGAAGCGCTTAACCTCGCCCTTGATGGTGGCGCGTGATTCCACCGAGAACACGGGCGCGCCGGTCACAATCAGTTGCAGTCGATCAGCCTGGGTGGCGGTTTTATCGCCTGCTCCCGTCCGGACCGTATCGAAAGTGTGTCGGATCGTATCAATGGCCGTCTGCATGGCGTCGGTATCCGAAGCGTCCGCCTGGGTCTGAGCCATCAGTAGGCTGCGCTGACCATCAGGCGACACCCAGGCCCCATCCGACATATGCGGGGCATGACCGGCATCCAGGGATCGGAGCATGGACATCAACTCGCCGGTCGGATCACGGGTCAGCAGGTTCTTGGTGACCAGCCCCACGGGCGAATTAAGCCGATCGATACTATCGCCGATCGCCGCATGCAAACCCGCCGGGGTAAACCGCTCGGGCGTGACGGAAGGACTCAGCAGATAGCGATTCTGAAACAGCAGGGCCTGATCGTTTTTCAGGTACGCGCCATCCCCGTTGCGCACCATCGAGAACCGGCCATCGGTGCGCAGCGCCTTGCCGAGCGCCTGTGACAGCCGCGCCCGCTCGGCCGCAGTGCCGCCCTCAACGCCCATCAGGATCATCCGGGAAAAACTGCCACCCTTGAGCTGGTCAACAAGAAAGGCCTGTTCCGCGGTGGGATGCGCGGGCAGGAAGGCCGACATGTCGGCGGTAAACCGGGTATTGAAGATAACGAGCAGGCTGAACGCGAGCACTGCCATCCAGAGCAGAATCGGGCGAGCAAGCATGCGCATCAGGGACGGGCCTTGGGCTGAATGGTCATAATGGAACGATCGCCGTCGGACTGGTCGTATTCCAGCCTACGCATGATATTGCCGGAGCCGGTCACGCTGATGCTGTCGATCAAGCCGCCGATCCGGCCGCCGGCCGGACGCAGCACCAGGCTCCAGTGAGCCCGGTCGCCGGTCAGTTGCAGGCTGAAGGATTTTTTCAGCAAGGCGAGATCGCCCGACAACAGTCCGCGAATGCTGTCGGCATAGGCCTCCGCCTCGGGATGAGCGCTGAGATCAATGGTTTGTGTCTGGTGATCCTCGGTCAGGGTCATCGTTTCACCGGACAGCGTCATGACGACATAACGGGGTGAGAGCGTCTCTTTCTCCAGATAGTCGGGCGCGCGATAGGTCAGTTTGCCCGAGGAGATGAGCGGCATATCCAGCATCCCCAGATATTTCTCCTCGACATAGTCCGCCTGCCTGGGTTGATGTGCAGCCAGCCCTTGCATGAGTCGGTCGATATTCCAGGGGGCCACGGTCGGCGGTTTCGTCCCTGCGGCAAAGGCCCCGCGCGTGCTTAAGCTGGCAGCGGCCAGCCCCAGAAACACAACGACGTGCATCCATCGAATCCTCATCAGGGCTGTTCCTCGGGGTACGCGGTCGATTTTGCCGGCGAACGACGGTCGGGTTCCGTCATGGTGCCGCTGTCGATCGACCAGAAATCGAAAAAATTGAACCAGTTGTAGGTCCTGCTTCGGCAAAAATTCTCCAGAATCGCCACATAGCGATCCTGGGCATCGGTGATGGCCGCCGCCCGTTCGGATCGGGCCAGATCGGTGAAATCCGCCAGGGGCTTGAAATGAACCGTATACCGGTTCTTGCCTTCATAGATGCCGGTCATGAATACCACGGGACAGCGCAGCAGCGCCGCCATGCGAAACGGTCCCAGCGCGAAGGAAGCCGGCGCGCCCAGGAAGGTACAGTCGCGGGTGGAGTCCTGCCGCAGCGTCCGATCGGCCAACATGCCGACCAGATGGCCGCTGGCGATACGCTCTTGCGCCTTGAGCATGGACTCAATCTCGCCCAACGCAATGATGTCACTGACCGCCTCCGGATTCACGATCGACAGTATCTCATTGATCTTGCGCGCATTCTCCGGATACATCAGCATACTGACCCGAAAACCCTCCTGCTGTCGGCTGATGGCACGAATCACCTCGAAGCTGCCGAAATGGGCACCGATCAGCACCATCCCCTGCCCCGGTTTCAACAGGCCGTTGTCGACCACCTCGATATCGAACAGATCGAAACGGTCATCAAGCAGATACACCCGATCATGCACCGTGCTGGCAAAGGTATGCACATGCCGAAACAGATCCCACCACCTCGGGGGTCGGCCGAGTACGCGCTGAAGGTAATCACGCGAGGCGCGACGGGCCTTCGGCACAAACATCAGAAAATACAGGCTGATTCCCGCGAGAATGCCCCGACTAACGGATCGGCCCAGCCGCCGCGACAACCACAGCATTAACCGGAGCATGAACCGGCTGCCGCGCTCGGGGCGAGCGGTCCAGTCGACGGCTTTTTCCGATTCGGGTTTCGACGCGCTGCGCGGTGATGTCATGCGGCGATGGTACCCATGACCGTAATCGTGCCGCTGGCGACCGTCTTATCGCCAACACGGAGCGTGAATCGATGGGATGTCGTCCCGGCACCCTCATCCAATGATAGGTCGATGGATTCATCGGGGCCGACTGGAAGCAGGAATTTGGCCTGATCGATCCGAATGCAGTTTGGCGCCACGGACAACTGGCGGCTCGCATGGCGAATCACCATATCCAGCAGCAGGGCACCGGGCACGATGGGTTGGGCGGGAAAATGCCCCGCGAAGACCGGATGACCGGACGGCAGACATCGTGATGCGGTGACATCATCACTCAGGTAATTGGTCGGTATATCGCTCATCGTTTCAATGATTCCCGGTGGTGGACGAGCAGCGCCAGCAACTGCGCGCGGGGCAGTTTGCCCGTGTCATTGTACGGTAGTGCTTCCACCAGGATGAGCGGCCTAGGCAAAAAGGCCGGATCGAGACGCGTGCGCAGTGCGGACAGGATCTCGGCCTGTGTCATATCGGGCGCGACCACAAGCGCACAGAGCCTGGAAATGGCCTGCCCGGCACGGGCCTCAGGCTGGAAAAACACGCCATCCGTCACGCCGGGAATCGCCTTGATCTGCGCCGTCAAAAAGCCGAGCGAACTGCGCTTGCCTGCAATATTCACCTGATCTGCCAACCGGCCCAGCAGAAGAAAACGACCATCGACCAGCACCTCTAGCCGATCGGACAGAGCAATCGGTACCTCGATATGCCCGCCCCACGCCCGGTACAGCCACTTTTCGCCATCGGAGTAATCAGCTTCGAGCGTAATACCGGGAAACAGCGCCCAGGCGGGCGATTCGGCCGGACGACGGATGGCGATCTGCCCGGTTTCCGTACAGCCATAAATTTCCCGAAGCGGGACGTTCAGCTGCTGTTCGGCTCGCTCGGCCAGATCCTGGGCCAAGGGCGCCGTGGCCAGCAGAACCTGGGCAACCGGCGGAACGGTCATACCGCTGTCCAGCAGCGACTCCAGATGAAACGGCGTCGATACCAGCATGCGCGGTTCGGGCATATCGGCAAGCGCCGCCACGATATCAGCCGGATAGAACGGCTTTCCCGACCAGATCGGACATCGCCCTTGCAGACACAATAGTACCGTCGACTCAAAACCGAACATGTGTTGCGGTGGCACCGTGCCCACGATGGAGACCGGGTCGGCGTGGATCCCCAACGCCTTGGCCGCCGTCCGTGAATTCAGCACGAGCTTGCCCCAGGTTTTGATATGCGGGACGGGATGACCGGTCGAACCGGAGGTAAATACATAAACGACCGGCCGAGCACTATCGATCAGTGGGATAGGCGGAGCAGGTGTATCCACGACTGCCTCAACCTCGTCGACCGGGTAGGCGATCTGTGGGTAGACATGAGGCCAGTTAGGCAGATCGTGCAGGCAGATCGAATTGGGGAAGGTTCCGAACAGCTGGCGCAGGGTGTCATCGGTATGAGTGGACGGCAGCAAGCTGATCTTGCCCGCCAGAATGGCCGCCGCCAGCCCCACCATGAAATGGTAGCGATCCTGGCAGAGATTCAGAACATGCGCGGCCGGACCCAATCGTCCGGCCAGCCGCTGCGCTTCGACCAGAAACCGACCAGCCGTGATCCGAGTGTGGGGGCGATACACCATGATCCGATCCAGATCGGGATAATCAATCAGCGGATACGCGGCAGATTTCGAATTCATCCCTTCGTGCCCGGCAAGGTGCTGGGTTCCGTATTGCCGCTGGTGCTCTGGCGCTTGATCCGATCACGATAGGCGCGGAAGGCACTGGTCGGCCCCAGAAGATCCTCGGATGGGAGGATGCGTTTTCTGACGGCATACTCAATCACGAACACCAGCACCATGATCGGCAGGCTCAATAGATTGGCGAAAACGGACCAGACCGTCAGTGGGGCCAGAAAAAATAGTCCAATCGATACCGTCGCCATCAGGAAGAAAATGGCGGTCCAGACTTGAGTAAGATGCGTGGTATAGCGCCGCAGCAGCGGGTTCATGACCGGATGCAACTGCTCGGCGAACGCGGTGCACAACGGCTCATTTCCTTGCGTGAGACTGAGGCCGAACCACAATCCGAGCAGGATATTCACCGTGATGTTCTGAATGAAATACACCCAGCTGACGTTGTGTTCCAGCAGGGGGAGAACAACAACGAGCAGACCGATCATGCCCGCCAGAGCCGCGCAGCAAAGCAAGGTCCCCGCCGCGCGGCGGATCAGACTCAGCACGGCCACTGTCATCGGCAGGAGTGCCAGCACCACCGCCCAGCCCTGAACCGTGGGTTGACGGCTCAGGTAGTGCGCCATGGCCATATCCAGCGCAACCAGCAGCACGATCACAATCGTTTTCACCAGAGGACTTGGTCGGGCGTTCATTGGGCGCGTTGGGCGGCGATATACTCGGTCAGGTGACGCAGGGACGAGAAAATGTGCACATTGTCTTCGTTGTCGCTGCGCAATTGAAAGCCATAACGCTTTGAGATCACCATGGCGATTTCGAGGATATCGATGGAGTCCAGTCCCAGGCCATCCCCGAACAGCGTGGCATCTGGATCGATATCCTGAGCCTGCACCTCCAGATTCAGGGACGACACAATCAGCTCGGCCACCTCTCGCATCAGGGGCAGATCGTTATTCGGTATTCCTGTGGTCATAAAACGCGGTCCTTGTCCCAATCGATAAAACTGAAGGGCATTAAAAGGGATTCGCCCGGCAGAAGGCAAGCACGACGTTACAGTCACCGAACGGGCGCACCATCCCCAGGCCGGTGACGGCCACGCGACGTAGGGCACTCAAGGGGCGATCGTTTCGTTGTCCGGAAGAAATTTTTCGACAATGTCGATCAGATCCTGCACGGTTTTCGGCGTCACGGCATCAGTAGGGATATCCACCTGCCACTGCTCTTCGAACTCGAAAATCAGTTCCAGCAACGAAAGCGAATCCATATTCAAATCTGCCAGCAACCGATCGGGCTGCACGAATGCCGGATCGATATCTGACCGTTCCTGTAAAAATTTTCGTATCAGTTCAATGGGCGTCATGAAATCAATCGATCATCTGCTGGATAGTGTCGGGATACCCTGTCATTCAGACCAGAGGGCGGCGGGCATAGAAATACGGCCCGGGTTGAGCCAATCTTGAAGCGGCGCGGGGCAGTCGGCAGCGATCAAGCCCCGCCGAAAGGTTTTCAAAATCCCCGCAGCGCACGCATACAGGATCAACCGAAGGCCAGATACTACCATTAACCCGGAGTATGATTCTTTAGGGGGCGGCATTCATCCAAATATGTAGATGCGAACCCGCACGCCCGATCTCGGCACCCGGCTCAACTCCGCCCTCAAAACACGCCGGGCAGGAATGTTGACGAATCACAGGAGAACGCGCGATGACTGACCCGACGCTGATGGTGGATATGGCTCGACTCGATTTCGCCTGGATCACCACCATGCACATCCTCTATCCGCCGCTGACCATCGGTTTGGCCGTCTTCCTGTTCTTTACGGAACTGCGCTGGCTGAAGACCCGCGATGAGGACTGGTACCGGCTGACCCGCTTTTTCGAAAAACTGTTCATCATCAACTTCGGGGCGGGCGTGGCGACCGGTGTCACCATGGAAATGGCCTTCGGCATTCTGTTTGGCCCATTTTCTCAGGCCGCTGGCCCATTTTTCGGCAATATCCTCGGCTACGAAACCATCACCGCCTTCATGTACGAGGCCGGTTTCATCGGTCTGATGATCTTCGGCTGGGGCAAGATCAGTCCCAAAATGCACCTGTTCGCCACCTTCAACGTGGCGTTTGCCGCCATTCTCTCCGCCTTCTGGATTCTGGTGGCCAACTCCTGGATGCAAACACCCACCGGTGTGCACCTGGACAAGGGGCTATTTCTGGTCGATGACTGGACCGCCGCCATCTTCAATCCCAATGCCCTGACCGGCTTCCCGCACATGCTTGTGGCCTCGTTCGAGATCGGCCTGTTCTTCGTGGCGGGCGTGTCGGCCTGGATGGTGTACAAGAATCGGCACGGCACGCTCTTCCTGCGCAGCCTGACGGCATCGCTGATGGCGTTGGTGATCGTCGCCCCGCTGCAGATCACTATCGGCGACAGTCTGGGTCGGTCGGTCGCCCAGCATGATCCAGCCGCCTTGGCGGCAATGGAGGGCCACTGGCATACCTATCTGCCGGACGGCAGCCCGAACACACGCTGGAATGTCGTGGCTTGGCCGGATGCGGCCCAAGGAACCAATACCTTCCAGATCGGCATTCCGCATGTCCTCAGCTTGCTGGAAGATCACCAATGGACCAGCGTCGTACCCGGCCTGGATCAGTTCGCCCCCGCTGATCGCCCGCCGGTTCTCGTCCCGTTCTATTCGTTCCGCATCATGGTCGCCGCCGGATTCGCCCTGTTTTTTATCGCGTTCTGGGCCCTGATACTGAAACTGCGCGGTCAGTTCTCAGTTGCCGGTCTGCAACAACGGCCCTGGTTTCTGCGGCTGGTAGTTCTGAGCGCCCTCCTGCCGTTCATCGCAATCTGGACAGGTTGGTGGACCCGTGAGGTAGCGCGGCAGCCCTGGCTCGTGCATGGTCTGATGCGCACATCAGAAGGCGTCAGCCAAATGAGCATTCCGGCAGAAATAGTCTGGTTCGTCGGTTTTCTCTTTTTCGATCTCGTGGTCTGGGCGGGCACCTGGTACTTCTTCAGCAAGGTTGTCCGCAAGGGCCCGGACCTCGACGCGCCACTGTCCCAGGCTTATCCGCCGGACCGACTGGGTAGCTTACCCACCCCGGATAGCACCGCGGAACGCCCACCGTTCATCCGTCCCAGCGCCTGACTCAACCAAAAACACGAGGGCTCGCCAATGACGCACATTATGGAACTCACCCATGCCTACCAGTGGTTCACCGTGATTTGGTGGTTGCTGATCGGCCTGTTTGTGGTGCTCTACATCATTCTGGATGGCGCCGATCTCGGCTCGGGCATCTTTTCCCTGTTCCATCCGAATAGCGACGAACGCGGGGCCATCATGGCCTCGATGGCTGGCACCTGGGATGCGAACGAAACATGGCTGGTCGTGGCCGGCGGTGCCATCTTCGGTACCTTTCCGCTGGCCTACGGTTCGCTGTTCCACTACCTGATGATCCCACTCATGGTGGTGTTATGGGGCATTATTCTGCGGGCCGTATCACTGGAATTCCACCATCATTCCAGTAGCAGTCGACGAATCTGGGACTGGGGTTTCGGCATCGGCAGCCTGGTCACCGCCTTTTCGGCTGGCGTGGCACTCGGCGCGTTTTTGCAGGGCTTCCCGATCACGGATGGACAAGTACCCACCTTCCAAGGCGGCGTCATGGATTTTCTTTCACCTTTCAGCCTGTGGACGGGTGTCACGGCGGTGATCGCCGCCGCCCTGGCCGGCGGCATCTACCTACGCGCCCGGTTCGAGCGCGATTCAAGCATCTACGCCCAAGCTATGGCCTGGACCGACGCGATGTTCTATCTCGCCCTCGTCGCCATTCTGGGCACGGTGACCTGGTCCTTTTTCAAATTTCCCTGGGCCCAGGCCCGCTGGCTCGGCCCCGAATGGTGGATGTTCATGCTTGCCGGCGCCGTGGTGCTGTTCGCGACCTGGTCGATGCGCCGCGCCTCTCACCATCAGCAGGACATCTCGGCCATGCTCTGGCTGGGCGTGATCGTGTTCATCAATTTTGGGGCAATGATGGCCACGCTTTACCCCTGGTTCGTGCCGGGCACGCTGACACTCTTCGATGCGGCCAATCCCTCGAACTCCCTCACCGCCTTCAGTTACTCCATGCTCGGCTTCATCCCGGTCATGCTGTCCTACAATTTTTATCAAGCTTGGGTGTTCCGGGCACGGCTGCATCGGCTCGCGGCTTACGAATCTCATTGATGCGTTCATCACCTACCCTGCGCGCCCTGTGGCGGTTGCGCGCACTATCCCTCTTCACCCTGGGGCCCGCGCTCGGCATCGTGCTCGTTGACCGGATCTTTGGCCTGCCCATAGCCTTGCGCTGGCAGGCAGGCGGCATGGGTTTGCTCATGGCCGGGCTGTTTCTGTATCTCATACTCAAGGAGCGAGCCGCCATCGTGCGCGCCGCTAACCATTGATGCCGCCCCACCCCATCCAGACACACTGATGCGCTTCAGCCCACCTACCGCACAAAAACACACCCGTCGACTCGACCACTGGTTACGAGCCGAGGCGAGTACCGTTCGGAACCCGCTTCGGGCAACGGTCGCGTTCGGTGGGATCAACGGATTTCTGCTCATTGCCCAGTGCTGGCTGCTCGCGCAAACCCTGAACGCCACGGCCATCGGTCACCAGCCGCTGGAAAGTGTCAGGGGGTATATGGTCGGCATGGTCGGCCTGTTTCTCCTGAGAGCGGCCATCAACTATGTCGGCCAGCGGCTTGCCTTCGAGGCCGGCGCCCGGCTCCGAACCAATCTGCGCGCACGGCTGTTCGCCAAGATCGACGAACTCGGCCCCGGCTGGAGCCGCAACCAGCGCTCCGGCGATCTGGCCACCCGGATCGTGGATGGCGTCGAGGCGCTGGATAAATATGTCAGCCTGTACCTGCCGCAGATGCAGCTCGCCGTGATCATCCCGGTGGCGATCCTTGTCTTCGTGTTTCCCGCCGACTGGGTATCCGGCCTGATCCTGGCGATCACCGCCCCGCTAATTCCGCTGTTCATGATCCTCATTGGCGGGCAGACGGAAAAACTCAATCGTCAGCAATGGCGCAGTCTCGCCCGAATGAGCGCCCATTTTTTTGACTTGATCGAGGGACTGACCACGCTCAAGCTCTTCAATGCCGCAGGGCGAGAGGCGCGCCTGGTCGGTCGGATTGCAGAGGATTATCGCCAGGAGACCATGAAGGTACTGCGGATCGCTTTCCTCTCCTCGATGGTGCTGGAGTTCCTGGCCGCCATCGGCATCGCCATGGTCGCGGTGTACGTCGGTTTCCGGCTGATGTACGGCGAGATGCATTTTCTCAATGGGATTTTCGTCCTGCTACTGGCCCCCGAGTTCTATCTGCCGCTGCGCAGCCTGGGCAGCCAGTTTCATGCCCGGATGGATGCGCTGGGTGCGGTCGATCCGATCATCGAACTGCTGCAGACCGACGCCCCACCCCGCCCGGCAATCGACTCAACGACGACTCTGGCCGGGTTATCGATGTCGAACGGCCTGTCCGATATCATCTTCGACACGGTCGATTTTGCCTATCCGGGCGGTGATCCGCTGTTCCAAAAGCTCGATCTAACGCTCCCGGCGGGCACCGTTACGGCCCTGGTCGGCCCCAGTGGTTCGGGGAAAACCACCCTTGGCCAACTGCTGATGGGATTTCTGCAGCCCACCGACGGGCGAATTGGCATCGGCACGCACGATCTGAACACGCTGGCCAAAAAAAACTGGCACGCACACATCGCCTGGGTGCCGCAAAATCCCACCCTATTTCTCGGCACACTGGCGGAGAACATCGCGCTTGATCCCAAGCCGGAAGGGCACGAAGACGCCTTACGCACGGCCGCAAAAAACGCCCATGCGCTGGACTTCATCGAACAACTGCCGCTTGGTTTCGATACAGTGGTGGGCGATCGTGGCCAGGGGCTATCCGGGGGCGAAATCCAACGCATTGCCCTCGCCCGGGCTTTCTATAAAAACGCCCCGCTCGTGATCCTCGACGAACCCTCGGCCAGCCTCGACCCGGAAAGCGAACGTCTGATCACCACGGCCATCGCGCGGCTGGCTAAAAATCGAACCGTCCTCGTCATCGCGCACCGGTTGACGAGCATCGAGACCTGCGACCAGATTATCTATCTGGACCAGGGGCGAATCATCGAGCGCGGCAGCCATCCCGAGTTGCTCGAACGTAACGGGGCGTACGCCGCCCTGTTTCGCGCCTACGAACAGGCCGCACCATGAAATATGCGGGAAAATACCGGGAGCTACGCTGGCTGATCGTACTCAGCCGCCCCTACCTGGGCTGGATGCTCGCGGGGGCTTTGCTCGCGACCGGGGTGCTCCTCGCCAATGTCGCCCTTCTCGCCGTATCCGGCTGGTTCATCACCGCCATGGCGCTCGCCGGCCTCGGGGGAACCGCCATCAACTATTTCACCCCGGCGGCGGCCATTCGTGGTTTGGCGATCCTGCGCACCGCCGGGCGTTATCTGGAACGACTCATCACCCACGAGGCCACGTTCAAACTGCTGGCCGGCCTACGTCAGTGGTTCTTCGAGCACCTCGAACCGCTCGCGCCGGCACGACTGCAATACCTACCGGGTGGCGACCTGCTTAGCCGCATCCGCGCCGACATCGATAGCCTGGAAAATGCCTATCTGCGGATTTTCACTCCGGCACTGGCCGCTCTGCTATCCACGATCCTGATGGGGGGCTTCCTGCTGTTCTGGAGTCCCGGCATGGCCGTGATCAACCTCGCGGGCCTGCTTTTAGCCGGCGTGTTCATCCCGCTCATTGTGCTGCGCGCCGGTTTGAACTCCGGACAGGTGCTTGTTCAGGCCCGCGCTGCGCTACGGCAACGCACCGCCGAAACCGTCCGCGGACTGGCGGAACTCACCCTGTTCGGCAATCCGCAGCAGCGCCTCGATACGCTCCGGCGCGAGAATAACGACCTCATCGGCCCACAACGTCAACAGAATCGGCTAGATGCTGGCGGCAGCGTCATAAACACCCTGATCAGCCAATTTACCTGGCTCGGCATGATCGTACTGGGCATCGGCCTCGTTCAGGCCCAGCGGATCACCGGGCCGGAACTCGTCATGCTGGCACTCTTCGGCATGGCGAGTTTCGAAGCGGTCGCCATTTTGCCCCCGGCCTTCCGCGCTTGGGGCGAAACCCGCCAGTCCGCGCGACGCATTCTCGATCTTGTTGATGCCGAACCGATCGTGATCGAGCCGATCGCCCCTCAACCTGCGCCAACCCGATTCGATCTATGTTTCGATGCCGTCACCCTGCGCTATCCCAGCAGCGCCAAACCGGCCCTGGATGCAATCAGCCTCGTCGTACCTCAAGGCCAAATAGTCGCCATCCGGGGCGCCAGCGGTTCGGGCAAAACCAGCCTCACGAATGCCCTGCTCAAATTCTGGCCACTGGTCTCAGGTGACATCCGCATCGGCGGCCAATCAATCCATGATCTAAGCGGCAATACCGTCCGTGGCCTGTGCGCCGTGGTCAGTCAACACACCCACCTGTTCAATACCTCAATCGCCGCCAATCTTCGTCTGGCCAGGCCGGATGCGACCGACGACGAACTCGTCGCTGCCCTGAAAGCCGCCGCCGTTTATGCCGAAGTCGCCGCATTCCCGCGTGGCCTGGAAACCGAGGTTGGCGAAGCGGCCACCCGGCTGTCGGGCGGTCAGTCACGGCGTATCGCCATTGCCCGCGCCTTGCTGAAAGATGCACCCATCGTAATTCTCGACGAACCGACCGAGGGATTGGATGCCGCCAGCGAGCAGGCGGTGACGGATGCACTCCGGCGCTTGATCGCGGGGCGAACTGCCCTCATTATTAGCCATCGGCCAAAATTACTTACCTTGGCTAATCAAATCATCCGCATGGATCAAGGCAGGATCACGCTCCCATGAAATATCCTATATACCGAGCGCGCTCAGGCGCCCTTCTTCGCAAACTGGCACTGCCCATGGGTGCGACTTTGTTGACCTGTCTGCCCCCTCTGCTTTCCGGCTGCGCCGTGATATCGACCACCGCCAGTGTGGCCGGTACGGCGGTTTCCACGACCGTTGGCGTCGCCAGCACCGCAGTCGGTGTCGGCGTATCCGCCACTAAAGGCGCCGTTGACCTGGCCACGCCCTGATGATTAGCCCGCCCGATCATTCAGGTACAGCGCTGCCGTCTACTTGGCCACAACGGGTGCGCGATTCCCTGCGTGTGTTCATTCATCTGGCCCTGCTCTGGCCCGCCGTCTTCTGGCTGGCCTGGACAGCACTGGTTCAGGTGAACTTCCTGTACCCACTCGATTACCGCCTGCTCGACATTCCCGCAACCATCGCCCAGTACGCGCCGCAAAACCGGCACGGCAAGCAGAACTTCATCAAAACGAATGAAGCCGAGCGCGAGCGCCTGTTTGCCGCCATCACCCAGGACATCCAGCAGGGCGGGCACGGTTTGGCCAAACTGCATTATCACGACCCGCAAGGGCGGGACCTCGGCGTTTTCCTGACGCCTGCCGAAGTGACCCATCTCACGGATGTCTCGGGCGTGGTGGTCGCTGGCGACCGCATCGGTTTTCTCGCTCTGCTCGGCTGGTTACTGGTCGTTGCGATCAGCCTCTGGCGGAAAATTGAATTGCCCGGTTTCCGCGCCTTTTCCGCCGGCACGGGGCTATCGATCGCGACGGCAGGCCTGATCGTCGCCCTGATTGGCCCGATGCAGGTATTCAATGCCTTCCATCGCAGCGTGTTTCCGCCCAATCACACCTGGTTTTTCTATTACCAGGATTCGCTGATGACCACCTTCATGCAGGCGCCCACCCTGTTCGGCCTGATCGTGCTGTGGTGGCTCGCCGTCGCCTTAGTCTTCCTGCTGATGCTTTGGGTGCTGGCCCAAACGCTTGACCGCGTCATCCGACATCCTCATGCCTTCACCCTGACCGGCATCGACACAAAATCTTCCTGACCCCGCACCGGCTCAAGCCGGCGGTGACGAATCGCCGGCTTGAGCCCCCGCACCAAATCCAGCCCGCAAGGCCTGTACAAAGGCAGCGCCCGCCACGCCAGCCAGGAAATCCGGTCGAGCGACCAGATTCAGCGGTGCCTGCTCGCTCATGGCACACGCCAACGCCAGAGGCGCAATCCCCGGATGCCCGGCAAATAGCGTATCCGGCAACCAGGCGAACCCCCAGCCCGACTCGATCAGGCCTATCGCCGTATGCAGGTGATCCACCGTGAATCGTTGCTCCGCCGCCAGCCAACTACCATTGGTCATCCGACTGGGTGCGGAATCCCGAATCACGATCTGGCGGTGTTCCCGCAACCGGGCTTCGCTGATGGATTGACCGGTATCGCGCGCCCAGCGCTGCAAGGGGTGATCGATAGCGGCACAAGCCACCAGGCGGATTTGTCCCAGCGATTCGCTCGCATAACCAACCACAGACTGAGTGCCGAGATAGAGCCCCACCTCGCCCGCCAGCAACCGGGCAGGCCCGCCGCCCAGCACCGTTTCGTACATTTCCAACCGGGTATGCGGAAATTCACAGGCCAGATGCGCCAGGGCCGGTGCAACGGCGGTCAGCGGAATGATCTGATCGATCGCAACAAACAAGACCGGTTCGACCCCACGTGCGAACTGGCCAACCACCTGATGCATACTGTCCAGATCACGCAATACAGGCCGGATGCGATCGGTCAGCAGCCGCCCCACTTCCGTCAGAACTAACCGGCGTCCCGCATAGTCCACCAGAGAGAGCCCGGTCTGTGACTCCAGTTGCTTGATCGCGTGACTCAGGGTCGATGGCGTCCGGTGGAATTGCTTGGCCGCAGCTTGCAATCCCCCCAATTCGATCACACCAATCAGCCAACGCCAGGCGCGAAGATCGTCCATACCAGCCTCTTTTTATTATCAATAATTCGAAATTTACTTGCGATTTATTTCGATATTATCAGAACACCGACTCATCTAAGCTAACCCTCAGTTACCGACATTCAGGAGCACAGCATGAGCACAGTCACCACGCGCACCGCCCAACCCACGCAGGATGGTGCCGGCGTCAAAATCCGTCGAATTAACGATTTTACCGGCCAGCTCGATCCCTTCCTGATGGTCGATGAACTCAAGTCAACCGTGAAAGATGACTACATCGGTGGTTTTCCGCCGCATCCGCATCGCGGCTTCGAAACGCTTACCTACTTGTTGCACGGTGGTTTGCAGCACCGGGATTCCGAAGGACACCAGGGCGGCATCGGTCGGGGCGGCGCTCAGTGGATGCGTGCGGGTCGGGGCGTGGTGCATTCGGAAATGCCGACCACGGACAACGACGGTCTGCACGGATTTCAGGTATGGATCAACCTGCCTGCTGCACTGAAAATGAGCGACCCGACCTACCGGGATTTGCAAGGCGACGACATCCCCGAACTCGCCTTCCCCGGCGGCATGGCACGTCTGATCGCCGATCAGTGGACCTTCAACGACACCACCGGTCAGGGGGCGCTGACCACCCTGGGCGATGGAGCAGGTATGGCCGATCTTCGACTGGAAGCCGGAACCTCGGTTACCATCGACCTCAAGCCCGGTTTCCGGCTCTTGGGCTATGTATATACCGGTTCCGTGACGGATACCGACGGGCAAACCCACGCCGACGGCCAATTGATGGTTTTTCCGTCCAATACGCAGACCGTCCGGCTTAATGCTGCGGACGCAGCGGGCCTTCTTCTGCTTTCCGGTCAGCCTCTGGGCGAACCGATCGCCCATCGCGGCCCGTTTGTAATGAACACCCAAGCCGAAATTCAACAGGCCATCCACGACTACCAAACCGGCCAGATGGGCACGCTTTAATCCGCCGCCAAAACACCCTCTTACTTCATCCCCAGGAGTTTCTCATGGACGCACATACCGCCATTCATCAACGTTTTTCCGCCAACGTGTTCGATCCGGATCGCCCTGTCAGCCCCGAGATCCTGAATCAGTTGATCGATGCCGCCCGGCAGGCACCCAGTGCATTCAATATGCAGCAATCCCGTTTTGTCGCCGTGCAAGACCTTGAGGCGCGCAGGACATTGCGCACGATTGCCTACGATCAGGCCAAGGTGGAAATGGCCCCACTCGTGATCGTTGTACTGGGCGATTTGCAGTCCCACCACAGCTTTCCCGAAGTTACCGAGGCCGATCAGGCCGCCGGCATCTACGATCAGGGGCTCGCCGACTATTTCGTCCAGGCCGTGCAAACCGGCTATGCCGACCCGCGCCGTGCCCATGACGAAGCCATCCGCTCCGGCTCGCTCGCTGCCATGAATCTCATGACCGAAGCGACCGCGCTGGGCTTGTCCACCGGCCCGATGATTGGGTTCGATCCGATCAAGTTCAAGGAAACCTTCGACATCGCGGAGCACTATCTACCCGTCATCATGATTACCGTCGGCTACCCCGCCGAAGGCAACTGGCCGAAGAAAACCCGCCGCAGCATCGAGCAACTACTGGTCCGGGACGCACGCCCGCATCAAAAAAACACGTTCTCGGCCTGAAAATAGCTCAGTTGCCCTGCGCGCGATAAGTGAGTCTCAAAATGCCCGCAGATGCGGGCATTTCCATAGATCATTGGGGGAATTCGGGCATTGGCGGTTTCATCCGGCACCCGAATCGGGTTAGGATAAAAACGAAACCACCCACCGTGTGGCCGGCTAACCGTGCGATCTCGCGCGTCAAACCGCGCACAACACCAGAAGATGGACCGATGCACACACCTGCCCAAAGCCCGAAACAGAGCACCATTCTGTTACCCGTTTTCATTCCCGCCGTCATCATTATCGCCCTGCTGGTAATTGGCACCGTCGTCAACCCTGTACAGGCCGGGAAAGCATTCTCGGCAACCCTGGCCTATATCACCGATGATTTCGGCTGGTTCTACATGCTGTCCGTGGCCGTGTTCCTGATCTTCATCGTGACGGTCGCCATTTCGCCCTGGGGCAATGTCAAGCTCGGCCCGGACCATGCCGAACCGGAATACAGTTTCTCAGCCTGGTTCGCGATGCTCTTTTCTGCGGGTTACGGGATTGCCTTGCTCTTTTTTGGCGTAGCCGAACCCGTACTGCACTATGCCGCCCCGCCTGTCGGCGATCCGCAGACCATCGAAGCGGCGCGTCTCTCGATGCAGATCACGTTCTTCCATTGGGGCTTTCACATCTGGGCCATTTATGGCTTTACCGGGCTGGTGCTGGCCTATTTCTCCTTCCGCCACGGCCTGCCGCTGTCGATGCGCTCCGCGCTGTATCCACTGATCGGTGAACGCATCTACGGGCCGATCGGCCATTCGGTGGACGTATTCGCCATTCTCGGCACGATGTTTGGCATCGCCACCACGCTGGGTTTGTCCGTCGCTCAGCTGAATGCGGGCCTGAATTATCTCTGGCCAAGCATCCCGGTCGACATTACCGTACAGATCATTTCCATCGGCCTGATTACCGCACTGGCCACACTGTCGGTGGTCGCGGGGATGGATGCGGGCATCAAGCGGCTCTCGCAAATCAACATGATATTAGCCATCGTCCTGGTGCTGTTCGTGTTTGCAGTCGGGCCGACCATCTTTATCCTCAAGGCCTTCGTGCAGAACACCGGCAGCTATCTCAGCAATATCGTCGATCGCACCTTTAACCTGCAGGCCTATACCAACGGCAACTGGATCGATAACTGGACCCTGTTCATCTTCGGCTGGACGATCTCCTGGGCGCCGTTTGTCGGCCTATTCATCGCCAAGATCAGCCGCGGTCGCACCATTCGCCAGTTCGTGGTCGGCGTGATGTTCGTCCCCACCCTGTTCACCTTCTTCTGGTTCTCCGTATTTGGCGATACCGCCCTGCATGCCATCATGATCGACGGCTACACCCAGCTGATCGGCCAAGTAGAAGCCAACAAGGCCATCGCCCTGTTCAAACTGTTCGAACATCTGCCGCTGACCAGCATCACCGCGTTCCTCACCATCATCCTGATCGTGACGTTCTTCGTGACCTCCGCCGATTCCGGTGCCCTCGTGATCGATTCGCTCGCCTCCGGCGGCTCGGCCAAAACGCCTGTGTGGCAACGCGTGTTCTGGGCCACCCTGCAAGGCGTTGTCGCCGCCGTACTCCTGCTAGCCGGGGGACTCGGTGCGCTGCAAACCGCCTCGATCACCGCTGCCCTGCCCTTCGCGATCATCATGCTGATCGCAGCCGTCGGCATGTGGCGGGCTTTGCAAATCGAAACCCACCGGGAAGTCAGCCTGCAGCACCACATGAATGCGGGGCGACATGGTCGGCTTTCCGAGAAGGATCACTGGCAGAAACGCATCGGCACCCTCATGGAGTTCCCGACGCGCGATGCCGTATCCGGCTTCATTCACGACACGGCCTACCCCGCCTTCGAGTCCGTGAGCCAGGAACTGCAAAATCGAGGCTGGCCCGTCACGGTCCAGCTCGACAGCGAGCGCTGCCGGGCCGGACTGTCTGTCATCCACACCGGTGGCATGGCCTTCGAGTATGAAGTGCGTCTGCGCGGCTTCGCCAAACCCACGTTTGCCTTCCCCGAAATGGACCGCGGCCTGGATGGCGACGAGCAGTACTTCCGCGCCGAAGTCCATCTGCGCCGGGGCGGTCGCGCCTACGATGTCTTTGGTTACGACCGGGACCAACTCATCAGCGACATCCTCGACCAGTTCGAAAAATACATGCACTTCCTGCATACCTCGCCAGGCATCCTGCCTTGGAAAATGAGCGACGAAGACGAGCCGGAATCGGTGCCTAAAAAGCCATAAGAGGAATCAGGTAATTCCTCAAACCAGCCATAACGCACGTGATTGAACATACCCGCACCATGCGAATGCATGCGCGGGATGTACGACCGACTACGCCTATTTCTGATCTTTCGCCGCCTCGGCAGCGGAGCTAATGACGTAGCCATTTTCCATCTTAAGGTGTGTGATGCGCATACCCATCGCAACGCGATGAAAACCAACTAAAAGCATTATCCGACAATACGTTAGAAGCAACTAACCGTTAACAAACAGGAACGATGCCATGAAAATTTATCACCAAGCGCTGGCCTTTGGGCTAGCTGTCAGTATCGCGCCGCTGGGTGCCTGGGCTAACACCGACAGTGCCGAAACGCAGAAAATGCAGAAAATGATGGACTCGCTGAAATCGATGCAGCAGCGTATCCAGCTCATGCAGCAGCAACTCGACGCCGAAAAGGCGCGCAACGACAAAGTCGAAGCGAATCAGTCGAAGATCCAGCAGGCCAGCGAGAAATCGACCGAGCAGGCGGCGGCAACGGTCAAACAGGCCAGCGCGACCAAGCCCAAGATCCATGTGGGTGGTGCAGTCCGGTTCAATTACACACTCAAGCAGTACGATAAAAGCAATCGCAATCAGCAGGGCGCACTCAACTTCGATACCTTCCGCCTGAATCTCGACGGCGAGATCGACAATGTGATCCTGTCGGTGGAATGGCGCTACTACGACTACATGCAGGTCATTCATCACGCCTGGGTCGGCTACAAGTTCAAACCCGACTGGATCGTGCGTGCCGGCGTGGTCAAGGCACCGTTCGGTAATCTGCCGTACAACTCCAACAGCTACTACTTCAGCTCGAATTACTACATCGGGCTCGAGGACTTCTACCAGTTGGGCGTGAGCACGACCTACAAAACGGACAAATGGCGCCTGGATTTTGCGCTCCTCAAAAATCCTGAACCCAATGGCTATGGCAATAACAGTTACAGCGAGAATGTGGTCGGGATCGACAACGGTCTAGGCACCAGCGCCGCAGGCTATACACGCAGCAATGTAAAACCCATTAATACCGTTGTGGGTCGGGCGGAGTACACCTGGAAGGCCAGTGATGACCTAACCATCAAGCCGGGTGTTTCGGCCATGTACGGTAGCCTGTACGACGGTACTCAACGCCAAGGTAATTACCACGCGTATGCCGCGCATCTGAATGCGGACTTGAATCGCTGGAACGTCAAGCTGCAGTACACCGATTTCAAGTACAACTTGAAGAGCAGCAGCGCCCGTCGTCTGGTCTATGGCGCGTACGCCTACAACTCCTATGGTCCCACCAAAGGCAAATCCGTGACCGGCGAATTGGCCTACACGCTGCCGGTGAAATGGGGGCCGATCACCTCGCTGAAGTTTTATAACGATTACAGCCGAATCTACGACAAGAACGCCAGCCTGGCGCCCACCTGGATGAACGTCACGGGTATGGCGATGGCAGCGGGTCCTGTCTATGCCTACTTCGATTTTGTCCAGGCCAAGAACCAACCCTTTGTCGGCGGCAATGTCGCCCCGGTTGTCGGCACCAGCGGCGGTCTCAATCGCCTGTTCAACGTCAACCTGGGTTATTACTTCTAACCACGGATGACAAAGGCGGTAACAGGGTGGGACGCGCGCGTCCCGCCGCACGAGCCGTGATATCAGACAGGTCGGCGGGTGCCCTTGCGCACCCGATAACGACGCCGAATCAACATCCTGCGCTCAAGTTTGATGTTAAAAACACCCTCATGATCGCCATCAGGCGAATTTATCGAAAATCGAAGGGCGCCCGCAGTCCTGAAGTTTTCGATATCCCTCTTCGCCCGAATTAAAAAGTGAGCCGCCCATCAATGCCTATCGATGGGCGGCTCACTAAAAAACGCACAATGGATCTATTCAAACCAACCCAAGCGCTCCGGCCTTAATGATCCAGTTTGGGCTGATCCTTGTGTGCTTTACGCCGCTCGATTTCATCCCAATCAATGTTGTTGCAGGTTTCACATTCTTCCTTGTGCACGCGGAGTATCACCAGCAACGAGTAGATTTTGCAGCCAACACAAAAGCCAAGCACGGCTTCGAGCCACATGAAGGCGATACACACGATCACCAGCAGCGGAATCCATTTCGTCATGAACTGGCTGGTATCCGGCAATACGGCATGACCAACAATCGTATTGACCCAACCGGCAAAGGTATCCGGATTGAAGAAAATCAGGCACAACGTAATCAGGACTGAGCCCAGCAGCCAGGCATAGCGCTTCGGCGTCAGCGGCTTCCAGACGGCATGATGTTTACGCGCCAGAAAGGCGGAGATCAGAATGGTCGGCGAAAGGCGCGAAGACCAGACAAACAAGCCAGACAGCATCTCGAACAAACCGTAGAGCAAGGCATACGTCTGCCAGGTGTAATCCCAGGTGCGCCGAATGACAGTCGCAGAGTAGATGATATGACCGTCCCAGTCGGTATCCATGGTGTCATGGAGGCTATCCCCATTGACGATCCAGTGTCCGCCGAAGATGGCCGACCACAACGTCAGCCCCATATAGATCGGAATCACCAGCAAAATGCCGGCGCGAATCCGCACAGCGGTTTCATTGATAAATACAGGCTTCACGGACGGATCCTGAAACCACAGGTTCTTGAATGTCTGCCACATCGAAACTGCTCCTGAGCATATCTGAACCTCGGATCGGCGCCCCATCACCCTACAAAGCACACCTGACGGTGAACTCGGGGCCGAGACGGTGCCTATTTCGGGTTCTTTGTAATAATTGCGTCTTTTACTCGGGCATTAGAATGAGCCGATTGATCAGGAATTTCTAATTGAGCCTGCTTATGCGGGATAGTTAGCGCCCTATCGGCTGCCCAACGGGGCGTCCCTGGAGGATGGCCGCGCCGACGACATACCGGGAACGGATCATCAGCGACATCCTTGACCTGTTCGTAAAAAGCATGCCCATCCTGACAGCCGGCATGGCAAATGAGCGATCGAAACTCATTGAGGAAAACTGGCCCTGGCGGATGACTATTCGTCTTCGGAAAAAGGGGGGGAACTAAGCGCAGGTTCGCTCCGAATGTGAATCAGTGATACGGCCAGAATGGTGACTGCCGCGCCAGCCAGCTGGATAAGAGTCAACTGTTCTCTCAACGCGACAAAGGCAATGGCAAGACCAAATACGGGTGTGAGATTCAGGAAGCTACCAGCCAGATTGGCCGATATTCTCGACAGCGCGTACATATAGGCGGAAAAGGCAATGGCATATTGCACAAGGCCATACAATACGACGACCGACCAACTAAAGGTATCGTGCGGCAGCTCGATCCCGCCGATCCTGATCGCGGATTCAAATGGTAGCGCCAGTAGTGCCAGCACCAGTGCAGACAGTTGCTGGAGCCCAACCACCACCAAAGGGTCATGATCACCGATCACCCGTGAACTCAGCACAACATAAACTGCGGCGCTGTCGGTGGCCAGAAATATCATGACGATCCCGAAAATTTCGTTTCCGGTTAACAGGCTCTCACCAATTCCCAGTGCCATCGAAAGCCCGGCCAACGCAATCAACGAAAGCATGATGAAGGTAAAAGTCGGCCGCTCTCCCAGCAAAACGACGGACACGACCACAATCAAAATTGCCTCGGAGGCCTGGATCAGCGTGGCCACCCCCGCCCCGATCCAAACCAGACCGATCAACCCCAAGAGATAGGCTGCCCCCGGCTCCAGAAGGCCAAGCACCGAGATCACCCAGCCCATGCCGCGTGGCGGCAGGCGACGACGAGTCAACAGGATGACGCTCCACAGGGCAGCAGCGCTGACCGCCAACTGCAGCGTCAGCAGAGCCATCGGTGATACCTCTGCGAGCACCGATTTGGACATCACGGTGGCACTGCCCCAGCAGAAAGCTGCGAAGATTGCTGCGGCGATGGCGCGTGAATTGTTTCTGTTCATGGAGCCTTTCCGATGAAACCCACAGCCGACTAAGGGGACAGCATCACCGCCTTCCAGGGTCTAACCATGAAATCAATGACGCTGACCCCATTGATCATACAATTATTAAATGATCAGTTTCGCTTCCCTATTTCGGCATTACGCAGAAGGCTTTCCAGCTTCTTATCACCTCGTCTGGCGGCAAAATCGGCTGCTTTCCAGCCTTGCATCAAAGCATTAGAGTTCGCCCCATGCTTCAGAAGCATTTGAGCCAGAATTATATCTCCATTCTGAGCCGCACTCATTAATGGCGTCAATCCGGAATTATCAGAAATATTAGGATCTGCATGCAAATCAAGCAATTCATTTGCTGCTTTACGGTTATCAAAATAAGCAGCATAGAGTAAAGCAGTCGATCCGTCCTTGATGGTCACATTGATCGATACCTTCCCTTGCTTGACCAACTCCTTCGCCAAAATTGCCCCTGCCGCCTCTGAGCCGCCATAAACCATAATTTCATTAATCCATGGGAATTTCTTGATGGCCTCATCATAATACATATTGGCAAGACGCCTCTGCCCTTGGCCAATCAACTCGGCCCATTTTCGGGCAAGCTGGATAGCTAGGATTTGCTCCCCAACACCGTAATCCATGATTTGCAACGCCGCTCTTGCTTGTGTAATTGCATCATCGGTTCTATCTAAATCACCACCTATAGACTCGGCAGAGATTATTCGTGAACATTTTTGGCATTCGATGGTCTACTTTGTATGGAAAAAGAAGATGCGCGGAAGCAGTCCCGTGAAGTACTGCACGAGAGACGCAAACAGGTCATCCGGTTACATCGGAAG
>JAGXHU010000065.1 GCA_024636015.1 Halothiobacillus sp.
ACCGGCCTGTTCCTCGATCACCGTCAGGTACGAGACCATGTCGCTGAACTGTCGCGGGGAAAACGACTGCTCAATCTGTTCTGCTACACCGCCACGGCATCGGTTCGTGCCGCCAACCAGGGTGCCGAACAAAGTTTGTCGATCGACCTGTCCCACACCTATCTCGAATGGGCGGGCAAGAATTTCGCTCTGAACAACATTGCGACAGGCACCGATCACCGCTTGCTGCGGGCCGATGTACTGGACTGGCTGGAGCAGCGTCAGCAAGGTCCCTATCGCCCGGAACGCTATGATGTGATCTTCTGCGATCCACCGACCTTTTCAAACTCCAAGGCGATGCAAGACACGCTGGATATCCAGCGAGATCATGTGACAATTGTGCAACAGTGCATGCACCTGTTGGAACAGAATGGCATATTAGTCTTTTCAAATAACCTGAAAGGCTTTAGATTGTCGGAAAGTTTAACGGAAGAATACTTAATCAATGACTTATCGCGAAAAACTTTGCCGATGGATTTCGCTCGCACACCGCATCGACGCAGTGTTTATGAAATCCGGCACCGGTCTGATGGCTAATCCCCGTCTTAGGCGTACCGCCGCAGTAGGCGCTGTACTCAGTGCAGCGTTGGGTCTTGGGGGCTGCGCGAGCATGCCGACCGACACATCAGGATCGGGATCGAATTCCGTTGCCAGCTGGTTCGACTTCAACTCGGACTCGTCTTCCTTGGCAAACAACGATCAGACCAACGCCAAAGGCCATCTCAGCGCTAAACTACCCGAAGCGCCCCTCAAATCTCTTGCTGGATACAGTGGCGACCGGACAGCGGCGACCGAGGCCATCATTCAGGCCATGTCGCAACTGGGCACCGCCTATCAATGGGGTGGGGCGTCCATCGGTTCCGGCTTTGACTGCAGCGGACTGACCAGCTATGTGTATAAGAAGGCCGATATCAGCCTGCCACGCACCGCGCGCGACCAGTATGCCTTCACCGCGCGCATCGGAAAATCCCAACTCCGACCCGGCGACCTGCTGTTCTTCAAGATCCGTAGCCGAAAGATTGACCATGTCGGGATCTATGTCGGCAACAACCGATTCATTCACGCGCCGCGTACCGGCGAACATGTAAAATACGCAAAGCTCAACGACGCCTACTGGCGTCGGCACTTCGCCGGGGCTGGCCGAGTCCCAGGTGCCGCGAAGATTGATCTGGCGGATCTGAACCTTCAGTAGACTGCTGCACGGCTAAGCCGTCCTACGCCCCTCCCCACACGTTAATCACCATCCCCGGCGCCCTTCTTGGCGCCGGACTGATTACCCGTCGATATCCGGTCGCACCAAGGCCGGCTGAGACAGTAACTGCCGTGTCTGCTGCACAATCCCCGTGATCGCCCGATCAGTCAGTTTCTGGCTTGCCGCTGCAAAATGGGCGGCATCATTCTGATCAATAGCCACCGACTCATCGAAATGCCAGCTCGCCCGAACCGAGTGCGCAGCGGAATCCAGCCAGAGGCAGTTCATCACCAGTCGAACATGTCCTGTCGTATCCACGATGTCATGCTCCAGCCGGCTCAGATGACAACTCATACTCAACGCCGCGGGCGCACCCGACGAATTTGACACCACACCCTGAACCCAGGGTTGTTGAATCAATGTTTGTGTGATGGCATCCGTCAATAGATCCGCTGGCGGTGCCAGCCAACGGCTATCTCTGTATGGCCTCAATTGTTGAGCCTGGCTGCTATACATCATCCCTGACGTATTAAAACCATTATCGGCCAACATCGAGCGCATCTGGATCAGAAATACCATGGGTTTTCCGTGTGCCTCAATAGCCGGGGTATGCAACGTTCCCAGCGGGTTAAGGCGATAGGCGTTCTGAACGATCGGCGGCGTGATGGGGAGACTGCATGACGCAGTAATCGCAGCCAAAAGCCCGATTCCGGCCATCCGACCGATACGCCCGCGCGTGATGAGTGAGTGATGCATGCGTATGTCCTTTTCCGTCTTCCAGTTGTCAGCGGGTGTAACCATCATGAACCACGCCCCTGTGTGTGCGCAGGCTGGTCGGCCCCCGGAGTTGCGCGCGCGCCAGACTCACCCGGTCCGGGCGGCACGGGTGGCGCGCCATACAGAATCTGGCTCGGATTCGCATTGAGCTGCCGAACCAGCTGTGAAATGGACATGCTGGCATCCTGCAGCCGTTTCAACAGACTCCCCAGTTCGGGTAGGGTCTGCTGCTTAATATCAACAAGTGTTGCCGTTCCCACCTGCGTGAGTTTTTCCGTGCTCTCGCTGGCCTTGGCTACCTTGCCGACGGCCATATTAGTGGTGTTCAGCGTCTGCTGCAGCGCATCAATCGATCGGGAAAACTTATTCAACACCTGCTGTCCCTGTCGCAGCAAAGCGGCGGTCGAATGTGTGACCTCGGCCGTGTTTTGCAAGGTTTTGCGCCCGGCAACAATGGCGTCGGCAATATCACCTCGATGCTCTGCCAACGCGGCCGTCAATTCGTTGATATCACTCAGCGTCTTGCTCAGCGTGTTCACATTTTTCTCGCTGAGCAGCTGGTCTAACCGGTCGGTCATCCGCGACACCTTGACCATGCTCTCGCTCAAACCGCCTTCAAGCTGGGAAAAGATGGAGGGCTCATAAGGAATCACAAGGTCGCCATCTTCGTTGCGCGTCGTCAGGGGCGTCGACACCTTGCCGCCGGTGAGGTTCAGGACGCTCAACCCGGTCACGCCCTGGGGCCGCAGTTGCGCCACGGTATCCGTACGAATCGGCACATTGGCGTCCAGATCCACGAGAATCCGGATCCGGCCCGGGTTTTTCTGGTCGATACGTATGTTCTTGACCTCACCGACATCCACGCCACGATAGAGCACGTGGCTGTTCACGGACAGGCCGGTCACGCTATCGGTCGCGTAGATGACATAAGGGATGAACTGCTGCTGCTTGCCGCCCGTGACAAGCCAATAGGCCGTCACCGCCATCCCTAGCCCCAGCAGGACCACAAACAGACCGACAGCGGTGTAATTGATCTTTGATTCCATAACGAAGCCCTAAGCCTGTGTTCCGATGATATGAGGCGCGACAGGCGCGCCATCGTCCTGTGCCTTCCGCATTGCGGCGGCCCAGTACGCCTCTGACCGGGTTCCCCGGAAGTACGCCGCCAGTTCTGGCTCGTCGCGTGCCGCCAGCTCGACGGCCGTTCCGATAGCCAATACCTTCTTGCGTGCCAGAAACGCCACCTCGTCGACACCCCGCCAGATCGAATCCAGATCGTGCGTCACCTGGAGCACCGTCAACCCTAGCGATTCGCTCAGGGTATGGATCAGATCATCGAAAGCCGCAGCCCCGATGGGATCCAGACCAGATGTGGGCTCATCCAGTACCAGCAGCTCAGGGTCCAGTGCCAATGCACGCGCCAATGCCGCCCGCTTGACCATCCCGCCGGACAACTCCATGGGATATTTATCCGCACTGTCCGCAGGCAATCCGGCCAGTAAAATCTTACTCATCCCCAGCTCGTTCAACCACTGGGGATCAAATCGGCCGTGCTCCTTGATCGGCATGAGCACATTTTCCAGTACGGTCAGCGAAGTAAACAGAGCGCCGCCCTGGAACAGCACACCAATTCGCTCCCGCAGGGATTGTCGGGTGGCCTCATCCGCCGTCTGGATATCCACGCCGAACAGATGCAACTGACCCGCCGTCGCCTGTCGCAGCATGATCAAGGTATGCAGCAGCACGGTTTTGCCGGAACCCGAACCACCAACCAGAGCCATCACCCTACCCCGACGCAACTGGAAGTCCAGGTCGTCATGCACCCGATGACTGCCGAACTGGTTGACCAGACCACGCGCATCGATCACCAGGTCGGAATCAGGATGTGCGTCCATCATCAGTAACCCATCAAGTTATACAACACGGAGAACACCGCATCGATGACGATGACCATGAAAATGGCCTGCACGACACTCACCGTCGTGGCGCGCCCCACCTCGGAGGCACTGCCGCGCACGCGCAAGCCCTGCATGCAGCCGATCAGGGCAATCACGATCGCGAATACCGGCGCCTTGATCAACCCAAGCCAAAGGGTCGTCACCGTAATCACATCGGGGATACGATCAAAATACACGGCAAACGACACCCCGTAGCCGTAATTGGCCACCACAGCCCCGCCCAGCAGCCCCATCAGATCGGCAAAGAGCGATAGCAGCGGCAGAGTCACAACCAAGGCGATTACCTTCGGGAACACCAGAATCTCGAACGGCGGGACGCCGAGAGCACGCAGGGCGTCAATTTCCTCGGTAATTCGCATCGTGCCAAGCTGGGCGGTGTAGGACGAACCGGTACGCCCGGCCACGATAATGGCGGCCAGCAGCGGGCCCATTTCCCGCAGGGTAATAATCCCGACCAGATTAACGATCAGAATATTGGCCCCGTAATTGGATAACGTCGCCCCGCCCTGATAAGCCATGACCATCCCGATCATGAAGGACAGCAGTCCGACGATGCCCAAGGCGCGCACGCCAGCGGCCTCGACTTCGGCAATCACCACGGACCAACGAATCCGCCAGAAGGTCAAGACCAGCGGTACCCCCCGCCAAATGAGCTCGCCCAAAAAACCCAGAAATTGACGGGCCTCGTCCCACTGCCGAACGGCAGATTCCCCGATCACCGCCAGCAGGGACGTACGGCGCGTGCGCTCTGGAACTGTGTCCACCAGTCGGGCATCCAAGAGTTCAAGCAGGGTCCGCTCTCGCTCGGGCATCTGTGACACGTCGACCGTAATCCCTGCGGCACGCCATTGCCGCAACCAGCGCGCCAACACCATGGCAGCGGCGCTATCGAAAGCCGATATCTGGCTCAATATCCGAATTGTCTGCGTAGTAGGCACGTGCAGAATCGGCACATGCTGCAAGCTATGTACCGTCCAGGTTCCTGTCAGAGTCAGGACTGCGAATTCGGGGTCCGAGGACCAGTCGGCCTGCGGCGGCGCATGGTCCAACCGTGATGCGTGCATAGCCGAAGTCATGGTGCGTCGTTCAGTATCCCTTGGTGATGATTGCCTAGGAGCTTATCATTCTGTTTAACAAAGTGCGGTGTTCCACCCGTCATTAATTGCAGAGTATCCCCCGCGTGAGTAAAGAACGCCTACAAAAAATCCTCGCCACCCTGGGCTTCGGCTCCCGCCGCACCATCGAGGGCTGGATCAGTGCCGGTGAGATCAAGCTCAATGGCGAAACCGCCCAATTGGGCACCGTGGCCGTACCGGGTGATGTCATCGACCTGCGCGGTCAGAAAATCACCGTCCCTACGGAAGGACTGGTGCGACGCGTTGTGATTTATCACAAGCCCGAGGGCGAAATCACCTCTGCGTCCGACCCGGAAGGCCGTCCGACCGTGTTCGGTTCCCTGCCGTCCATCCGCCAGGGACGCTGGATTACGGTTGGACGCCTCGATTTCAACACCTCCGGCCTGTTGCTGGTGACCAACGATGGCGAGCTGGCCAATCGACTCATGCATCCCAGCAATCAAATCGAACGGACCTACGCCGTTCGCGTGCTCGGTGGTCTGAGTGAAGAGCAAATTAAACAACTGACGACCGAAGTCCAACTGGACGATGGCCCAGCCTCCTTCGAACAACTGGCCGAGGCCGGTGGTACCGGGGCCAACAAGTGGTATCACGTCACCATCCGCGAAGGCCGCAACCGGGAAATTCGCCGGATGATCGAGGCCGTTGAAGGCACCGTATCGCGGCTGATCCGCATCAGCTACGCTGGAATCGCCCTCCCCCCCCGCCTGAAACCGGGACGTGCGCAGGATTTGCCGCCCGAACTCGAAGATCAACTCGTTCGTCTCGTCGGCTTGCGGCCGGAAACCCGCCGCAAGGTACTGGATGACGACGCCCAGCGACGGGCACTGAAGCCCTATCGGGCACGCGTCCAGGAATCGGCGCCCAAACGACCAATCGACCCAGAGCGGATGCCGCATAAAAAACCACTCGCGCCCCAACGGCCAGCCGACCCGGAGCTAATCCCGTACGAGAAGCCGATCGTAACCAAACGGTCGGCTGCCCCAGCGCGAACCCCACACAAAAAGCCCTTCGCGACCAAATCCACGCCACGCACTCGGCAGGGCACGGAACAGAATGCAGAAGGCGCCACCAATACTCGAGGCACCCTGTCCCGACTGAAGCCCAGTCCGCGGCGCTCAGAACCACGTGCCGGCACACCCGGTCGAAAGCCCCCCCGAGGCCGATCCTGAAGTCGGTCGATCAAACTGGGCAGAGCCTGCCCAGAACGATTAGAGTAATGTCATTGGCCTCTTTTATTTTCTGGATGCCCTGCATCCGGCCTACAGGCGATTTTCCACCGCATGATTAAATACCCCCATTCCAGCACATCCCAACAAGATGCGGACAGCGAACCGAACGCAGCCAAGGCACAGCCTGCCCGTACAGGCCACTCAGACTCGACCATCGTCTATGAAGATAACCACGATCTGAAGAATCACCTGCTGGTCGCCATGCCCAACGTGCTGGATCCCAATTTCAGTCACGGCGTCACCTATGTCTGTGAACATAACGAAGAAGGGGCCATGGGTATCACCATCAACCGGCCGCTGGACGTCACCCTCGGTGATATTCTCGACCACATGAAAATCACCTGCACCAACCCGGCCGTCCGCAATCGCCCCGTGTTCATGGGCGGCCCGGTCGCCATGGAACGGGGATTTGTGCTGCACACCCCCCATGGTGGCTGGGAATCCACGCTGGAGGTCACCGAAAAGATCGGCCTGACGACCTCCAAGGATATTCTACAAGCCCTGGCCGATGGAGCCGGTCCGGCACGTGCGGTGATTGCGCTGGGTTATTCAGGTTGGTCAGCCGGTCAGATCGAATCCGAGATTGCCGAAAACACTTGGCTGACTGTCGATGCCACCGCCGAACTGATTTTCGATCAACCCATTACCGAGCGCTGGGCGACGGCAGCCAGAACACTGGGCATCGACATGAATCTGGTATCTGGCGAGGCTGGGCACGCCTGAACGCGTGCGTGTTTACTCCGATGCCCACCAAAACCGGCACCTGGCTCGCATTCGACTACGGCGCATGGCGTATGGGCATTGCAGTGGGCGAACAGCTGATCGGCACGGCGCGCCCCCTCACCACCATTAAGCACCGAAATGCCCATCAAATCGAATGGACAACCATCGCCGGCCTGCTGGATGAATGGCGACCGGTCGGCCTTGTCCTGGGCTGGCCACTGACCGACGATGGCCAAACCTATCCGGTGGCCGAGTTCATCCGCCGCTTCGGCCAGCGGTTGCATGGCCGATTCAATCTGCCGGTGTTTTACGTGGACGAGCGCTTGAGCTCGGAACAGGCCGAACAGATGCTCACCGCGAGCCACGGTAAGCTGACCGTTAAAAAAACCCCCGGTCTGATTGACTCTCAGGCCGCGGCGATTATTCTTGACTCGTTTTTCAGTCAGAATCAGGACGCCGCGGTTGATTCCGTCCCACAGCCCTAACCCAACGATGTGCCGATCATGATGCAATCAATGCCGGATACGCCTACCTTGAATCCGATCGACGGTCTGATGACACAGATCTATCGCGATTTACACCACGCCATTGATCAGGGGCAACTGACCAACCCCTTGATGGTCGGCATCCACAGCGGCGGGGTCTGGATTGCCGAGGAACTGCACGAGCGGCTGAATCTGTCCGACCCGCTGGGCAGGCTCAATATCACCTTCTACCGGGACGATTTCGATACCATCGGGCTCCACCCACAGGTTGCCCCCTCCCAGTTGCCCGTGGATATCGACGGCCGAGACATCATCCTGGTCGACGACGTGCTGTATACCGGCCGCACGATCCGCGCTGCCCTCAACGAACTGTTCGACTACGGGCGGCCTGCCCGCATCTGGCTCACGGTTTTATTTGAGCGTGACGGGCGCGAACTTCCTATTGCCGCGCAGACAGTCGGCCAGCGCCTGCAGCTCAATCCCCAGCAACAAATCCATGTGGATGGACCGACACCCCTGACCGCCCGCATCGTGACCCGTGAGGAAACGCACTGATGGCCGTGAATTTCGTGCGTCCGATTATCCCCAAGCTGGCCAAAGATCCCTGGGCTATCCAGTTTGACAGTCAAGGTCATCTGAAACACCTGTTGACCATCGAAGGCCTGGGGCCGACCTGGATCACCCGGATTCTCGATACGGCGGAGGGGTTCATGTCGGTCGCCGACCGAGAGATCAAAAAAGTCCCCCTGTTGCGGGGCCGTACGGTTGTAAACCTTTTTTTTGAATCCTCCACGCGAACCCGAACGACCTTCGAACTGGCCGCCAAGCGCCTGTCGGCCGACGTGTTGAACATCAACCTGTCGACCTCAGCCACCACCAAGGGCGAAAGTCTGCTCGACACCCTGCGTAATATCGAGGCAATGCAGGCAGACATGTTCGTGGTGCGGCATGATCAATCGGGCGCCGCGCACTTCATCGCGCGCCATGTCGCCCCCCACGTCTCGGTACTGAATGCCGGCGATGGCTGGCATGCCCACCCGACCCAGGCCTTGCTGGACGCCTTCACGATTCGACGGATCAAGGGTGATTTTGCCCCGTTGCGCATCGCGATTGTGGGTGACGTGCGGCATTCTCGGGTCGCGCGCTCGCAAATCCATGCATTCAATTCGCTGAACGTCGGCGAACTGCGGGTCATCGGCCCGCGCACCCTGATTCCAAATGACATCGAACCCCTGGGCGTGCGTGTGTTTCACGACATGCGCACCGGTCTCAAGGACGTGGATGTCATCATCATGCTGCGCCTGCAGCGGGAACGCATGGAGTCGGGTCTGCTACCCACCGAACAGGAGTTCTATCGGATCTATGGTCTGACCGAAGAGAAGTTGGGCTGGGCGAAACCGGATGCCATCGTCATGCACCCGGGCCCTGCCAACCGCGGTGTCGAAATCGAATCCCGCGTGGCCGATGGTCCTCAGTCGGTGATTCTGGAACAGGTATCCAACGGGATTGGCGTGCGCATGGCCGTCATGGCCCTGTGCATGAGCGCGAGTACGGAATAATGATTCAAAACCCACCTAATCTCGGCATCGACCTCGACCCAGTTCGACACCCCGACGGCTGCCGCCCCGGCATCGATTGCGATACCTGGCGAATTAGCGGCGCCCGGGTACTCGACCCGGCCAGTGGACTGGATCAAATCGCCGATCTCTATCTGGCAGGGGGCAAGATCGTCGGAATTGGGGCTGCACCTGCCCATTTCCCGAGCAGTGCCGTCAACACAGTCTCAGCAGACGGACGATGGTTGATCCCCGGCATCATCGACGGCTGGGCGCGCCTGCGCGAGCCCGGGCAGGAACACAAGGCCACCATCGCTACCGAAACCCTCGCGGCCGTTGCGGGGGGCATCACGACCCTCTGCATGCCCCCGGATACCGATCCGGTACTCGATACCATTGCCGTCGCCCGGTTCATCAAGCGCCGTGCCCAACTGGCCGGTCGAGCACGCGTCGTCGCCATCGGCGCCATGACCCAGGGATTGCGCGGCGAGTTGCTGGCCGAAATGGCCGAGTTGACCGAGGGTGGCTGCGTCGCCATCACAAACGCCCACTACCCCCTGAAAGATCTTCGTCTGCTGCGCCGCGCACTCGAATACGCCGCCACCTTCGATATCCAGGTCATCCTGCAACCGCTGGACCCGTCACCTGTCTCTTATACACATCTCCGAGCCCACGAGACGCTCA